>NZ_JAJEPS010000012.1:0-94088 GCF_020686965.1 Hominiventricola filiformis | reverse complement strand
GACAGTGCAACCGGGATGGTAAATACGATGGTCGGTCCCATCATGGTTCCCAGGATCAGACCTGAGAAGTTACCAACAGCTTCGCTTCCTGCCATCTGCATTGCCAACGGATATCCACCCATATCGCATGCCAGAAGTGTGGTCGCAAACATGGATGGGTCAGCGCCCAGCAGGGTATAGATCGGAACAATGATCGGTTTCAAAATGATTGCAAGTACCGGAGCGGCTGCTACAACACCGGCCATGGCTGCTGCCAGGGGACCCATGGCATTAAATCCCTCATCAAACTGCTCGCCATAGCCTAACTTGTTGCCGCGAATCTTATCAATTGCTCCTACAATCATGAAAATCATCATAATAAAGATAATGACTTTGTTAATAGAAAGAGTGGATGCCCACTCACCCAGGCTCTCTGTAAAGACGCCTACATTCGTAATGTTGTCAATTAATTCCTGAAACACTTGCTTCCTCCATCTTTTTGTTTATTCCAGAATCTCGTGGTCATCCACAATGCCGACGATGGCTGCGTCTACCGGAATGTCCGGTCCGCCGGAAGCGGTTCTCGCTGAGCTTCCATTGACATAGAGAACCCGCTCTCCAACACCGGCACCAATCACATCGGATGCCACCAGCGGTGTTCCGTATGCTTCCCCTGTGGTAAGGCTCACGGGCTGAACAATCATGAGTTTCAGACCGGCCAGTTTGTCCTCTTTCCTGGTTGCCCATATATTTCCGATTACCTTACCAACTTTCATACGTTACCTCCGCGCCTTATCTGTTTTACCGTCGATGATCAGAAGAAGTCCATGCTCATGGGCATACTCTTTTGCCAAATCCGTGATCTTAGAAGTTCCCGGAATTTCAACGGCACCTGCCCCCTGCTCTTTAGCGGCACGAACATCCTTCTCCATAATAAATTTCTTGTTGAGTGCAACACGTTTTACTTCTTCCGCTGTAGTACACTCTTCTTTTTTGCCGCAAACGGCCTTTTTCGCTTCTTCCTCAGCCAGCCGTTTCCGGACCTCTTCCATTACTCTCTGTATCAGAAGTTCATAATCCATGGTCGTCTACCTGATAATCTTTCCAAGCGTAAATCCGCTTATATCAGCGCCATTTGCCTCATCAAAGTCCACGTGCATCCGAAAACGGAAATTGTCACTAACTCTGATGATTACATCCTTAAACACAACCGGGCGTTCTGTAATTGCTTCTACGCTGACTCTTTGTTTGTCATGAAGTCCCAGTTTCTCTGCCATCTCCGTCGGTACATGGATGTGCTTGTGTGCAACAATCACGCCCTGCGGAATATCAATGGCTCCGCACGGTCCTTCAATTCTGATCTGACCAGATCCTGCTACGTCACCAGACTCACGAAGCGGCGCTTTTACACCCAGAGCAATACAGTCACTTCTGGAAAGCTCCACCTGTGTGTCCTTGCGGACCGGGCCTAATACTGCTACATTCGTCATCTTTCTCTTCGGTCCGATGATATCCACTCTCTCCGCAGCCAGATACTGTCCCGGCTGGGAAAGGTCTCGTTTCGGAGTCATGGTCTTTCCTTTTCCGAAAATAATTTCAAAATCAGACTGGGTCAGATGCACGTGACGGGCAGATACTTCAATCTCCACCAGTCCCGATTTTTCTACAGCCGCCATAACCTGGCGAACAATTTCTTCCATTTATGGTCTTCCTCCCTGCTGATAGTCACCTGCCAGATATTTACACATCATAATATGCAGTGCACTTGACAGTCGGTTTAACTCTTCAATGATGTCCCCATGTGTATACTGATTGCCTTCTTTGTATGCACCTGCCGCTGCCACTTCCGTTTCCCGGATAGCGGTGCGGATCTGATTTAACAATGCATACTCCACTCCCATGGAATAATCCGGCAGTACCATTGCCTTGATCTTATAATACTTCATGGGATTGTGGGAATGTGCACGCAGTTCCTCATGGGTAAGACCGATGATGGTCTCATTGTGAAATGCCTCATCAAGTACGTCACAGCGCATCATTTCCCTGAGACTTCTCAATACATCATTAAGGTCATCAATGATCTTTTGATTTTCTCCGAGAGACGCCATCATAGCCTGTGCAAAGACTACCTGTGCCTGCAGGCTGTCCAGCTTTCCGCGGAAATAAATCCGCGGATTGTCCTTATTAACCAGGACATTGCCATACAGCTGAGTCATATGCTCCGGCTTTTTCATATAAAATGCGCCTGTGGCATAATCTGTGTATTTCGGTTTCAGTTCCGTATCCTTCGGCACTTCCACAGGAGGCAGTTCGGGCAGTTCAGTTGCAACGACCTTGACCTCTTTTTCCGGTTTCTGTTTTTCCACTTCACCGGCTTTTCTGATCTTAATCTTTCTCTGAGACAGATACTCTCTGGCTGCCGGAGATAATAACGATCCTTCAGGAATCACATAAACCTCCGGCTCTTCACATTTCAGTTCCAGTCTCAGGGCTGCTTCTGTAATTACCTTCACTGTGTCACCTCCTTACCACCGTTAGATATGCCTATTCAAAGCCTATTCGCAAAATCGCTTCTTGGGCTCTAAAATTAGCCTAACTTCGGAAGGATTCCCTCAACCTCATCATGCGGTCTCGGAATTACGTGGATGCTTACCAGCTCACCAACACGCTCTGCTGCAGCTGCACCGGCATCTACAGATGCTTTTACTGCTCCTACATCACCGCGAACCATAACGGTTACCAGTCCGCCGCCTACATGCTCTTTACCAATCAGAGTTACATTTGCTGCCTTTACCATTGCATCTGCTGCCTCGATAGATGCTACAAGTCCTTTTGTTTCGATCATTCCTAATGCCTGCATTGCTGCCATAATTCATTTCCTCCTGGATAATTGTAAATTTTGATATTTATTGTTTTTTATTTCGCTGACTGAATTCTTGCGATAATCTCTGCTACGATCTCGTCTACTTTATCAGCACTTACTTTTTTCTCTGCGCCACAGCAGTTCTGCTCTTTTGCAGCTGCACCACGGATCTCTTCCATTTCACGAAGTCCGTAGGCTACGTGCTTCAGGTTCAGAAGGTTCATCGGTCCTACATTCTCAGATGTTGCACTTCCGCCGATGGCACCACAGCCAAGGGTCAGAGCCGGCATCAGTGCCGTAGATGCTCCGATACCTCCAAGGGCACTCGGGGAATTAATGATGATACGGGAAGCCGGCATTCTCTCTGCGAAATACTCGACCATTCTGTCATCTTTGGTGTGCATACTGAACGTATGTCCTGCACCTTCGTAACGAAGAATCTCATCACAAAGTTTTGCGATTGCCTTATAATCCGGTGCCGTATAGAATGCCAGGATCGGAGCCAGCTTTTCGTTAGAATAAGGATGTCCTTTTCCGATTCCGTCTTCTTTTGCTACAATGACTTTTGCACTTGCAGGTACGTTGATACCTGCCAGTTCACCAATCACCTGCGGGGATTTTCCTACGATAGCCGGATTCATGGTTCCATTTGCACGCAGGATGTATTTTCCAAGTTTCAGGCGCTCTTCATCTGTTAAGAAGTAAGCTCCCTGTTTCTCCATTTCTTTCTGTACTGCCTCTGCCATGTCATCATCGCATACCACAGACTGCTCTGATGCACAGATGGTTCCATAATCGAAGGTCTTGGAATCCATGATTCTCTTCACTGCCAGCGGCAGATCAGCAGTCTTCTCGATATAAGCCGGACCATTTCCAGGTCCTACACCGATGGCCGGTGTTCCGGAAGAATAAGCAGCACGTACCATAGCGCTTCCGCCGGTTGCCAGGATCAGGGCTACATCCGGATGTTTCATCAGATTATCCGTAGCCTGCATGGTCGGAAGGCTGATGCAGCTTACCAGATTTTCATTGCCTCCCGCCTCTGCAATTGCCTGACGAATTACTTTGATTGCCTCGCTGATGCTTCGCAGTGCACTCGGATGCGGTGAAAATACAATGGCATTTCCAGCTTTGATGGAAATCTCTGATTTATAAAATGCGGTGGAGGTCGGGTTGGTGGACGGGATCAGTCCTGCGATGACTCCTACCGGTGCTGCGATGGTGTAGGTTTTGTTAGCCTCATCGCGGTCCAGAATACCAATGGTCTTCATATCTTTGATATGCTCATATACCATCTGGCTTCCGAAAATATTTTTGATTACTTTGTCGGCAACTTTACCGAATCCGGTATCCTCATTAGCCATCTGTGCAAGGCGCTCTGCATTGCGAACACCTGCTTTAGCGATAGAAGCCACAATAGCATCTACCTCAGCCTGGGATTTCTGTGCCAGTTCCTGCTGAGCAGCTTTCGCTTTCTCTACCAGGTCACGCACTTCCTGTACCGACAAAAGGTCTTTGTCATATAACTGCATTACTTGTTCTCCTTTTCAAGAAACTCCAAAATTCGTTCAATGAGTTCCGTCTTGTTTGCAAAACGGATCTCCTTGCGGGTCATATTTGTAATTTCAAGTTTACGGGCCAGGGCACGCAGTTTGTCTACGGTCATGGCTTTCATTTCTTCTACATCCGGGATGTAAGCAAGCTTTCCCTTCTTCTGCTCAGCCGGTTCTTCTTTTACTTCTTCGGTCACTTCACTGCTGTCTTCCGGCTGCTCAGCTTCTGCTGTCTCATCATGATTGTCTTCCAGCTGCTCACTTATGATCGGCTGCGGATCAGGGTTCGGCGTGATCATCTGTGTCACATCCTCTGCCGGTCTGGGAATCACGTGTGTGGAGATCACGGTTCCAATCTTTTCTGCCGCTGCCTGTGCAGCATCCACAGCTGCACGGACAGCTCCCACGTCGCCCTCAATCAGTACACTGACCAGACCGCCGCCGACTTTCACTACATCAAGACGGTTCACATTGGCAGCTTTTAAAGCACTGTCCAGTGCTTCCACTGCCGGAACCATTCCCCGGACTTCAATCAGCCCTAATGCTTTCATTGCATACCTCCGTTATCGAATTATGCAATTGGATTGTCTGCTACAAACTCAACTGCTGCTGCAAAAGCATCACATGCAGATTTGCATGCAGACTGACTTCCGGTCAGCAGAGCGCCGCCAAAGTTGGTCTCTGAAGGCGGTGCATACAAAACACACATTTTTACATCTGCTGCTTTAAGAGCTGCATCCACACCGTACATAGCTTCCAACGGCGGTGCGATCAGATATGCAAGCGCCTCTCCCTCTTTGATTCCGGCACCTTCGGAAAGGTAAGAACCGGTTCTGGAAATGCAGTGTGCATAATAGCAGATACTGTCATCTTCATTTGCAGATACGAAATGTGCCTGGTTCTCGATCACATCAACTGCTGCCTCAAGGCCACTCTTTACCTCTGCCGGATTCGGACCAGCCAGGATACCGATGATCTCACCGGCAAGCTTCGTATTTGCATTGGCAGCGCCGCCGTAAAAGCTTTTTGCATAAACAACGGTTACATCTGCCTTCTTGGTTGCTTCATCAAGCGCTGTGTAAGTCACGTCATCGCTGTCAGCAGTAATAAGCGCTAATGATTTCATATCCGGTCCCAGATTCAGCTCTTTTGCAAGATCAGGGCTGACATTCGGGATGATCTTTGTGGCAAGGACACTTGCCTTTAACGGATCTCTCTTCATTTTTTGTTTCCTCCTTACAGCTTCAGATCAGTTCCACTTGCCTTCTTCTCCAGCATGATCTTGATGATCTCTGCGATATGAGCTCCGGCCTCTGCAGGATTGGTTCCTGCTCTGTGAATATTGGATACAACGGTTCTTCTTGCCTCCGGCATTCCAACCGTTGCTTTGTATGCAATATATGCGGACATGGACTCTGCAGTAATCAGACCCGGTCTCTCACCAATCAGTACGCAGGTCACCTCTGCTCCGGTCAGTTCGGATACCTGATCCATAACACCTACACGGCCATATTTTACGAAGAACGGGGTTCCTGTATCAATACCATAGCTCTCCAGTCCCTGCATAATACCCGGTAGAACGTCTGCCACATTGGCAGCAACTGCTGCAGAGCTTAATCCGTCAGATACATAGATCTGTACGGTCGGATGCATTTTGCATTTTTCCTTAATAGTTTTTACAGCTTCGTCGTTCAATTTTCTTCCCAGATCCGGACGGGTCAGATATACATCTTTGCTCTCGCACTGGGTCTGTACGGTGAAGAGTCCCATCTTATCGATAAACTCCTGATCAACATCATTGAAAACTGCATCCTGTGCTGCAGAATGAGCTGCACGGAACTCCAGATTCGGAAGAGTCTTATAACGGGCACCTGCTTTGCCGATACCAAGACGGCACGGAGCGTACTGTTTGAGATCAAGGTAAGCCTCTCCGTTCTGCGGATGTTCTACCAGATACTGTTTCTTAATGTCAATCTGAGTGATATCCGGAAGGCATCCTTCCTCCACTCCTGCCTGCTCACAGCCGGCATTTTTCACTGCATTGACAACTGCAGTTTTTACTGCATTTCCATCTGCTGAGGCAGATGCGGTACCGCTTACATTCATCTCTGTAAGTACCTGTTCAATAATTGCTCTTAATTCATTATCGTTCATTGTTGTTTCTGCCTCCTTTCTATTTTGCTAAAAATACAGATGCATCACCTGCAAGCGGTGTCAGCTTTCCATCTTTAGAGAATCCCATCTTTTCAAGCCATGCGTCAAATTCTTTTGTCGGACGAAGTCCCAGAATTTCACGGAGAGCTGCCGCCTCATGATATCCGGTACACTGGTACATCAGCATACAGTCATCACCTTCCGGTACACCCATGATATAGGTACAGCCTGCTGCGGCAAGAAGCATGGACAGATTCTCAATATCGTTCTGGTCTGCTTTCATATGATTCGTGTAGCAGCAGTCACAGCCCATCGGAAGTCCTGAAAGTTTACCCATAAAATGATCCTCAAGACCTGCACGGGTTACCTGCTTGGAGTCATAGAGATACTCCGGTCCGATAAATCCAACAACCGTATTTACAATAAACGGATCATATTTCTTTGCAAAACCATAGCATCTTGCTTCCATAGTTACCTGATCCCAGCCATTGTGAGCCTCAGAAGAAAGCTCGGAACCCTGTCCTGTCTCGAAGTACATGACGTTCGGTCCGGTAGAGGTACCTTTCTTCAACATCATTTCACGGCCGTCCTGCAGCATCTGTGCGTTCAGACCAAATGCTTCATTACCCTTCTGAGAACCAGCGATAGACTGGAACATCAGGTCGATCGGTGCATTCAGCTTATCAGCTGCTTCTGTCTGGGTCGTTACATGAGCCAGTACACAGATCTGGGTCGGAACTTCCCATTTATTTTTGAACTCATCAAAGCTCTTTAAGATTCTTGCAACACTCTCTACAGAGTCGTCTACCGGGTTCAGACCAATAACGGCATCACCACAGCCGTAGGAAAGACCTTCCATAACGGAAGCCATGATACCCTTCGGATCATCAGTGGTATGGTTCGGCTGCAGACGGGATGAGAAGGTTCCCGGCAGTCCCAGAGTAGTATTACAATGGGTCGGGTTGTGAATTTTCTTTGCTCCGTAGATCAGGTCCAGGTTGCCCATCAGTTTGGCAACACCAGCTACCATCTCACTGGTCAGACCTCTGGATACACGTTTGATCATGTCTCCGGTGGTCTCTGTATCGAGGATCCACTCGCGGAGCTGTGCAACGGTCCAGCCCTTGATGCTGTTGTAAATAGATTCGTTGACTCCATCCTGGATAATTCTTGTTACTTCATCCTCTTCGTAGGGAACGGCAGGATTCTCTCTTAAATTCTCCAGTGTCAGATTAGAAAGTACAACTTTGGCAGCTACACGCTCCTCTGCGGTCTCTGCAGCAATGCCTGCCAGCTTATCGCCGGACTTTTCTTCGTTTGCCTTGGCCATAACTTCTCTGACAGATTTGAATTCATAAGTATGACCAAAAAGCGTTGTCTTTAATATCAATCTCTCTCCTCCTTTTAAGTATTGAAAATTAAAGTTTTTGTTACGACCGGAACAACTCTTCCGTTGGCCAGTGGTTCTCCGATATCGATATAATCCCCGCCCTGTGCATGAATTCCATCAATGCACACAACTGGTTTTTCTCTGTGAAGCGCCACGTTAAGGGCATTTCCCAGAACTTTTCCGATATCATTTTCCACTACCAGGATCAGTGGGAACTCACTGTCAATAATTTCCCTTGCCCCCTTGATGATGGCGGCTGCAAGGGCCTGGATTTCCAGGAAACTTACGTAATGCCGGCCTTCAAAAGAGATGGCTATCTGTTCCAGTTTTCCCTCCGAATGGTACAGAGGGAGTTGTTGTATGATTGAAGAAGCAAATGCTTCCAAATCAGCTTCATCATCCGATCCAATTCTTAAGACCGGGATATTTTTAACCGGCAGCTTATCCTTTGCATAGGAAATGGTGCTGCCGCTAACACTGGTGGTATGGGTTCCCGCACCTACCACGGTCGCTCTGATCGTCTCTGCTGCGGTAAACCAGCGTATATTCTTAAATGCAGGATGATCGAGAATGGCCCTTCCAAGGAGCACTCCGATGTCTCCGTACTGAAATGTCTCTTTTCCTTCCGGATGATAGATACAATCTGCAACTCCTCCGGAAAATGTCACGGCATCAATCTTATGATTATCCGGCAGCCGTTTACCGTCATTGGTATAAAGTCCGGCATGCTCGGCATCCGCATCCTTCAGATACAGTGCCTGCGCCAGTTCATCTGCCATCCGGTCACAGATTTTTCGAAGTTTTTCCGGATCTGCAGGATCTCCCACCTTGATGGAGATTCCCATATGAGATGCCAGTTCCGCGGTTTTATGGAAAATATAGCTGATCTTTCCATTTTCTACTTTGATCAGCCGTCCTCCAATATCCAGGCAGGACGTACCCATAACCTGTCCTTTATAAAAGGATGCAATGTTGCTGGTACCGCCTCCGATATCTACATTTGCCACACAAATACGTTCTTCTTCTGAAATCCGGTCTGCACCGGCCCCTTTACCGGAAAGCACGGATTCCAGATCCGGTCCCGCCGTTGCCACAACGAAATCTCCCGCCATGTCACTTAACATTTCCAGCACCAGATTGGCATTCTGCTTTCTGGCAGTCTCACCGGTAATGATGACCGCTCCAGTCTGGAGCATATCCGGCGTCATACCGGCTTTCTCATATTCTTCTTTTACAATCTTCCGCACTGCTTCCACATCAATCTCCTGCTGAGATTTCAGCGGTGTAAAATAAATATGACTGCGGTAGATCACTTCTTTGTCCACAATACTGATTCTCGGAACCGTATAGCTGCTGGCCAGATTTTCAATGGTCAGCCGGCTGAAAATCAACTGTGTCGTGGAGGTACCAATATCAATGCCTACACTTGTAATTGTTTCTTTCATTCTTTTTTAGAACCTCCGGCATTTTTATAGTTCCAGTGTATCCACATTCTGGTTTAAGAAATCAAAGGTCACTACACTTCCCTGCTCTCCGGACTCTACATGGATGGTTCCATGAAGCTTATCCTTTATCAGTGAACGCACGATTCCCCATCCCAGATGATTCGGTCTGCTGATATCCGCATCAAATCCGATGCCATCATCGCGTACCGTGATATTCGAATAGAGCTCTCCTTTTTTTACAAGGATCTCTATCAAACCTTTTTCTTTGCCTTCAAATGCATATTTCATACTGTTCTGAAGAAGTTCATTAACCACCATGGCTACTGATGCCGCAATCTCTGAATCTGTTTCAAAGTCTCCTGATTCCATTGAAATCTCAATATCCACTTCAGAATGTTCAAAGCTCTGCAGCACATTGCTGCGGATTTGCCTGAGCACCTCGCCAATTTTCACCTGATCCACGCCGTTTCTTGCAAGCAGTTCATGGGTGGCCGAAATAGACAGAATTCTGCTCATAGTCTCCCGCAATACCTGTATCGTTTCCGGATTTTCGCTTCTTCTGATTTGCAGTCTTAACAACGATGCAATCGTCTGAAGATTATTTTTCACGCGATGATGCATCTCCTGGATTGCCACTGATTTCAGAACCAGTTCCTGCTCACGCTGCTTTTCCGCTGTTTCATCCCTGATAATTACTGCACAGGAAAGATCTGCTGTTTCCAGTTTTACATGACGGATAATAAAATAATTTTTACCAACGGATGCTTCTGTCACTGCTTCGTCAGATATTCCATACTGCGGAACTACCAGCTGAACGTTTTCATATCTTTGGCCAATCAGTTCTCCCACATATCCGAGACGCCGATACAATCTGCATGCCACATCATTGGCAGAGCAGACCAGACCTTTACGGTCTATAATAAGTAAGGCTTCATCAATGCATTCTGCCAGCCAGGATCCTTTTTTACTGGTTATTGCCTGTGCCATAGATTCATAGTTTTCATGAGACAAATGCAGCGCACTTTGACCGCTGTACTGTTCCTCAATCCTCTTTTCCCGGATCAGTACACCGATAATCTCTGTTCCATTACTGATCGGTTCTACGGACTGAATCACTCTCGTATTTTCCTGGGTCAGCGCCTTCATATGTTTCGTTGCCACACCAACCTTAAAGGTTCTTGCAACAGCCGGTTCATTCTGCTGATAGGCAATCATGCCCACCACACTTTTTTCATAGGAAGAAGGACTGTCTTTTGGATTGGCCTCCGCTACTACAATAGCATCTCCGGATGGCAGGAGACAGTCAATAAAAATATCTGCATCCTCCAGATTCGCAAGATACGGAATTGTTCTTGCCATATTTTCTATTTTTTCAATATCTGCTGATGTAAGGCTGGTATGTTTCTCGCAAAGTTCCCGAATCGTCATCATATCCTGTTATCTCCCGCATTTCATCAGAATGATCTCAGCAATCCGTTTCATGGACACATTTTTGATTTTGCTCATCTTACGGATATATTCATATGCTTCTTCTTCCGTCACATGATTAGTCTCCATAAGATATCCTTTGGCTTTTTCCACTACTTTCCGTGTTTCCAGCCGTTCATTCGCCTTCTCAACATCTGTCTTCAGTGTTTTAATCTCACTGCTTCTTGCCATGGCAAGTTCGATACAGGGAACCAGTGCCTTTTCATCCACCGGTTTTACCAGATAGCCACTGACTCCACTTGTCTTAGCCCCTTCAATATAGGAACTGTCACTATATGCCGTCAGAAATACAATAGAACCGGCAAGTCCCTGCTCATGAATAATCTGAGCAGCAGACAGACCGTCCATCAACGGCATTTTAATATCCAGCAGTACCAGATCTGGTACATGCGTTCTGCAGAGTTCTACAGCATCAAATCCATCAGCTGCTTCGCCGACGACCTGATAGCCCTTCGATTCCAGAATTTCTCTTAAGTCCATTCTGATAATCGGTTCGTCATCTACTATGACGATACGAATTTCAGACTTCTTCATCTTCCATCACCTATCGTGTATTCTATTTTTAATCACTTTTACAGCGTATCAAGATAATCAAATAATTCTTTAAATCCAGTTCCTGCCACACTGCTGGTCACAAAAATATGATTTGCGCCGGCTGCTTTCAGATGCTCCGTCGCATCTTTTAACTGCTCTTCCGTTGCAATATCACTTTTTGTCACAATACCTACCACCGGCTTTGCAAAACTTCCTGCATATGCTGGCGGGAACATTTTCTCTTTTGCTGTCGGATCCTGTACAAACAGGATAATATCTGCATCTGCCGCCGTCACGGAGAGCGCTCCTCTCATCCGTACACGTTCCAGATACTCGCCCGGCGTATCAATAAACTGTCCACCCATGACTGCGATCGTCTGAGTCTTATGATATACCAGATCCTGATGGGTCAAATACTGGCAGAGAGTTGTCTTTCCTGCCGCTGTCTTTCCAATCAGAATCATGCGTTTCTGCTGCGTCACGTCTTCGTCACCACCGTCGGTGTGAAGCCCATCATTTCACAGAGCGTATGCATCACTTCACGAAGTGCGGATTCCACTGCTGCCACATCTCCACAGATAATCAGTGTTCCGTTAAAACGGTCTACGAATCCGATGCTTACATCTGCCGCTTTAGTTGCCACATCTGCTGCGATGATAGCACCCTCACTCGGCGTAATGGTAAAAATTCCGATAGCTCCTCTGGCATCAATCAGCCCCATTTTCTCATAAAGACTGGGAACCGGATTGGCGATAACATGTGCCAGAGTGACCTGTTTACCAGGAACGAATTCCTGAATAATTCTCTGTTTGGTTTCTTCTGCCATTTATAATTACCTTCCTGTTCCGATTTTTCCATCATATGCCTGCAGGAAAATCTTTCTGATATCCTCCGGCGTACATTCTCTCGGATTGGTTGAGGTACAGTTGTCTGCTTTTGCAGCCTTACACATCTCATCCAGTACGGACTCAAACTCTTCTTTACTGATACCAAGCTCTTTGATGGTAGCCGGAATGCCAAGACGGGTGTTGTACTGACGCATGGTACGGATCAGAGAGAAAGCACTCTGACGGATTCCCGGTCCTTCAATACGGAGCAGTCTGGAAATACGGGCATATTTTTTTGCCACATCCGTCAACTGGCTGTCATAGCATCCTGCATTGAATCCCATAACATATGGAAGCAGAATGGCATTTGCTTTTCCATGGGGCACGTGAAAATGTGCACCAAACGTATGTGCCATACCGTGAACCAAGCCAAGGCCTGCATTGGTAAATGCAATACCTGCCAGGCAGGATGCATCATGCATCCCCTGTCGTGCTTCCATATCTTCCGGATTCTTGTAGCAGCGAAGGAGATAACTTCTTACCAGCTTCATGGCTTTCTCTGCACATGCATCAGTGAAATGATTTGCCTCCGTGCAGACAAATGCCTCTACTGCATGAGTAAATACATCCATTCCAGTTGCAGCTGTGATCGCTGGCGGTACCGTTTTTACAAGTTCTGCATCCAATACTGCGATATCCGGATACAGTTCATCATTTACCAGTGGATATTTAGCCGCCTTTTCCGGATTACTGATGACTGCGAAATTGGTCATCTCAGAACCAGTACCACTGGTCGTTGGAATAGCTACAAACTTACATCTCGGTGCATTGCTCTCTTTAGCAGCAAAATAAACGATGGCCTTTGCAGCGTCGATGGAAGATCCACCGCCCAGAGCTACAACCGCCTGGGGCTGAAACTCCAGAATCATGGCAACACCTTTGCTGACCGTCATGATATCCGGATCCGGACGTACCTCCGAGAAAATTTTCCACTCCACCTTCAGATGATCCAATACATCCGTCACATAAGAAACAGTGCCACTCTCATGCATGAACTTATCCGTTACAATCAATACTTTTGTCATTCCGTCAAAGATGCCGGAAAAACGCTCTTTTCCAATCAGCACCTGAGTGCCGACATGAAACATATCTTTTGCCATTCTTCTCCTCCTTTCTGGCAATTATGACCGCGCAATCCCTTACCCACCAGGCTTCCGCTGCCATATACGCAAAAAAGCACCCTAAACAATGGCTTGTTCAGAATGCTTCTACACATTTTCATCTCAGCTTCCACTACGTCGTGAAACCTGCTTAATTATCTTTGACTAATCTATCACAATTTAGGCAATATGTCAAGCACTGTTTCAAAAACAGTTTTCCCCTGTTCCAGCATTTTATGCAATTCGTTTTCTACACCAGAAAAACGCCGGAATCAGGAAGATATCCGCAAATACCCATGCCAACGGATGGGCAAGACAAATCCCGATAAATCCCACTTTTCCAGCCACTACGGTAGATGCCAAAATTCTTGCAATCATCTCCATTACACCGGAACAGATAGCAAAAACAGAAAATCCCATTCCCTGAATCGTAAACCGCACCGTGTTCACCAATGTCAGCAGACAATAACCACCAGTGCAGAATAGAAGGAACTCATAGGAGTAAGCAATAATGGCCGTCTCACCTGCATCTACAAAGAGAAGGGTCAGCTGTTTTCCAAAAAGTGCAGCAATCACAAAACAAATTGCAGACATCAAAAAACCAATCAGTGAAGCGCTCTTTAATCCTTTTCCAATCCGGTCAAGCTTTCCGGCTCCCATGTTCTGCCCCGTATAAGGTGCCATAGTCTGTCCCAGTGATTCCACCGGGCAGGAGATAAAGGCATTAATCTTCTGAGCTGCCGTGACACCGGCAACTACCGCTGCACCTAATCCGTTGATAGCCGCCTGCAATACCAGTGTACCGATAGCGGTGACCGAGTACTGTAATCCCATGGGAATTCCAATATAGCAAAGCTTCGCCATATAGGAAGGCTCCGGTTTCCACTCATCCCTTGTGGCATGCAGAATCGGGAATTTTTTCCACATATACCAAAGACAGATCACACCTGAAATGCCCTGTGCCAGTACTGTCGCAATAGCCGGGCCTTCCACTCCCATGTGAAACAACAACACAAACACCAGGTCCAGCACAATATTGATCGCGGATGACAGTGCCAGAAAGACAACCGGCGTCTTACTGTCTCCCAGTGACCGGATAATACCTGCAAGGATATTATAAAGAAAAGTACATGGAATTCCCCAGAAGACAATCAAAATATAGATATAAGCATATTCAAAAATTTCTTTTGGCGTGTTCATCAATGTCAGAATGGCTCTGCAGGATGCCACTACTGCTAAAGTCATCACAACGGAAAATATCATACAAAGCCACGCGCTGTTGGTCACATATTTCCGGAGACGGTGTTCCTCCTGTGCGCCGAACATCTGTGCCACCGGAATGGCAAACCCATTACAGACGCCTGTGCAAAATCCGATGACCATAAAGTTGAGGGATGTGGTGGAACCTACCCCTGCCAACGGATTTACACCAAGAAATCGTCCAACCACCAATGTGTCCACCATGCTGTAAAACTGCTGGAACAGCATTCCAAGGAACATAGGGATCGCAAATCCGATAATCAGCCGGACAGGCGAACCCGTTGTCATATCCTTTGTCATATTTCCTCCATCAAAAACAACTGGCAACAGAGTTACCTCTGCTGCCAGTTTTTTTATATTCATTTCCTGTTATTAGATTTTCGCAATATCAATCAACGTCAGATTCTTGTGGTCAGTATCTTCCAGAGAGGTAACCAGTGCTTTTGCTGTGTCAATCGCTGTCAGAACATTGACGCCGGTCTCGATGGCATGTCTTCTGATAACAAATCCGTCATGGCTGTGCTCAACGCCCTGGGACGGTGTGTCGATAACCAGGTCAATTTCATGACCAAGAATCAGATCCAGGATATTCGGAGACTCCTGCTCTACCTTTCTGGTCAGACGAACCTGTACATCTGCATCCATAAGTGCACGGGCAGTTCCCTTGGTTGCGTAGATATTGTAACCCAGAGCTTCGAATCTCTTGGCAATCTCCACAGCCTCTGCCTTGTCCTCATCGCGGACAGTCATGATCATGTTCTTGTATTTCGGCAGGCAGATTCCCGCACCCAGAAATGCCTTGTAAAGTGCTTCATTAAAGGTCTTTGCGATACCCAGACACTCACCAGTGGATTTCATCTCCGGTCCAAGGCTGATATCAGCGTCACGGATCTTCTCGAAGGAGAATACCGGCATCTTCACTGCGAAGTAATCTGCTTCTTTCTGAAGTCCTGGTGTGTACCCCAGATCCTTGATCTTATATCCAAGGATCACTTTGGTTGCCAGCGGCACAATCGGAATACCAGTTACCTTGCTGATGTACGGTACCGTACGGCTGGAACGGGGATTTACCTCGATGACATATACATCCTCGCCTACAGCGATGAACTGAATGTTGATCAGTCCGATAACATGCAGGGAACGTGCCAGGTGTTTGGTGTACTCTTCGATGGTATCTTTTACTTTCTGACTGATACTCTTTGCCGGATATACGGAAATACTGTCTCCGGAATGGATACCCGCACGCTCAATATGCTCCATGATACCCGGAATCAGGATATCCTCACCGTCGCATACCGCATCGACCTCGATCTCTTTACCCTGCAGGTATTTATCAACCAGAATCGGATGATCCTGTGCAATCCGGTTGATGATACCGATGAATTCTTCTACATCCTCATCATTGATGGCAATCTGCATACCCTGTCCGCCAAGTACGTAAGAAGGACGAACCAGTACCGGATATCCCAGTCTGTTTGCTACTTCTTTTGCTTCCTCTGCCGTGTATACGGTGCCTCCCTTCGGTCTCGGGATCTGGCACTGTTCCAGAATCTCGTCGAAGAGCTCTCTGTCCTCAGCTGCATCTACATTTTCTGCGGAAGTTCCAAGGATCGGCACACCCATCTTCATAAGAGCCTCTGTCAGTTTGATGGCAGTCTGTCCGCCGAACTGTACCACAGCTCCGTCCGGTTTTTCCAGGCGAACCACGCTCTCCACATCTTCCGGAGTCAGCGGCTCAAAATACAGTTTATCTGCAATATCGAAGTCCGTACTTACGGTCTCCGGATTGTTATTAATGATAATGGTCTCATAACCCTCTTTGGAAAATGCCCAGGTACAATGTACGGAGCAGAAGTCGAACTCGATACCCTGACCGATACGGATCGGGCCAGAGCCAAGTACCAGCACCTTCTTACGATCGTTGGTCTCAATGGCTTCATTTTCACTTCCATATACAGAATAGTAATATGGCGTAGATGCTTCGAACTCTGCTGCACAGGTATCTACCATCTTGAATGCTGCTACGATACCATTGTCGTAACGCATCTTCTTGATCTCTTCCTCGGATTTTCCGGTCAGATTTGCGATCACGTTATCCGGGAACTCGATTCTCTTTGCTTCTCTCAAGAGATCTACCGTCAGTTCCTGAGTCTTCAGAGCCTGCTCCATCTCTACCAGAATAGCAATCTTGTCGATGAACCATTTATCAATCTTCGTAATGTCATGAATCTCGTCATAGGAAACTCCCTGACGAAGTGCTTCTGCGATAACCCAGATTCTGCGGTCATCTACCACTTCCAGCTGCTCCAGAAGTCCTGCTTTATCCAGATGGCTGAAATCATAGGACATAAGGCTGTCTACATGCTGCTCCAGAGAACGAATGGCTTTCATGAGGCCGCCCTCGAAATTATCACAGATACTCATAACCTCACCGGTTGCCTTCATCTGTGTGGTCAGGGTTCTCTTTGCACTGATGAATTTATCAAACGGAAGACGCGGCATCTTGACAACGCAGTAGTCCAGCATCGGCTCGAAGCTTGCCATAGTCTGTCCGGTAATGGCATTTTTAATCTCATCCAGCGTATAACCAATGGCGATCTTTGCAGCCACCTTTGCAATCGGATATCCGGTTGCTTTGGAAGCCAGTGCAGAAGAACGGCTTACACGCGGGTTTACCTCGATAACACAGTACTCGAAGCTTTCCGGATGAAGTGCAAACTGTACGTTACATCCTCCCGTGATCTTCAGCTCACTGATAATGTTCAGCGCAGAAGTACGGAGCATCTGATACTCTTTATCTCCAAGGGTCTGGGACGGAGCTACTACAATACTGTCACCGGTATGGACGCCGACCGGGTCAATATTTTCCATGTTGCAGACGGTAATTACATTGCCTGCGCCGTCACGCATTACCTCGTACTCGATCTCTTTCCATCCTGCGATGCAGCGCTCTACCAAAACCTGTCCTACACGGGAGAGACGAAGACCATTTGCAAGAATCTCCTCCAGTTCTTCCTGATTGTGAGCGATACCGCCGCCGCTTCCGCCCAGGGTATATGCCGGACGAAGAACAACCGGATAACCGATCTTATTGGAGAATGCAATACCATCTTCCAGGTTCTCAACAACCAGAGACGGAGCTACCGGCTCACCGATCTTCTCCATGGTTGCCTTGAACTCCAGACGGTCTTCTGCCTTCTTAATGGTCTGGGAAGTGGTTCCGATAAGTTTTACACCGGTCTTCTCGAAGAATCCTCTCTCATCCAGCTCCATAGCCAGGTTCAGTCCTGCCTGTCCGCCAAGGGTCGGCAGTACACTGTCCGGTTTTTCCTTTAAAATGAGCTGTTCTACTACATCAACCGTCAGCGGCTCAATGTATACACGGTCTGCAATGTCCTTATCAGTCATGATGGTAGCCGGGTTGGAGTTCAGAAGTACAACTTCCAGTCCCTCTTCCTTCAGAGAACGGCAGGCCTGTGTTCCTGCATAGTCAAACTCGGCAGCCTGTCCGATTACGATAGGACCGGAACCGATTACCAGTACTTTTTTAATATCCGGATTCTTAGGCATTCTTCTTCTCCTCCATCATCTTCAGAAATCTGTCAAACAGGTAGCTGGAATCCTGCGGTCCCGGGCATGCTTCCGGATGATACTGTACCGTAAAGATGTTCTTGCCCACATATTTCAGTCCCTCGTTGGTTCCGTCGTTAACATTGGTAAATGCCGGTACGGCAACTTTCGGATCCAGGCTCTCCGGATTTACGGCATAACCGTGGTTCTGGGAAGAAATATACACACGTCCTGTTTCCATATCTTTTACCGGATGATTTCCACCACGGTGTCCATATTTTAATTTGAATGTATCTGCACCGGTTGCAAGAGCCATCAGCTGATGTCCCAGACAGATTGCAAAAATAGGAATATCTGTCTCATAGAGTTTACGTATCTCTTTAATTACCTGTGCGCAGGCTTTCGGATCTCCAGGTCCATTGGAAAGCATAATACCATCCGGATTGGAAGCAATGATCTCTTCCGCTGTTGTAAAGGACGGATAAATCGTGACCTCACATCCTCGCTCGTTCAGAGAACGCGCAATATTTCTCTTCGCACCCAGATCCAGAAGCGCTACTTTATATCCAGCACCCGGAAGAACAGATTTTTCACGGCAGGTAACTTTCGACACCTCATCTCCCGTAGAATAAGCTTTCAGCTTCTTCATCACTTCATCCATATCATAATTCTCATTGGTGGTAATCATACCGTTCATCGTACCGGACTCACGAAGGATCTTGGTAAGTGCACGGGTGTCAATTCCACAGATACCCGGAATATCATTTTTCTCAAGGAAATTCTGAATCGTATCCTCGCAACGGAAATTGCTCGGCATTCTGGACAGCTCACGGACGATAAATCCGTCTACCCACGGCCTTTCTGATTCCATATCCTCATAGCAGATTCCGTAGTTGCCAATTAACGGGTATGTCATAACAACTGCCTGTCCTGCATAGGACGGATCTGTCAGTACTTCCAAATATCCTGTCATGGATGTATTGAAGACGATCTCACTGACCGCTTCTCTGGTGGAACCGATGCTTCTGCCTGTAAAGACATGGCCATCTTCCAGAATAAGAAATGCTTTCATCTTTTCACCTTTGTCCTTTCCTGTCTTAAAAATGCCCAAATTGTTAGTATTATACACAAAAAGGGGGAAGTTGACAAGCCCTCCCCCTCATTTTTATAAATTTTTTCTACATCTTACTGTAACCATATCCGTTGACGATAGCGTCAATCTTCTGTTTCGCCTTACACATGGGGCAAACTTTGGCATCGTAGGATGCATATCCCTTCAAATCTTTGGCATCGAAGATACTGTTCACTTCAATTCCTCTTGCTTTACTGATAAAACTGAAGATTGATGCAATACCGCGTACTCTTCCTCCATAATATTCCACACTGTCAATTGCTTTATCCAGTGTCACGCCTGTAGTAATAGAAGTAGATAAAATCAGTACATTCTTCCCTTCTACCATAATCTTGGAATTATCACGGAAGATCATCTGACCGTTAATATCCTGCTCCGGAGAAGTAACATAAATGGTATGATGTGCATTCAGACACATGATTCCGGATTTGGTCAGTTCCTGTGCAAGGTATGCACCGATCACTTCACAGCCATTCAGACAGATGATACTGTCCACCGGGGTATTATTGGCATATTTACTTGCCAGAATTCTTGCAGCAGCTTCCGCTTCATTCTGTCTTGCACGCAACGTCGTCATATCCACATAATGTGTAATATGAGAATGTGTGGTGACAAAATGCCCCGGAATCACTTTCATCGCAACCTTACTGTCATTGGGTGAAAATACCTTATACATACGATCTTCCATATTGAAATCCCCCTTCTTGCGCCCTTTCAGATTCCTGTTCTATGGCATCTGACTCTCCGCTGTTCTCTCATAGGAATATTGTATATAATTCTTTCATTTTTAGCAAGTATTTTATGCATTTTTAATCATTTTTCAGAAATGAACCGGCAGACGCGGAATCTCATCTACTCTCAGATATTGACTGATGCACGCTACTGCAAATTCATGGTCGGCCATATGGTCAAGACCGGATACGATAATACTTCCGATCACGCCCGCTCCTGCCACACGAATGGGGAATCCGCCGCCGCATGCCACATATTCCTCATCATTCAATCCGCGGTCCTTCAGCTCTTCCTGATTCATCTTCAAATCCATATACAGACGAAGGCTGCTCATCTCCATAGTCCGGACAGTATTGTGTTTTCTCTTCATCCAGATTTCATTACAATAATTGGTTCCTTTGAATCCATACTGGAACAGGGTGTATCCACTGTTCAGACGGATACTGATGACTACCGGAAGGCCGTTATGTGCTGCCTCGGATACCATATAGCTTCCCAGTTCCCATGCATCTTTATTGGTAAAGTGCGGAAACTGAAGAATCTCTTCCTGCATGCTTAAAATTCTGATTGTCTCTTCCAACATCATATCGAATCTTCCTCCTTTATATTCTCCCGTAAGATAGCTCTATTATAACACTTTTTCCGATTATTTTACATCCTGTTGCTGCAATTTCTGTAAAATCCAGTCTGACCAGTCTGCATAATACTTTCCAAGTATATGCGCCCCGTCCGCGGAGAGATCTGCATTCAGATTTCCATTTTCATCATCAAACAGCTCATTGACATCCAGCCACCCGAGATTCTTTTCTTCGGCAAGATGATGGATGGCATCATTCATCTCGTTAATATTTTCATTATTGAAAATAGCATCACCCTCAGATTTTTCTTCTGTCATATGAAGGTTGGCCTCCAGCACCAGACAGGCATCCGGCTGAAGCTCCTGTATCTGATTCACCAGCTCTCCGTATTTCCGGATGGCTGCCTGCCGGTCATAACCCAGTTCATTGATCCCCAACATCACCAGAATGAGTTTATATTGCCGCTTGCTTAGAAGCTCCTCCAACGTATATTGGGTTTCATCCTCTCCCGACACCCGCAGCTTCTTCGTCATGGCCGTGTAGGCACTCAACCCGGAATCGGCAAATACATCCGCATTTCCCAGATGCCCATATTCCGAAAGACCATCTGTCCTGGAATCTCCGATAAATAAGACATCATCAAAGGAATTATCAATCTCCGGGAAGGAAGGTTTGTCAGGTTCTGTTTCTTCCTCCTGCGGCTCTTCTTCTGTTTCAGCAGGCTCCTGACTCGTGATATTTTCTTCCGTCGTCTGCGGCGAAAATTCATCAACCGTATTCTCTGCCTCATCGACCGTGTTCCGCTCATGCTGCCATTTCTGTACACGCATATCCATTTTCCATCCCGCTGCCAACAACAGACTGACCAGCAAAAGAATGGTATACCAGTTTCGTTTTTTCATCCCTATCCCCTAAAATGAGAAATACAAAAAAGGATCATCCTGTCCCATATGGATGCAGTAAATGCTGAACCAGAACAGCATCAGCAATACCACTGCTGAAATCAGGCTCCCTTTGTATTTTTCATAGATTTTCCGCGGCCATGGTGTTATGAAAATAAGTCCTGCCAGCAATGGCCACACATACATCTGACCATATTTCAAATAATCCCCGGCGTACCAGGTGTAAGCACCCGGTGCATTAAAAAACGGGAACAATCGTTCCAGATACACTACGATATTCCGAATTTCTGCCACTGCAAAAGGCAGCCAGGACAGCGGAATCAATATCATCATATAAAGATGTCCCAACCATGGATACCGATTCAATATTTTTAAATAAAGAAATTTTTCTGCCGCAATCATAACAAACAGACAGCCGCCCCACAAAAGGAAATTCCATCCTGCCCCATGCCAGATACCCGTGAGCAGCCATACGACCAGAAGGTTTCTTAACAGTTTCCAACGGGAGCATCTGCTTCCTCCCAGCGGGATATAGACGTAATCCCGGAACCAGCTTCCCAGGGTCATGTGCCATCTGCGCCAGAACTCCGTCATCGAACACGCCATATAGGGATAATGAAAGTTTTCCGGCAGATGGAAGCCAAGCAGCCTTCCAAGTCCCACTGCCATGAGAGAATAGCCATAGAAATCAAAATAAATCTGAAATGTAAATGCGATCAATCCCAGCCAGGCAAAGGGTGTGGAGATGCTTTCGTAACCGATCGTTCCCACTTTCTGCCACAGACCGGACAGCTGATTGGCCAGCAGCACCTTCATGACAAGCCCGATGGTCAGCTCCCGTAAGGCTTCCTCCACATCTGAGGCTGTTACCCGCCGCGCCCCCAGATCTGTTTCCGTATCCTTCCATCGAAGAATCGGCCCGGAGCTCATGTGCGGCCACATGGAGGCCCATGTTCCAAAATGAAGGAACGAAGGAAATACCCGGATTTCTCTTCGATAGAGATCAACCAGCCATCCAATCATCTGGAAAGTATAAAAACTGATTCCCAGGGGAAGAAGCAGCCCACGCCCGGTAAAGAATCCACTATATTTAAATACCATCAGGGGACACAAGTTAAAAAGAACACCGGCAAAGAGCCGCTGCTTTCGGTGTTTCTCATCTGCTGCCTGGACCATCCAGGCACCCAGATACCAGTTGAGAAGCAAAGATATAAGAAATAAAATCAGATACATCGGAGTCTTTCTTACTCCGTAAAAGTAAAACGCAAGGCTGCCTGCAAACAACACCAGGTTTTTCCATTTTGCAGGGCATACCATATATACCACCAAAAAACAAGGTAAAAAGCGGAATAAAAATGTAAAGCTTGAAAATACCACGATTGTCTCTCCTGCTCTTTCCAGTTACTAAAGGAGAAGCTCTTATTCAACCGGAACTTCTCCTTAGTCACATTATAGGAAACGGGCGGATTCTTTGTCAATATGGGTCGAATCACTTTCAGAATTCTTCAGAATATATCGCTTTACACCTGTACCTTCAACACTATACCACTGCCTTCAAACGCCACCGTCTTCTTTCCGGCCGGGACGAAGAAGCAGTCTGCGGGGCGG
Organism: Hominiventricola filiformis; assembly: GCF_020686965.1. Lineage (NCBI taxonomy): Bacteria > Bacillati > Bacillota > Clostridia > Lachnospirales > Lachnospiraceae > Hominiventricola > Hominiventricola filiformis. Next base: position 70,913 of record NZ_JAJEPS010000012.1, on the reverse strand, counting down.
TAAGGAATCTCTTCTTCTCCGCACCGGATCGTACCGGTCCCTTCCAGCACCACGAAAGCCCGGAAGCTGGAATCATCGAGATTAAAGGAGTTCTCTTCAGCCAGATCATACCGTTCCACGGAGAAATATTTACACTCCATGGTTTTTGCTGCTTCCATATCCTTCTTATGGAAATTCACCACATCCATGGCTTTGTCCACATGAAGTTCCCGGAGTTCTCCATATTTATCGCGGCGTTTATAATCATACAGACGGTAGGTCACATTAGAACTCTGCTGGATTTCGCAGATCAGCACTCCCGGTCCGATCGCATGGACGGTTCCCGTCTCAATAAAATAACTCTCACCCTTCCGTACCGGAATCTTGTTCAGAATCTCGGGCAAAGTACCGTCCTCGATCCGCTGCCGTACCTCTTCCTCGTCTGTGTCTTTGGAAAATCCACAGTAGAGATAGGAGTCCGGCTCGCAGTCCACTACATACCAAAGTTCATTTTTGCCGTATTCGTCTTCTTTCTGAAGCGCGTAATCATCCCCCGGATGCACCTGAATGGACAGGCACTGATGGGAGTCGATAAACTTGATCAGCAACGGAAACCGCTCATAGGGTTCACATTTCCAGCCCAGGATACCGCGGCCAAACCGGTCAATATATTCGCCCAGCATGAGTCCTTTACTTTTTCCCGTGGCAACTACGCTCTGACCTGCCTTATGGGTAGACAACTCCCAACTCTCCGCAATCACATCATAATTGCATTTCTTACCGTAGACGTCGCGCAGGCGGGTTCCTCCCCACAGGTTGTCCTTGAATGCCGGTTCCAGACGAACCAGTTCATCACAATCCGTTTTCACCATTGGCTGACCAGCCAGACGGGTCAGATCCGTACCGTGACCATACTCCAGCTCGCCCACACTGACCTCGATAATCACCAGATCCTCTGCAGAACGGTTGGCAATCTGATGTGCCATGCCCATGGGAACGAAAATATTTCCTCCAGGACCGTATTCCTTCAGTTCCTCTCCCAACAAAATGGAAGCCGTACCGCTGACCACAGTCCAGTGTTCCGTTCTTAACTTGTGCACATGACGGGACAGTTCTTTTCCCGGGAAAATGGTAATCTTCTTCACTCTGCAGGAAGTACCATAGTGAAGCGTTTCCTTGATTCCCCACGCCGTGTAGTATACTGTGCCTTCATCAAAATAAGCCTGCTGCTCTTCATAGTTATCACGTATGATATTTTTGATCTGATCGGTCTCATTTTTTCTGGAAATATAGACTGCATCCGCCGTATTGACGACGATCACATCAGAAAGTCCGTTGGCTACCACCAGCTGATGGGATGCCTCGTTAAGCACGGAGACATTTTCACACTCATTCTGGATGACCTTACCGGAGTCCTCGCCGTGATAGTAGTCTGCCAGAGACTCCAGTGTCATAATGCGCCGCCAGTTAAATTCTCCTGTGAGCAGCTGCACCTTCTCTGATACACTTGTCACAGCTCGGCCAATACTCACCGGCTCAATCTCTTCCACCAGTGCTTTAGGAATCTGCACATTTCTTCCGTAAGTATCCAGACGATCCACACATTCCCGGATCTGGGCATAAAGCATGGGACTTTTACGGGAAAGCTCATGAAGATAATCACCACCGTTAAAAAGCAGGATTCCTGTATCATATTCCCAGGATTCCCCTTCCGGGATCTGCTCTGACACTTCACTATGATGGAACTCCGTATGTCCATTTACCTGCCGGAAATAACCATAGCCCGGTTCAAACCGGTCCGCCGTCACGCCGATGCTTACCAGTTTTCCCTGTGGAATATAGCTTTTCGCTCTGGCAATGGCACCTTTATAATCACCGCCTTCAATAATGTGATCTGTCGATACTACCAGATAATCTTCAGAACGGTTATCGCAAAGGCAGGCAATGGCAACAGCCGGAGCTGTTTTCTTGCCTTCTTCCTCATAGAAACACCGATATCGAAGTCCCTGAAAAACCTGTAACTGGCCTTCCACAATATTGGCATAGCGATCAGAGGTAATAATATAAAATTCTTCACAGAACGGGATGTTCCGGGCGATGGTTTCCTGGAATAAAGATCGGTTTTCCTTAATATGGATAAACTGTTTGGGATAATTTTTGCGGGAGAGGGGCCATAACCGGTCCCCACTCCCGCCTGCCAATACAATACATTTCATAAAAATACATTCTCCACAATGACAGATAGATTATTTCACCAGCTCTGTCATAGCATCTTTCAGGCTTTCCAGTGCTGCCTCTGCATGGGCAATGCTGTCTTCCTTCACGCCCATATAAAATTTCACTTTCGGCTCTGTTCCGGACGGACGCACGCAGCACCATGCATCACGATCCAGTTCGTAATAAAGCACATTTGATTTCGGAAGCCCTGTCTCCGTCACCTTGCCGGTCTCCATATCAAGTCTGGTGTCAGCGTCATAGTCACGGACAGCCAGAACTTTGTGGGTTCCAATCTCTTTCGGTGGATTAGCGCGCATATCAGAAAGAATCTTCTGAATCTTCTCTGCTCCATCCACACCCTTCATGGTGATAGATACCAGTGTCTCTTTATAATAGCCATATTTCTCATAGATCTTCAGCATCTGATCCCAGAGTGTCAGGCCTTTTTCTTTATAATAAGCAGCAGCTTCGCAGAGGGCCATCACAGCGACTACTGCGTCTTTATCTCTTGCATGGGTTCCTACCAGACAGCCATAGCTTTCCTCATAACCAAACAGGAAGGTATGCTCATGATTCTGCTCAAAGAATTTGATCTGCTCACCAATATATTTGAATCCGGTCAGCACTTCGATCACATCCACATCATATGCTTTTCCAATTGCTTCTGCCATGTTGGAAGATACGATCGTGGTTACCAGTGCACCGTCTTTTGGCAGACGTCCCAGTTCCTTACGGACACTCAGTTCATATTCTGCAATGAGCAGACCGGACATATTTCCGGTAAATGGCATATAACTGCCCGTCTTTGAATCCTTTGCATAGACGCCAAGGCGGTCTGCATCCGGATCCGTAGCCAGAACCAGATCTGCATCCGTCTTTTCTGCCAGATCCAGAGCCAGCTTAAAGGCATTGGGGTCTTCCGGGTTCGGATAAGAAACCGTCGGGAACGCACCATCCGGAAGTTCCTGCTCCGGCACTACCTGTACCTGGGTAAATCCAAGCTCTTTTAACACTCGGCGAACCGGAAGATTTCCGGTACCGTGAAGGGGAGTATAAACAATCTTCAGGCTGTCTGCCATACGTTTGATGGCTTCCGGACTTAATACCAGTTTCTTTAACTCTTCCATATAGCGGTCGTCCATCTCCTGACCGATCACATGAAACAGTCCCTTCTTTTCTGCTTCTGCCCGATCCATCATCTGAATAGAGGCAAAATCCGTCACCGCATTCACTTCTGCAATGATTTCTTTATCTTTTGGAGCAGTGATCTGCGCACCGTCCTCCCAGTATACTTTGTATCCATTGTATTCCGGCGGATTATGACTTGCAGTTACCACAATACCTGCAATACAGCCAAGCTCTCTCAATGCAAAAGAAAGTTCCGGTGTCGGACGCAGAGTTTCAAAACGATAGGTTTTGATGCCATTGGCATTAAGACACAAAGCTGCTTTCTCAGAAAACTCGGTGGACATATGGCGGGAATCAAATGCAATCGCTACACCTTTCTCTTCTCCGCCCTGTTTTTTGATGTAATTTGCCAGTCCCTGAGTTGCTTTTGTCACAGTATATACATTCATTCGATTGGTTCCGGCCCCGATCACACCTCGAAGTCCACCGGTTCCGAAAGAAAGATCCTTATAAAAACGATCCTCAATCTCTTTCTCATCTCCGGCAATGGCCTGAAGCTCTGCTTTCGTTTCCTTATCAAAAATCGGGTCTGTACACCACTGCTCATATTTTGATTGATAATCCATCATACTTCTCTCCTATGCAATTCTTTCCCAAAAGCCCGTTTACAGAAGATCCGTTCTTCCCTGCTCATTTAAGGTATCTACAACCTTCTTCACATCCTGCACACGGTTCTTGTCACATACAAGAATCGCATCCTCGGTCTCCACAACAACCAGATTATCCACACCGATAGTCGCGATCATCTTCCCACTGGAGAAAGAAATGGTATTGGTCGTATCAATATTCACATGATCTCCCACCAGGATATTTCCTTCCGCGTCCTCGTCATAAATGACCTTCATCATATCCCAGCTGCCCACATCATTCCAGCCAAAATCACCGGACAGTACCAGCACATCATCAGAACGCTCCAGAATACCATAATCAATAGAAATCTTTGGAATTACCGGATACACTTCCTGGATCACGCGATCTTCATCCGGGGTCTTCATGGCATCACCAATTGTCGTCAGGCAGGCATAAATATCCGGAAGCAATTCCGCAAATTTTTCCAGAATAGTGGATGCTTTCCATACGAACATACCACTGTTCCAGGCATAGTTTCCGCTCTCCACATAGGCCTTTGCCGTCTCATAATCTGGTTTTTCCTTAAATTCCTCTACCTTGCGGGCAATCGCATTCTCATTTTTATCAAATTTGATATAACCATATCCGGTAGACGGGAAGGTAGGCGCAATACCGATCGTAATCAGCTTGTCCTGCTCCTCTGCCGCCTGAACAGCCTGATTGAGAATCTTTGTAAATTCTGGTTCATTTTTTATGAAATGATCGGACGGGAAGATACACATGATACCATCACCATATTTTTTCACGATCTCCATTGCTGCATAACCGATGCAGGCTGCTGTATTTCTCGCAGACGGCTCTGCCAGAATGTGGTCTTTCGCAATTCTGCCATCCACGCACTCCAGCATCTTGGCTGCCTGCTTTTCATTGGTAACGATGAAAATATCTTCCTTTTCCACGGTGTCATGCAGGCGATCAATCGTTTCATTAATCATCCGGTCCTTACCGCTTAAATTCAGCATCTGTTTCGGCATTGCCTGACGGCTTAAGGGCCAGAAACGGGTTCCCCCGCCTCCGGCCATAATAACTCCATATCGTTTCATGGACTGTCTCCTATCGCTCTGCTCTCATGGGATTATGAAGGAAATCTTCGTAGGTCAGACGAATTCCCTCTTCCAGTTCTGTCTTATAATGGAAACCAAGACCCTCCAGTTTGGATACGTCAAGAAGTTTTCTCGGTGTTCCGTCCGGTTTGGTCGGATCCCATTTGATCTCTCCGGTATAGCCGACAACCTTTGCTACCAGCTCGGTCAGCTCTTTGATGGTCAATTCTTTGCCGGTACCCATATTAACAGTCTCATTACCACTGTAGTTATTCATCAGGAATACACAGCCGTCTGCCAGATCATCTACATACAGGAACTCACGGAGCGGTGATCCGGTACCCCAACAGGTAACCTCCGTAAGACCCTGCTCTTTTGCCTCATGAAAACGGCGGATCAGTGCCGGAAGCACATGGCTGTGGGTCGGATGATAGTTATCATTCGGTCCGTACAGGTTGGTCGGCATACAGCTGATATAGTCGGTTCCGTACTGACGGTTCAGAAACTCGCAGTATTTCAGGCCGCTGATCTTTGCCAGTGCATAAGCCTCGTTGGTCTTCTCCAGCTCGGAAGTCAGAAGGCAATTCTCTTTCATAGGCTGCGGTGCCATACGCGGATAAATGCAGCTTGAACCAAGGAACAGAAGCTTTTTACAGTTATTTTTCCATGCTTCGTGGATCACATTCATTTCCAGAATCATATTATCATACATGAAATCAGCCAGAGCCTCGCTGTTGGCAACAATGCCGCCTACCTTTGCAGCTGCCAAAAATACATAATCCGGCTTCTCCTCTGCAAAGAATTTCTCCACCTGATCCTGACGGGTCAGATCCAGTTCCTTGTGGGTTCTGGTGATAATGTTATGATATCCGTTTCTCTCCAGAGAACGTACAATGGCAGAGCCAACCATTCCTCTGTGGCCTGCTACATAGATTTTTCCTTCTTTGTTCATCATGCGTTTGTTACTCCTTTCAGTGCTGCTTCTCTCTTTGCACGTGCAAGGTCATGTTCTGCCATGATCTTTACCAGTTCTTCATAAGTTGTTTTCTGCGGATTCCATCCAAGTACAGTCTTCGCCTTGGTCGGATCGCCCCACAGATTGTCTACGTCAGTCGGACGGAACCATGCTTTGTTGACACATACCAGCATCTTACCGGTTGCTTTGTCATAGCCCTTCTCATCGATGCCGGTGCCTTCCCAGCGAAGGTCAATGCCGACTGCCTTGAATGCTTTCTCCGTGAAATCACGGACCGTATGCTGCTCACCGGTAGCAATAACGAAATCCTCCGGAGTCTCATGCTGCAGCATCATCCACATACACTCTACATAGTCTTTTGCATATCCCCAGTCTCTTAAAGAGTCCATATTTCCCAGCTCCAGGTGATCCTGCAGACCGCATGCAATACGTCCTGCTGCCAGTGTGATCTTTCTGGTAACGAAGGTCTCACCACGGCGCTCAGACTCATGATTAAAGAGAATGCCGTTTACTGCGAACATACCGTATGCTTCTCTGTACTCTTTTACAATCCAGAAGCCATACTGTTTTGCCACTGCGTAGGGGCTGTAGGGATGGAACGGGGTGGTCTCACGCTGCGGAACTTCCTCTACTTTTCCGAAAAGCTCGGAAGTAGATGCCTGATAGACTCTGGTTTTCTTGGTCAGGCCGCAGATCTTCACTGCTTCCAGAATACGAAGCACGCCCAGTGCGTCCACATCTCCGGAATACTCCGGCGCATCAAAACTTACCTGTACATGGCTCTGTGCTGCCAGGTTATAGATCTCGTCCGGCTGTACCTCGCCGACAATACGGATGATACTGGATGAATCAGAGAGATCTCCGTCGTGAAGTTTCACTGCATTCTTCTCCAGCAGATGATCAATTCTTCCGGTATTTGCAAGAGACGAACGGCGCACAATGCCGTGTACCTCATATCCTTTGTCCAGCAGAAACTCTGCCAGATAAGAGCCGTCCTGTCCGGTAATTCCTGTGATTAATGCTTTTTTACTCATATATTCCTCCTGAAAATAGTATTCCTTTACAAAAACTGTTCTATAGTATAAGATAGATAAATCAAGAAATCTACGCAAAAATTTGCGTAATAATAGTAAAATATTGCTCTATAGGAGATTTATCATGGAACGTGTTTCTCCACACATTCAAACTTGCCGCTACATTCATACTCCCAGTTCTTTTGCCCGCCAAAGCCTGCTCTATGTACAGGAGGCCGGACACTTAAAAAGCCGCGACCGGCATATCAGCCGTCGTTCTCATCTGGAATCCTATCTCTTCTTTATTGTATTATCAGGCAGCGGTACTGTCAGCATCCAGGACACTCATTTTGCCCTGCGTAGCGGTGATCATGTCTTTCTCGACTGTCGACAGCCTTATTTTCACGAAAGCAGTCAGGATGACCCATGGGAACTTCTCTGGGTACATTTTAACGGGACTGCCATGGACGGTTACTGGAAGTATTTCACCGGGCATCAGAAATCATCCATTTTCCATCCTGATAATGCCTCGCCATTTCAATTACTGTTAGAAGAGCTTCTGACACTGGAAGAAACCCGCAGCAGCAACCGGGAGTTGCTGGAAAACGAACTACTGCACCGCCTTGCCACCCAGCTTCTTCTCTGGCAGAAAGAAAAAGATACTGACGGACATACCGACAGTACTCTCTCTAAACTTCAGGAAATCCGTTCCTATCTGGACGAACATTATACGGAAAAACTCTCCCTTGACGAACTTGCCAACCGGTTCTATATTAGTAAATATCATATGTCACGTGAATTTAAAAAAAGCTTTGGCATCACCATGGGAAACTACCTGACTTCCCTGCGTATCACCAAAGCCAAAGAGATGCTCCGTTTCTCCGATCTTCAGATCGAAACCATCGCCAGAAATTGCGGCATCGAAGACAACAGTTACTTTAATAAAGTATTCCAGAAAGCGGAGGGGATTACCGCCCGGGAATATCGCCGAAAATGGAGGGGACAATAATGTCCAAGGATTCGTACAAGATCGATATGTGCAATGGCCCAGTTTTACCAAAGGTCATTGCATTTAGTTTACCCTTAATGCTGTCCAGCTGTCTTCAGCTTCTCTTTAATGCCGCCGATGTCATTGTAGTCGGCCGCTTTGCAGGAAGTTCTTCGCTGGCAGCCGTTGGTTCCACGACTACCATTATCAATCTGCTCACCAACCTGTTCATCGGATTTTCCATCGGCGCCAATGTCAATGTGGCCCGCACCATTGGAAATCAGGACGAGCAAGGTACACAGGACAACGTCCACACTGCCGTATCTGTCAGCCTGATCTCCGGTATCGCGTTGGTCATCATCGGCGTCCTCACGGCCCGGCCGTTTCTGACATGGATGGGTACACCCGATGACGTGATCGGAAAAGCAACCCTTTACCTGACGATCATTTTCATCGGCATGCCATCCAACATGGCTTATAACTTTGGAAGTTCCATCCTGCGTGCCATGGGTGACACCAAGCGGCCGCTTTACTTTCTGTCCGCCGCCGGTGTGCTGAATATTATCCTAAACCTGATCTTTGTCATTCTGTTCCGCATGGACGTAGCCGGTGTGGCACTGGCCACTATTTTATCAGAAACCTTAAGTGCTGTTCTGATCCTCGGCTGCCTCTGTAAAACCAAAGGTTCCTGCCACTTAAATATCCGGAAGCTTTACATTCATCCAACACAGTTAAAGCGTATGCTGCGGATTGGTCTTCCTGCAGGTATCCAGGCTGCCCTGTTTTCCTTCTCCAATGTGTTGATTCAGTCATCCATCAACTCCTTTGGATCTGTAGTCATGGCAGGAAGCAGTGCGGCTGCCAGCATTGAAAACTTTGTCTACATCTCCATGAACGCTGTTCATCAGGCCATGGTAAGCTTTGTAAGCCAGAACAACGGTGCCGGAAAAGCAGAGCGGATCAATAAGATCCTCTTCTCCTGCCTCTTCCTTGTTACCATCGTCGGCATCGTCATGGGTGGCGGAGTCAATCTCCTGTCTGTGCCTCTCCTGTCCATCTATTCCTCTGACCCGGCTGTTATTGCCGCAGGGCAGACAAGATTATTCTGGATCAGCGCCCCGTATTTTCTTTGCGGAGTCATGGAAGTCATCATGGGCGTCATGCGAGGTCTCGGCTATGCCATCACTCCTATGCTGGTGGCTCTCTCCGGTGCCTGCCTGTTCCGGATCATCTGGCTTCAGACTGTATTTGCCTGGCATCCGACCCAGGAAGTATTGTATCTTTCCTATGCCACCTCCTGGATTCTGACCTCGTTCATTCATCTGATGACCTATCTGTACGCAAGACGGCATCACCCATTGTTTGTACAAAATAATCACTCCCGGCAGCTGAAATAGATCAGCTGCCTTTTTTCGCCCAGCTTTTCCAGAATCTTTCTGGCATTCTTATACTTCTTCGGATCCAGGTTCACAAAAGGATCATCAAGCACCACCGTCGGCTGATCTGCATCGCAGATGGCATCCACCAGTGCAAAGCGCTCCGCCAGCCGGAATAAATCCTGCCAGCCAGTGCTGAAACATTCGGTATCCCGAAGGCTTCCTTCCTGCTGTACCTTCATCTTCAGATTGACATCCATGGCAACTGACGGTTCCCACTCCGGCACTAATTCTGACAGGTAGTCTTCCGTACCTTCTTTCAGGCGATCCAGATATCTCGACAGCAGCTGGTTTTTGGCTGTCTCCAGGAATCCCAGCGTCTGTTCCAGACGGTCACAGGTGCGGACTGCATCTTCAATCTGTGCAGTCAACGCTGCATCCTGCTCTTCCAGCTCCGGCAATCTCACTGTTTCCTCTTCCAGCATGCGAATCCGGCTCTCTATTCGTCCGGTCTCCTGCTGGATTGCTTTTTCTGCTTCCCGGTTCTGCTGCAATCGTCTCTCCAGCTCTTCCTGAGAAATAAATTCCATCTCCGGCAGCGGTTCCGCTGCTTTGGGGTGATCATTTAAATAAGACTGACAAATTTCCTTCGCATCTCTCGAAGCATTTCTCCGGCTCTCGCACTCCGCTTTCAGCTGCTGATATTCCTGCGAACGCTTCCGTTCCTGCTGCCAGCAGGCTTCCAGTTCTTCCGGCGTCGCATCCTCCGATGTCTGGAATGTTTCGGTCAGTCGATGCCGAAGTTCCTTCATGGTCTGGTCCAGTTCCTCGTAAACTTCTGCATCCTGTTCTGCCTGTTCCTCATAATTTTCAAGTGCAACCTTTACCTTATGAAGTTCTCTTCCCTGTTTGCCCCATTTTCCGGTCTCCCGAAGCGCTTTTAAGAAGGAACCAATGATCAGTAAAGCCCCAAATACCAACGTTGCAGCTCCGGCCAGCATCGATGCTTTCTCACTGGAAAAGATCTCCGCATTAGCTACTGTCTTAGACAGCAGCACAAAAACTGCACCTGCTGCAGCTGTGCCAAATGCACCTGCCAGTCCCTGCTTTCTTCCTGCCACCAGCTCCTGACATTCCTCCAGCACTTCCTGCTGAGAACGCACTGACGCTTCACTGCGTTCCTTTTGCTGTGCCGCTGCTTCCCGTTTTTCTATGGTTGTCCGCAGTTCATAAATCTGGTTTCTCAAAAGATCCAGCAAAGTTTCATCCGCCGGAACGGTCTCATACTGTGCCAGTGCCACATTTGCTTTCTGCAGCACAGCTTCTGTCGCATCCGCTCTCTGTTTTAACTGTAGATACTGTTCCTGCTCATTTTTCTGAATATTCCGTTCCTGCAGCTTCCGTCCTGTCTTCTCCAGCTGCTCCGTTTTTTCATGAGCAAATTGTTCCTGACGTTTCTGCTCAATATGAGCTGTCCTCTCATTTTCCAGTTCTTTCATCCGGTTCATAAGTATCATCTGATCTTCCCGGACTGCTCTCTGATCATCCCGAAGCTTCGCAATCTGTCCCCGGTTGCCGGTCTTTCGGAAATATTTCATCCGGTCTTCCAGCAAACGCACCGCCTGCTCATAATTCTGCATGTCACCGGACTCTTCTTCCACATGGGTAAGTCTTGCATTAAGACTGTCATTGACCGCCACACCCAGATTCAGCTGGCCAAGATAGCAGGTTCTCTCCCATGCTGCCCGGTCAATATGAAATAACTCCTCTCCCAGATGTTCCGAATAATCGGTACTTGGAAGCCCTGTTGCCAAATCATAAAGAGCAAATTTGTCTTCCCGTTCCTTCGTTCCGAAAAACCGCTCCATTCGATAAGATTTTCCATTCGCCTCAAATTCCATGCTGCCGCCATAAGCACCGCCCTGCCATGGCTTATATCTGCGCCGCTCATTTTCCAGCAAAGACCGCTTCGTGGTAACATCCATTCCATAAAGCATGGCTTTCAGAAATGCAGCCAGGGTGGATTTGCCCCAGCCATTTTCTCCGTTAATCACATTGAGACCTTCAGAAAAATCCATCTGCATCTCATGCAGCTTTCCAAAATTTGAAATATGTATCTTCTTAATCTGCATGCTATTCCTCCCCATTCAACGCGCGGAGTCCCAGCCGCAATATTTCTTCTTTTTCCTCTTCCGACAGTTCAGATGCCATCACCTGGCGCACAAACTCGCCCTTCAGAGACACATCATACTGATAATCCTCCGGCCGGATCAACAGCCTTGTCTGATCCTTTACTTTCAGAAAATAATAAGCCTCTTTCAGCTTCGTTTCCATCCAGTCAACGTCTGGAGTCAGTTCCGGCAGTAACTCTCCCGTCAGCACCAGTTTTACCAGGTCCTTTTCCGGAATCTTTGCAAGCGCCTGCTCTGCTGCCGCAAACATTTCCTGCTCCGTCTGGCAGTCTGTCAGATCTGTTTCCACTTCGTGAAGTGTCCGGCATGCGCAGGGAACAAATTCTGATTGCACATGACCATCCTCAATCTCCAGCTTCACATATCCCTTCGGACCACATTCATCAAATCCTCGCCCTTCCAGACAGCCACTATAGCACCAGATGCCTCTGTCATCCAGTTGCTCCTGCTGGTATGAATGAATATGACCAAGTGCTAGATAATCAATTCCTTTATCCCGGAAATCCCGCAGCGCAATGCCATCCGCTCCTCCGCCGTATTCACTGGCCATTCCATGGAGCAGCACAAGATTTACCTTCTCCGCATCCAGCTCCAGTGCCTGTGGAAGCAATCCCACATTTTCTTCCGAAAGTTCCGCTCCGGTAATACAGATGCCATCCTGCTCATATGTCTTCCAGCTATTTCCAAACATACGCAGGTTTTCCGGCAGTTCATTCTCACCAGTAAGCAGATCCTCCCGATCATGATTTCCCTTCAGATAATAAAAATAAATCTGCGGATATTTCCGCATCGCATTCAGCACACAGTTCCGTGCCCGCACGGACACCTTGCCCGCGTCAAATAAATCTCCACACAGTAAAATTGCTTCCACGCCGTCTTCTGCCGCCATGTCCACCATTTTTGTAAATGTATGCAAAAGCTCCATCCGCCGCTCCCGGGCTTTCTCCGGCGGCAGTCCGGATTCCATTCGGGAATCCAGATGCAGATCCGCACAATGTATCAGCTTCACTACTCCATATCCTCCTTCAGGATGTGTTCCAGAAGATCCTGGCAGCCCTCCATCACATCCGTATATGTCTCATCAAAATTACCCGTATACCAAGGGTCCGCAATGTCCCCGTCCCGGTTCGTAAATTCCAGAAGTTTGTGAATCTTATGCTCCGGATCGCCGCCTGCAATGCGGTTCATATTGCGTATATTCCAGGTGTCCATACCGATCAGGTAATCATATTTCTCATAATCAGAACGCTTCATCTGTACCGCCCGATGATCCCCGCAGGGAATGCCAACCTCATATAATTTCGCCTGGGTGCCCCGGTGCGGCCGGTTGCCGATCTCCTCCGTGCTGGTGGCAGCGGAGTCGATGTAAAAACAATCACTCAGACCACGCTTGTCCACTAAATACTGCATGACGTACTGGGCCATGGTGCTGCGGCAAATATTGCCGTGGCAGATAAAGAGTACTTTTATCATTGTTGCATAACCTCGCATTTCTTAGTTTTTCTTGGTTTTTCGGGCTTTGTAAGCCTTTGTAAATTTTTGCTTTCTGGCATAACCTGGTTTATTTTCGCATAATATCGTCCGCAAAAGGTGTAAAATAAGGTGTATGTTTTTCTATTTTATACCTTGCTATTTTCAATTAAAAATCGTAATTACACAACCTGAATCCGGGCAACTTCTTCCCTGGCATCCTCAAGATTTACATGCGTATATGTATTCAGCGTTACGCTGATATCTGAGTGGCCCATCAAATATTGCAATGCTTTTGGATTCATTCCGGATTTTGCCATATTTGTGCAATAGGTGTGCCGGCATACATGTGGATGTGTCAAGTATAGGACAAAAAAAATTTTATTTTTTTCTGCCGAAGACTATCTGACGCTTCCATCAGGTAGTCCCAGCACCTTTATTATCTTCTGATAAGTCCTTCTTGTCCTGCTCAAGTTACCTCTGTTCCGAAAAAATATCGTCAAAATTCCATTCGATTTCAATTTCATCCTGACAATGAACACGGATCACCTTGATAATCTCACGCAACTTCTCTGTATCGAACTTCTGAATTCCCAAGAAATCTTTTAGTTTTATTTTATCAGAAAGTTCATTTTGTTCAAGAAGCTTTTTACTATTCTCCGCATCTTCTATCTTTCGTTTTATTTCCTCCAGCTGTACACTTATCTTTCCAGCTCTCTGCTTATACGAATCACGATCTATACGACCATCTTTGTAAGCATCATAGAGTTTCATCTTTTCCGAGGTCAACTGTCGGCTTTGTTTTTGCAATTCTGCGGTATTGATCTCTTTGTCGTCGCATTGCCTGTTGGAAGATACTTTCTTTTCTTTTTCCAACATTGACGCTGCATACTGATGGACAAGCCCAAGGATATTCTCCTCCAGCGGTTCCCGTCGGATCACCAGACTTCGACACACAGGATCTCCATTGGTTCGAGCATCTGAGCATTTTAGCAGATGCTCCGTTTCTTTTAGTAAAGAATGCCCACAGTTGGCACATATCAGTAATGCCGGCTGTTTTTTACGCCTTTCCAGAGTAAAATTGGTGCGTGATTCCGCAACACTTCTCTTCTTTTTCGGATGCATTTCATTTGCTTTTTCAAACAATGCTCTGTCTATAATTGCCGTATGATGATTTTCCAGGCGAACCCATTCTGTTTCATCATTCAGAACTGCTTTATGACCGGTATGCATACTGCAACGTGTTTTTCCCCAGATTCTGGTTCCAATATAAATCTCATCCCGGACAATTGCCGCTACTGTCGTAGGGCTCCAATGTTTCTTTTTGATCGTGTCAAACCTCTGGAACTGCACCTGATCCCCTCTTGATAATTTCTGCTCATCACAAGTGGCAATCGCCTGTCTGTTCAATTCCCTTGTAATATCTGCGAAACTTGTTCCTTCCGCTGCCATCCGAAAAATCATTTTCACGACTTTTGCAGCCTCCGGATCAACTTCCAGTCTTCCGTCTTTTCCTTTTTTATAGCCATATCTGGCATTTACCGGAAGGCGTGTACCATTTCTCGTTCTTGTCTGCAATGCTGATGAAATTTTCTTGGACAAATCCAGGCTATACATATTGTATATCAGATTCTGCAATGCTACATTCATTCCACCAGTCATTCCGCTGCTCGCTGCACTGTCATAGCTGTCATTAATCGAAATAAATCGAATCTGTAGAAGTGGGAAAATATATTCAATATAAAATCCAACTTCCAGATAGTCTCTTCCAAATCTGGAAAAGTCTTTCACAACTACACAGCCGATTTCTCCGCTTTTCATGTCATCCTGCAGCTGTTGAAATCCCTGCCTTTTAAAATGAGTACCGCTAACACCGTCATCCACATATTCCAGAATATCCAACTCAGCTACACCCAGCTCATCAATTGCAAATGATTTTAACAGAATTCTCTGAGAAGTTACACTGTCGCTCTCTTTTTTGGCTCTGCCATCTACATTGTCATCTTCTGCAGACAAACGGATGTAAACAGCTGTTTTTCTAAGATCTGTCATCTTGACTGCGCCTCCTTCTCTTTCTTTAGTTTCTGTAAATCTGCAAACTGATCGTCATATACCAGCTTGATCTCATAATCATACTTACCACGGATAATAATTGAATCTACAAAGGCATCTGCCATTTCTTTTGTCAGCTTACGCTTTGACATATAAGTATGTATCACATTTCCCCAGCCTTCTTCAATGTGGTAATCCTGGGAATACCGAACCTGTGCCGCCAATACTGTGTCCAGACGGCTCTTGATATTCTCAATTTCATTGGAATAGATCCGAGAAAACTGTATGTATTCTTCTTCTGTAATCAAACGTTCGGAATAGTCTTCATATAAATCCGATTTACGCTTACTGATACGGCTTAGTTCCCGTCGAAGTTTCCCCACCTCTTTATCCAAAAGCAGGTACTGTGTCTGATTTTTGGAAGCTGCATTCATTTCCTGAATCATTTTTTCTGTATCCAATACGGTTTTCATATGCGTTTGAATCAGGCGAAGAACATCGTCATCCACATATTCTTTTCTGACTCTGTGCCCTTTGCATTGCTTTCCTCCGGATTTATGGTTAGTATTGGCTCCGCAGATATAAAAGAATGTGCCATTTCTTTCTCTGGACAACGTCATGCGGTTGCCACAGCCTCCGCACCATATCTTTCCTGTATAGAAATTATGGTTTCTAATAGCTCCATTGTTCTGCTGATGTTTCTTCTTATAAGCTTCCGTATATTCCTGGATTTTAGATTGTACCTGTTGAAACAACTCTCTATCTATAATCCCTTCATGCGTGTTCTCCACATGCACCCATTCACTCTCTGGTCGATTTCTCTGTTTATTTCCCTGGAAAACACTTTGCTGATATTTTCCAAATACAGAATCACCTGTGCAATGAACATCCTGAAGAACTCGTTTCACTTCATAATTGTTCCAGGGTTTTGACTCCGGAAGCGGCTTTTCACCGGTTTTATAGAATTTTCTCTGTAAAGTCGGCGATAAAACTCCATCTTTATTGAGCTGTCTTGCAATATCACTATAGTTCCTGCCATCCATATACATAGAAAATATACTTTTCAAATGTTCTGCAGCTTCTTCATCAACGATCAGCTGATGATGGTCTTCTTCTGACTTTCTGTAACCATACGGTTCCCAGGCACTTGTAAATTTTCCTTTTTTCCAAAGAGCTTTTTTTGCGCTGCTGCTCTTTTTGGCAAGGTCTTTCGAATAGAACTCATTGATAATATTCTTCAGTGGAACTGTAAGATCCACACCCTCTCTGAAGGAATCGAAATCATCTGTCACAGCCAGGAATCTTACATGAAAAAACGGAAATACTCGTTCAATATAGTTGCTGGTTTCGACATAATTTCTTCCAAGTCTGGACAAATCTTTTACAATAACACAATTGATTTTTCCATGCTTGATATCTTCCATCATCTGTACGAATCCAGGACGGTCAAAATTTGTACCTGAATAGTCTGAGTCCTTATAAACTTCCGCAACCGAAATATCTTCCGTATCTGCTACAAAGTTTTTCATCAATTCCACCTGGGTTTCTATCGTCCCTCTTTCTAATGTTTCTTCTGTTTCCATTGAAATTCTGGCATACAATCCTGCCCGGAATGGTCTTCTCACCTCTGTCTGGACGGTTGCACTGCCGACTACTTCCGGAATGTTTTTCCTACTCTTTCGTGCCATTTTATACAACCTCCTTTACCTTAACCTGCAGATTATTATCATCATCTATTACCGTATCAACTCCCATAGCCGGTAATTGATTCAGCAATGTCTGATAACAATCATCAAAATCAAAAGTGATCTCTATATTCTTTTTATCATATACTCGGATTTTCCTGATCAGTTCTACCACCACTGTGCGGGACAGTTCTTCAATATCCTGATATTTCACAAAATAATCCAGCCAGGTATTGGCATTGTCTGCTTTTTCCAGCTCACTATCCATTTCTTTCTGGATTGCACGGATACTCTCTTCCGCATTTCTAAGCCTCTTTCCATAGGCTGCATGAAGCTCTACATAGTCTTCTTTTGATACAATGCCCTCTTTCATATCCGAATAGAGCATCATCCGTAACTCCTTACAACGTTCTGTCTCCTGTTTTTTCTTCTCCAGCCTGTCCTGCAGCTTCTTCATATTGATCTCCTGAAATGGCACAGTACCAACAAATTCCAGGACTCTTTTCAGGTGCAGGATATTCTGGATATGCTGTTTCAGCATCACCAGTACGGCATCTTCCAGATCCTTTTCCGGTATTCTATGACTAGAACAGCGTTTTGTTTCTTTATTTGCGGAACATAGATAATAAGCATATTTTTTCCCTGCCACAGTAGAAACCTTTCTTGTCATAGGTGCACCACAATCCGCACATACAGCAATTCCGGATAACAGATATACTTGCTTTTGGTCAGGCGAAGTACGTGTATCCATGCCCAGAAGTCTCTGAACAATTTCAAAATCACGGTCACTCACCAATGGCTCATGATTTTTCTCAATCCGGATCCAGTCATCTTCCGGTTTCACATAAGTCTGCTTCACTTTATGGTTCGGTGTCGTCCTTTTTCCCTGCACAAGGTTTCCGATATAAACCTCGTTTTCCAGTATCCTGCGGACGGTAACGGAACTCCAAAGTGCCTGTTCTTTCTGCCGGAAGCCTGTTTCATAATGACTGCCACTGCTGATTTTATACTCAAATGGGGAAAGAATACCCAGTTCATTTAAACGATTAGCAATCGCATCCTGACTCATTCCCTGCAGCTTCATCTTAAAAATATCCTGTACTACACTGCCTGCAGATGGATCAATCTCTAATTTATGCTTATCTGTCTTTGTCTTCCTGTATCCAAAAGCTACAAACGGAGTCACGCATTCGCCTTTTTTCCTCTTAATCTCAAGATTACTCCTGATCTTAATAGAAATGTCACGGCAATAAGCATCATTGATTAAATTCTTAAATGGGATAATAATTTCGTCTGCCTGATTCTTTCCCTTGAGACTGTCATAATTGTCATTGATGGCAATAAAACGCACACCAAGAGCCGGGAATAATCTCTCGATATACTTCCCAGAATCAATATATTCCCTTCCAAATCGTGATAAATCTTTTACCACTACGCAGTCTACAATCCCACGCCGGATATCTTCCAGCATTGCCTGGAATGCTGGGCGCTCAAAATTAGAGCCTGAGTAGCCATCATCAACTCGGACTGAAACAACTTCTATATCTTTTTTGTCTTTCAGGAAATCCAGAATCAAAGCTTTCTGGTTAGAAATGCTGTTACTTTCCAGTTTTGCTGAACTGGAAATATCGCCATCTTCTTTAGATAATCTGACATAGATGGCGGCATGATAGATTTTATTGATATTCTGATACATATCTTACCTCCTTTTATTACGTCAGAAAATCCATGTAATAAAAGGGGGCTGCATAATTTGTCCTTACCGACATTCTAACACAGTCCCCTCAATCTTGCCAGTACTTTTTCAGACACTCAGAAGCATATTCTCAAATGCCTGCTCCATAGATATACCGTTATTGGCAAATCTGACTTTTACTTTCATATTGCCGATCCGGACCAAATATGGATTTCCTACTTTATTCAGAAAAATATCTCTCCGTTCCTGAAGCGATTTATTTCTGTCTGCTTTTATCATCCGTAGATCAGTCATTTCATTGATATCTACATCACTGAAATCCTGCTCCAGATAGTTTCTATATTCCTCTGCCGTCATGCCCTTCTCCTTCCATTCCCATCTGAATCTGTACTGCTTTCAGTACCCGATCCAGGCTCCACTTGTTCACTCTTCCGCATTTCTCAATAATACATTTCGTAGAAATGCTCATAACCTGTTCAGCCAGTGCCAGGCTTCCTTTTCGGATTCCCGTCATATCATATTTGCTGATAAATACATGTGTTGGCAAATACCGTTTCTTATAAATTCTTGATGTCAGCGGAACTACCGTTATGACTGAACTGTATGTATTGGCTTTATTATTACTCACTACGATCACCGGTCTTACTCCACCCTGAACAGATGTTGTAGGAAACATACCGAGATCTGCCCATAAAATATCTCCTCTGCGGATTGTCATTTGTCCTCTCTCCAATCTATTATTTTTATTTGTAAAGCATCCATAGCGCTATATTGGCTCCACAGGAATACGGCAGAGTTTCTTTCCCATAAGGAAAGCTCTGCCGCATAACCTCTATAGCCAATTTGATTATTAAACAGTGCTCGCTCGATTCTATTTATCCTCGATACCCCGAATCGTTACTCCCGCATATGCAGGAAGGGAATAATAACCTGCCCGGATGCATACTCCGGACCACAACCCGGAAACTCTCGTTTCCAGGCTCCAGCAGTTCATAGGTTTACCAGTTACAGACTTCTCAGGATCTGCAAGTGTATCGCATCTCATACATATCATCGCATCACCAGCCTGCCAGCTGGCTTCGGTCAGTGCTTTTTCGCAGCATTACGGACTGAACTAAAAATCTTTGTTTTGTCTTATAATCCTATAGCGGCATCTTCCTCGTGCTCTTTGCATGAAATGTCACGTCAGTTATTATTGGATATTCAGTTATCATGGTTCATTTTAGGAAGTCCTTTAACTTCCTCTAATTACTAAAGTCAAATGACTTTGGCAGATGCAAAAGATTTTGAAAAATTTTTTAAAAAAATTTATTCATATACATTTCACGCATCTTATTAAGAGTGGATTTCAGCTTGTATGACAGCATCTGTCTGGAAATCCCCATAATCTCCGCCATCTGTGTCTGTGTCTTGTTTTCAAAGAAAATGCCATAAATAATCATGCGTTCCTCTGAGTTCAGTTGATTGATCACTGTGTGAATATCCTGCTGTTCCATTTTTGTCAGTACACAGTGCTCCACATCACAGTTCAGATCTGGAAAATCCTCAATCATGAAGCCTTCTCCATCAATGGACTGACCGCTGTAAGGTACTTCTCTCAGCATCTTATCCACAACCTCACCCAGTTCATTCTTAATCTCAACTTTTTTTGCCTTGCTGCTTCTGTAAAAATTATTCATCGCATACGCAACTTCTTTTGTAATCTCGATCATTTCTCCATCAATATTTGCGTAATACTTTCCTTCGTAAAAATATGGGTGTTCAATATACATATCCGTTCCTCCTGAATTTGAAATCTTGTTGCTCGTTTCAAATCCAGAAGGCGGACCTCTGTTTAGGATCATGCCTGCTCCGCCTTTATCCTGCCGGGATACGCCCGCAGTTATTGGCTGAGAAATTCAGGCACGAAAAAAGCCCCAGTAGTTTTTTCTTAACTACTGAGGCTTTCGTCTCTTTCTTGTATTCAATTATCTATGCCTTCTTTCATCAGCATAATCATTGTATCAGGATAAAGTTCACAAAGTATCCGCAATATATTCCCATAAGTTCATATCATTATTGGAATCGTACATATTTCAGTATAAAAAGTTCACCGTGTTATTCTTCTACTTCTTTTCCATCTATATATAGTTGAAATTTATCAGGATTATTGACTACATCATAGTCCTTTCCGTATTCTACAGGTCTGTATTCAGCTGTCATTACCGATTCCCCTTCTTCAATATTCTCTTTCCATAAATAGATGTTCATATCAAGGCTCGTCGCATATCCCCTGTCTGTGGAGAATTTTGTCGAATGAAAAGAATCATCCTTGTACATCTGCAAAAGTTCTCTTGCAAACGCTTCTCTATCCTCAATATTTTCCCGGTTAGCGACCACAGTTAAATTTTCATCCCGATTTACGGAAAATGTTCCTACTACATCCGGTTCACCTCCCTTATGACCGGATTCAGATTTCCAACAAATACTTCCTGTAGCAATTATCAAGATTACTGCTCCTGTAATCACTGCAATTATCTTTTTCTTCATATTTTCATTAATTTCCTTTTAATTGTTTTACTGCGAAATTGATTACTTCTTCCGGTGTGGGTCTGTTTCCTTTAAGTGTCATTTTCTTCCATTCTTCCTGGACATCCGGATCAGGATTATCAAATCCTGCATCTATGGCTATCTGCATTTCTCTGCGTACTTCTTCTGGTGTTGTGTTGTACTTTTCTGCAATCTTCTCATAAATAGTTTTCTCTCTCATTCATTTTCCTCCAATATACAAGTAGAATTATATCTTGTTCTATAGAACTAATTTAGCATATTTCTATTGTCATGAAAAGACACTTTACAACTTAAAGCTGAATAAAAGGTCAAAAAAAGAAGAGCTACTTGCTCTTCCCAGTTTGTCATATTACTCTTCCAATAATGTATGGATTACTTTGATAATTTTTTTCTGCTCTTTGATCGGAAGTTTTTCTATTTTCTCTGTCAGCTCATTGGTAACACCTGTAACTGAATGTGCCACAACATCAATCAAAAGAGTATCTGCAGAAACATCTAATGCATTTGCAATTGCAACAAAGGTATCCAATTTTGTAACTTTCAAACCTCTCTCTATTACACTCACATGCGTCGGGCTTAAATTTACTAATGCAGCCAGTTCCTCTTGCGTGAGATTTTTTGCTTCTCGTGCTGATTTGATTCGCTGTCCTACTGCTTTCAAATCCATCGTAACACCTCCTCCAGAACGAATAATCGTTCTGAATTTAGTATACTTGTGGATATCTTAAATATACAGAATCGCAAAGCCAAGTTCTAATTCTACAGAACTATATTCAAAGTTTTTCTTTGCATTTTCGTAAAAAAGCGTTATGATTGAATCAGTTAAATCAAAGGAGGTATCAAATCATGAAATCACATAAATACTGGTCCTTAGGCGCACTTTTCTGTATGTTGGGATGCATTTATTCTGGAATCAAAAAATCTATGACTGCACATAAATACTTTGCCTATTCTTCATTGCTTTGTATGGGCATGTCCATTTATTCCGGTCACAAACTGGTTTCTCCAAAGAAGAAAAAAATCACTGAATCAAATAATAGTGAGAATAGTTAAATAAAAAATTGACCTTTATTCATCAAAGACAAAGTTGCTGGAGAATATTTTTTCTCTCCAGCAACTTTCTTTATCTTTAAGCCATTGAGATACAATACTGTCCAATCAGCTTCATCCAACTATTATATTTATTCTTTTCACACACCTTTCGGCAAATTTCATTTTCCATCAATACACAGAACATCTTATCATAATCAAATGCCCAAACAGCACCATTCACATGGTTTTCCACTGCTTTCTGATCTATGCTTTTCAAGCGTGTGACCATTTTTTCAATTTCTCCATTTCCCAAGTTACCGATATTTTTGCAGATAAACCGAAAGAAATTCAACGTTGCATATTCATCATGCCAATGGAACTCTTCTGGATTGTTTTTAATTTTACTGGCTCTCAGCTGTTCTTTGATTATCTGAGCAGCTACACCTTTCATCGAATCTTCGTATCTCATATTATTCACCTACTCTTCCTCAACGCCCAGTGACGGTTTAAATCTTTTATCCTTTGCCTGCGGTACCACGATCTCATAAAAATAAAATCCTAAATACCCAAGTGCCTGCTTCTTCATTTTATAAAAAGAAGTCCTGCCTATTCCTAACTCCTGTTGTACTTCCACATCTGTCTTATTATAATGACTGCAAAAACAGGAATGAAGGATTTCACTGAGCATCACACCATTCGGTGCATAGAACTTCACCAAAGTCATTCCCCGATAGATCATGTCCGACAATCCATAAATAATCATCAGATTATTCATCTCCCGGTGCATCTTTGGCACATTCAGCTGGTTGTTATAAATGCTCAGATAACTCAATGCATATGCCATATCTTCATTGATTTTCTCCTGGCATTCCATATCCAGTTCTTCTAACACAATTTGATTTTCCAAAATCAATTTCTGATAGCTTGTCATCAGTTCCTTGATATCTGTATAATGTCTCTCCATCGTTACTTCCAGATAATCCTGTGCATGGCTTGCCATCTGGAAGGTAATCTCTTTCATTGATTTAATTGCATAATCTCTGTCTGTCATCAGTTTCAAAATCTCCTTATCATCATCACACTAACTGGCGGTCTTTCAGACCAGTTCGCTTTCCCCATGATTTTGATGGGAAGCAATTACTTACTACAACTTGCAGAAGCGGATATCCAAAAGGCATTGTGGGAGCTGCCTTTGCTGACCGGAATCCATCTTCTTATGTAAAACCTACAGGAATATAAAGGGAAAGTGACTATCCCTGCCGGTTAATAATCCAAATAATATCGTCTATACCAATCTCTCCTTATGCTGTTTTTCTCTCCATAAACCATTTATCCACTTCATAAAACAAATGGCTTTCCTGTCCCTGTATCATACAGGTATACATCATTCCTACACCGCCTGCCTTTCTGCTGGCACATCGCTCAATTTTCAAAATTCTGTCAATGTTATATTTTCTTCCATCTTCCCAGGTGAAAAATATAGGAACCAGTTTTCCGTCTTTCCGAAACTCTGCCACTACATCTACATACACTTTATTCATACCGACACCTCACTATAAGATCTCTATTGCTCTTGGCGATGCCGGAATCCTTCGGATATATCCGTTTTGTTCCAACTGCTTAATTCTGGAAAAAGCAGATGACGTTGATCTTACTCCGATCAGTTTTCCAAATTCCCGAACTGTCGGCGGATATCCATGCTCCTTCGTATAATTCAAAATGCACTGATAGCTTTCTTCCTGTTTTCTGGTTAATGTCTGTTTCAAATCTATCCCTCCCATTATCCATGAAAATAACTGTGTGGATGAACTGTATGTGTACCAGCGTCCAAGTGGGATAAGACTTTATCCTGATACATAACTGCTCTCTGTATACTGAAATACCCAAACCGTCGTCTGATCTCATCTACAGTGCGATCCATCTTTTCCAATTTTTCCTGTTTCTCTTGATTACCAAAAAGTTCCAACTGGACGGGAATATCATCCAACACAAGATCTACTGCTCGAATACCAAGGCTTCTGATTGGATGCTCCCATTTATAATAATCCTTAAACAATTGAAATGCTGCTGTAACAATCTCATCTGTTATATTTGTTGGATGATGTAATTGTTTCTGCCTCGAAAAACGAAACAAGCCATTGTCTCGGACCGTAATTTCTATCGTTTTGCATTTAAAACCATGTTTTCTTAATCTTGCTGCAACGCTTTCTGCCAGTGCCATCTGAATGATCCAGACATCCAGATCATCTTCTAAATCTCTTGGAGTTGTGGTACTATTACCAATTGACTTCACCGGAGCTGTATACCCATCTTTGCAAACTGGATCATCGTCCCAGCCATTTGCAAATGACCATAACACAATTCCCATCTTTCCAAAATGGCTTTCTAACATTGCTTCATCACTTTCTGCAAGTTCCCCAATGGTTCGAATCCCCAGCTTCTGAAGTTTCTTCCGAGTCTGTCTTCCAACATAAAGCAGATCCGATGCAGGAAGCTGCCAAATCATACTTTTATAATTCTCCCGGTTAAACTCTGTAATCGCATCTGGCTTTTTGTAATCTGAACCAAGTTTCGCATAAATCTTATTCCAGGAAATTCCAATACTTACCGTTACACCCAGTTCGTATTTAATCCGATGGCTGATTTCTCTTGCAATCGTTATTCCGCTTCCTTTCAGATTTCTACTGGCTGATACATCCAGCCAGGCTTCATCAATCCCATATGGCTCGATCTTGTCCGTATACTCCGAATAGATTTCTCTTGCCATCTGTGAAAATCTCAAATACAAGTCCATCCGTGGTGGCACAAAAATGATTTCCGGACAAATCTGTTTTGCCTGCCATAATGCCATTCCGGTCTTTACACCTTTTCGCTTTGCAATATAATTTGCTGTCAGCACAATTCCATGTCTGGCTTCCGGATCACCGCCAACTGCAAGAGGCATTCCGGCAAATTCCGGGTGATGCAGCATTTCCACACTTGCATAAAATGAATTCATGTCGCTATGAAGAATTGTCCTGTCTCCCATTAACTCCACCACCTTCTCTCTGTTTGGTTTATTGTCTTATCAATTTCTGTATGCTTAGTATATATCTCCGTATTGGAGATAGTCAAGCGACATCTTGGTCGTACTATCTCCTTTTCGGAGATTTTTCTTGATTTTTGATTTTATTCGGGTTATAATGCATATAGAAAAATCAAAAAGAAATGAGGCGAACATATGCGTGCTTTCGGAGAAGTATTAGTAGAAAACAGAAAAAGGAAAGGCTACTCCCAGGCGGATCTGGTGGACTTACTTGCTCAGGAAGGAATTGAAGTTACTACGAAAGCAGTCTCCAAATGGGAGAATCTAACAAGAGAACCCTCCTTACACACAATCCTGACAGTTTGTCAGATTTTAGATATTGAAGATATATACGAAGAATTTTTAGGTGAAAATCCATTTGATCATGTCATGGAAAATTTGAATGAAGACGGCAAAGCTAAGATTATTGAATTTGCCAATCTTCTGCGGGCGTCCAGAAAGTATCTTCCGCATAGAGCCGATATCATTCCATTTGAAAATTATCAGCCGATTGCAGTAGAGCCAGCTTCTGCCGGTACTGGAAATTATATTGAAGACAGTGTAAAAGAAAGTTACAATGTCGGTCATCTCGCACCTGAAAAGACGGATTTTGGAATCCGTATATCTGGTGACAGTATGGAACCAATGTATCATACCGGAGATGTTGCATGGGTTCATAAACAAGACAGTATCTCCAACGGTGAAATCGGTATCTTCTATCTCAATGGCAATACCTATATCAAAGAGCTACATGACGGTCCGGATGGAGTTTATCTGGTTTCATTGAATGAAAAGTATCATCCAATCCAGATTTATGAATCTGATTCTTTTAAAATCTTTGGGAAAGTAATCGGAAAATGCAAAGGAGCAGAAATCCCTGGTTTTCATTAAAGATCAACTGCAGACTTCTAGCCTGCTCTTGCTGAAAATAATAAAGGAAGTGATAAAATGGCAATTAACAACACACTTAAAGATATCCGTGAAGAACGAAATCTCGTTCAGGCAGATCTTGCAAAAGCTGTCGGTTCTTGCAGTGATACCATCGGACGCATTGAGCGTGGTGAGCGAAATGCCTCTCTCGAAATTGCAATCCGTCTGGCACATTATCTGAAAATGCCAGTAGAAGAGATTTTTCAAATTGAAGACTGAACCGCAAATATCAGAAAACCGAGGACTGTTCCCCGGTTTTTCTTTTTCGCTAAACTATTTAGAGTCCTTTTACAAACTCAACTGCATTTTTTATATCTTTTCCATCTGGATGTCCTTTTGCTATACCACCCACCAGTTTAAATGGGCCAAATGTGTCATAGCCCTTGCATCCGAATTTTCCGATTGCTGTAGAATGCTTCTTGCCCAAAATCTGCTCTATGGATTTATAATTCGCACTTCCACCATAAGTACAGATCAGAAATACCCCTTTGTCGTCCGGTAGATTCTTCTCTGCAAATCCCAATATCGACTGATGAAATTTTGAAAAATAGATTCCTGATGCAAACCCAATCGTATCATAACTGCTCAGATCTGCATCTGGCTGTTTTACAGCATCAATCAAATCAACCTGACACTCTTCTGCAATGCTCTTTACTAATTTCTCTGTGTTTCCATGATGCACAGATGAATATACGATTACCTTTCTCATCATTCTTCCTTTCCTCTATTCCCATCAATCATATCATAGCTCATATCCAAAAAATCTAATGTCTTTGCTTCACTTACTGAACCATCCAGTAAAATTGTGATCCAGTGCTGTTTGTTCATATGGTATCCTGGCAAAAATCCAAAGGTCTGAATAATCATACTTGTCATTTCCGGATCACATTTTACATCCATAATATCGACAAATTCATTTCCTTCTAATCCTAGTTTGCATTTTTCAACGCTCATGACCACAGCATACCATTTTCCATTCTTATGTCGCAACACAGCATTATCTGGTGATTGTGCCCATAAATACTCCGGCATCGTACCATACTGTTTCTTCACATATTCAAAAATTTCTTCTTTCTTCACAATCTATTCAACTCCTGATTCTCCTGATATCCTGCCCATAATCATACCATATTTTCACTTCCCGTGCTACCTGCCAAATTCTTTTGCATTTTCCCGGTTCTCCTGACTTTAACTAATAGAGGGGTAAAACAGCAAGGACAGGAAGTGAGGATACACTTCCGGGAAATCCCAATTTAGGGTACCCTGCCCTAAATTGAAAAACGTTGAAAGCAACGATACTACTGTCCTCTCAGAAAGGAGAACCCACCAATGGCTGAAAGAAAGAGAAACAAAGAAATCCATTTTTATGTCACCGAAGAAGAAAGGAAGCTTATACGCAGGAAGATGATAGAATCAAAAACCAAAAACATGGGAGCTTATCTGCGTAAGATGGCAATCGACGGTTACATCGTCAACACCGATACCACCCCACTGAAGAAACAGTATGAGGAAATGCACAAGATTGGTGTAAATATCAACCAGATTGCAAAAAAGGTAAATACCACCGGAGATCTATATCCAGAAGAAATGCAAGAATTGAAAGAGATGGTGAAAGAATTATGGCGTATCTTAAAATCTTCCCCATTAAGGTAACTGACAAGAAAGCTCTGGACTATATTACAAATCCAGATAAGACAGATGAAAAACTGTTAGTTTCCAGTTTTGGCTGTTCCCCGGAAACTGCAGATCTTGAATTTTCTATGACAAGAGAAATGGCAAAAAAGAATGGAATGGATAAAGGCGATAACCTGGCATTTCATCTGATCCAATCATTTAAACCTGGAGAAGTTGATGCCGAAAATGCCCATCGCTTAGGTCAACAATTTGCTGACGAAGTGCTGAAAGGAAAATATGAGTACGTGATCAGCACACACGTTGACAAAAATCATATTCACAATCATATCATCTTCAACGCTGCAAGCTTTGTTGATCATCACAAGTATGTTTCCAATAAGCGGAGCTACCATAAACTCTGCAGAATCAGTAATCGTATCTGCCATGAAAATGGACTTGCCACCAGCATGCCAACCGGAGAAAAAGGTAAAAGCTATAAAGAGAACATGGAATATCATCGTGGCACCAGTTGGAAAGCCAAGCTACGTGTCGCAGTTGATAAATCAATCTGGACTTCCATCAACTATGAGGAATTTCTGCAAAAGATGCAGTTAGCCGGATATGAAGTCCGGCAGGGAAAGCACCTGTCCTTCCGTGCACCGGAGCAGAAGAACTTCACTTATATGAAATCTCTCGGAAGCTATTATTCCGAAGAAAATGTTCGCATCCGTCTGGCTAAAAATCGTAGCAAAGTAAAAACTCCAAGACATCTGTCCAGAGAAGCTCGCTTGTATATCAATATCTCCACTTATGTCACAACTGGAAATCGAGAGGGATTTGAACGATGGGCAAAGCTCAATAATCTAAAAGAGGCAGCCCGCACCTTCAACTATCTTTCCGAAAATAACTTGCTGAATTATGACGATTTCAGGCAGCATGTATCTGACATTGAAGCTTCTGTGAAAGTTGCCGACCAAAGAATAGCACAAATCAACAGTGAGCTGAGCACGCAGAAAGTCATTCAGAAACACTGCAATTCTTACCGGCTTTGTCGTAAAGTAATTGAAGATTGTAAATCTGCTAAAAATCCAAAAGCATACCGCACCAAACATCAGGCAGAATACCAGCTCCACGATTCACTAAAAAAAGAGCTTCAGGATCTCGGTATCACCAAAATCCCAAGCTCTAATAAAATCCAGAAGCGGATTGAAAATCTTGAATCTGAACAGGATGCTACTGTCCGGGAAAAACAGGAATTGCAGAAAAAGCAGAAAACCCTAGAGATCATTCAGCAAAATTTCACTGTACTGCTCGATGCTCCAGAGATCAGTTCAGACTTACTTCCGGCAAAAAAGGAACCTGTTTCTGTCACAAGAGAAAAATAAGATTGCACTGGCAACTCACTCATTTTCTTCCAAATCTTCCCAAGGTTTCAAATCCTTTTCCTCCCAGGTGACACCATACGGTGCACCTCCGGAGGTATAACCAGCAATACAGAAAAATCGGTCATCTTGCAAGATCTCTTCTTTGGTCAGATTATCTCTTGCTTCTTTTTTCCGTTTTGCTCGCCTCTGTTTCCTCTTTTGTTTCGCAACAGCTGCTTTTTCTTCCGGCGTTTTCCTATGTCCTTTTGCCATAAGTGTTTCTAGTGTAATTCCACTCTGAATGTCTTTTAGTATACGAGTTTCATACCCTGTTTCACGTTTCTCAACAATTCTATAGTATGATGAACATAAAAGATTCGGTGAATCAACATTGTACTAATACTTTTTTTCAACCGAAGTTTTCAATTTTTCAAAAGCTTCTTCACTGATTACATGTTCTATCCGACAGGCATCTCTTTCTGCAGTTTCCCGATCAACCCCGACAGCTACAAGCTGCTCCGTAAAGAACTGATGGCGTTCATAAATTTTCTCGGCAACCTCCCGCCCGGCATTAGTCAGATTGAGGTATCCATCTTCATCGACAGTCAGGAAACCGCCATTCTTTAACACACCTACTGCATGGCTGATGCTCGGTTTACTGAATCCCATGTGCCGGGCAAGATCAATGGATCGGACCATACCCTGCTTCTTTTGAAGAATCAGCACAGCCTCCAGATAATCCTCCCCGGACGCATGAATCTTCATCGGTTCCTCCTTTATGCAAGGCTCCAGCCGGAAGCCTTTTTACGGATATTTACAAAATCCTGATAAATCCCGGCTTTTGCCATAAGCTCGTCATGGGTTCCCTGTTCGCTGATCCGTCCATCAGAGATCACCAAAATCTGATCTGCCTGACGGATGGTATTCAGGCGATGTGCAATCACAAGTAATGTTTTACCCTTTACCAGCTCATTGATTGCCTCCTGGATATAGCTTTCATTATCGGTATCAACACTTGCAGTCGCTTCATCCAGAATGACAATCGGTGCGTCCTTCAAAATGCATCGGGCGATAGAGATTCTTTGCTTTTCGCCGCCGGACAGAGTAGCGCCGCCTTCACCGATGACTGTCTGGAATCCATCTGGCAGCGCCATGATAAAATCATAGCAGCGGGCTTTTTTTGCAGCCTCATAGACTTCTTCCTCGGTAGCGTCCGGTTTACCCATGCTGATATTGTTGTAAATGGTATCCTGGAACAAGTACACCCTCTGGAAAACCATGCTGATCTGTTCCATCAGTTCGGCGAGAGGTACATCCCGAATATCTGTACCACGGATTGTCACTTTGCCGGATTTCACATCCCACAGCCGCGCCAGAAGGTTCGCAATCGTGGATTTGCCACCGCCAGACGGTCCCACAAGTGCGGTCATGGTATTCTTCTGCATAGAGAAGCTGATGTTGTGCAGGACTTCCTTGTCCTGATAGGCGAAGCCCACATCGCTAAATTGTACTTCTGGCTGATCCGGCTGTGCCTGTGACAGAATATGTTGATTTCCGTTATCGGGAAGTTCGGGCTCGTCCAAAACAGCTTCAATGCGGTCTAATGCGGCATTCATCACGGTCAGTCGGGTTGCTTCTCCATAAAGAGCTTTCAGAGGTCCAAAGAGATCAAAGACAAACAGCAGCACGCCCAAAAGATAAGCCAGGGAGAGTACGCCTTCCTGATGTAAAAAAACGGATAAACCGAAGATAGCGGCAATACCCACGCCATAGAGAATGTTTAAGCCAGTGGTCCACGGTGTCATTTTCTGCTCAAACTTCGTATTGACATCCCTTGATTTTTTGAAGTTTTCCGTTAATTCGTCAGATTTTTCTCCGAGCAGATTGTAACTTTTGATAACCCCAATTCCTTCAGCAAAAGACAAGACCGCATCCGTCAAATTCTCGCTTTGGTTTTGACGCCCGACAGCCTCCTTGAAGGAAACCTTATTCATATATTTTGCAACCAGTGATGCCAGCAAGGTAATGATTACCGCAATCAGCCCAAGTCTCCAATCCAGTACGAACATAAAAACAGCTAAAACCAAAGTAGACAGCATATAGCTCATCATGTTGCCAATGGTACTCATAGAAACTTCCTCAATGAATACCATATCCGTACTGAGAACAGAGCTGATTTTTCCAATATTCCCCGATGTAAAGTAACCCATCGGCATTTTTCTTAAATGATTTCCCAACTCCATCCGTTTATCAGCAAAGATCATAAATCCAGCGGCACTTTGCAGACGGTCGCTCAAATAGTGAACCACTGTCTGAACCACTACAACAGCTAATAATCCAAGTCCGACAAACAGACAGGTCTTTCCAGTCAGCGTATTATCAGCAAACCCGGCCAAGACAATAAACGCCATGAAGATCGGCATTTTGGAGAGAATGGACTCGACAAATGCACATAGAAATGCAGCCTGAATACGGCTTTTATACCTCCCGGAGAGGTTCAGGATTCTTGAAATCAATGCAAACATTTATCTTCCCTCCTTTGCAGTAGATACTTTCCACTCGGCGCTGTCCTGAGCCGCTTTCCACAACTTTTGGTATTCTGGGCAAGCTTGAATCAGCTCCTGATGTTTTCCGGTTGCCACCATCTTTCCGTGATCCATAACGCATATTTGATCTGCGTTCATTATAGCGGGAAGTTTGTGAGCGATAACTACCAAGGTTTTTCCCTCCACCAGCTCCGCAATAGCAGCCTCCATTTTTTCCTCATTTTCTGGATCAGCATAGGCCGTAGCCTCGTCAAGCACTACAATCGGGGCATCCTTCAATATTGCCCGCGCCAGGGAAATTCGCTGGCGCTGCCCCCCGGAAAGCATTTTCCCCGCATCGCCCGCCATGGAGTGAATACCTTGCGGCAGCTTTTCCAGAAACTCCATACACCGGGCTTTCTTCGCCGCCTGCATTACTTCCTCATCGGTAGCATCCAAACGTCCAAGACGGATATTTTCCAGCAGGGAGGTGTTAAACAGGTACTGATCCTGAGCCACATAGGAAATGCGGCTGTTCAATGCCTCCAGGCTCATATCACAAAGTTTATGCCCGCCAATGGAAATGCTCCCTTTCTGCGGGTCATAGTAGTGGATCAACAGTTTTGCAAGGGTGCTCTTGCCAGAACCGGATTCACCAACTAGGGCAGTTTTTTGTCCTGCTTGTGCCACAAAGGTAATATCGTGGAGGACTTCGTTTTCCGCTATTATCGGTTTCCCATCTGGGCCAGGCTGTGTCGTCTGATACGCAAAGGAAACATGATCGTAAGAAATGTTAAAATCCTGTCCGTGGAAATCATCCTCAGCAGCTTGCAGCGGTGCCGTATTTAACATCTGTTCAAGTGCCGTGATCTTATAATTCAGATTCGGAATCGTCTCCATAAAGCCCAGTGCTTTCAGGAGAGGAATCCCAATGCTGAGGGAAAGGCAGAGGACTAAAATCAAATCAGGTAAAGTGCTTATGCCACAGAGAACAAACCATGCCCCAAGAGGCAAAGTCAGAATAACAGTGCAGGGCAGTAGACTTCCGTATATCGCCATCCAGGGCCAGGCGGCCTTATACCATGCCAAGGTATAATCCCGATAGTCCGTTACATCCTTGCGGAAGTTCTCGTAAGATTCGCTCTCCCGGTTGAAAACCTTGACAACCTCCATACCATTGATGTACTCAATGATCGTGTTGTTCATTTTCTGTGCAGACTGATAGTAGGGACCCATGCGCTTCATTCCAACAGAGTACATAATGACCATGGAGAGCAGGCTGATCGGGATAGAGGCCAAAGACATAAGAGCCAGTTTCCAGTCCGCACAAAACATAGCAACATAAATCACCAGCGGGATCAGTAAATTTGCGATACCCTCTGGGACTGAATGAGCAAGGAGCAATTCCAAGCTGTCCACATCATCGACAAACAGCTTTTTGATTGTCCCTGTCCCTTTTTCCTCCACAATGCCAAGGGGAAGTTTCTCAAACTTCTTTTGCAGAGATACCCGCAGCCGCAACAATGTGTTATATGCTGCTTTATGAGAAATTGATAATCCCCATCCATAAAAAAACGCCTGCAAAACAAGACAGATCAAAACCCCTATAACACGCAATAAAACAAATTCTGTTTCAACAGAATCGCCCATAACCAATGGCGAAATGACCTGATAGGCCAGCACAAAAGGCAGGATACCCGTAAGAACGCTGACCAGTACGACAACCGTGGCCACATACATATTTTTCTTATATGGCCCTGCGTACTCAAAGATTTTTTTGAACATAAGCCCTCCTTATATTGAGCCGTACTGTCTGTGCTTCAAAAACAAGAGGCCGCCAAAGTAAAGCGGCCTCTTATCATTATCTTTCTGTCCAGTCAAGGCGGCCCTGACATTCATAATTTCTAAAATTCACTGGCGGATTCGGAAAAAATCCAAAACCTTTTTACTGCCGGATTCGTCCAATGGATAGCTTTCTTTTACTTGCCCTTTTTCCATATGGACTACATACGAACATCCCGCCATCACCAACTCCGGATCATGCGTAATAACAAGAAGCGTTTTGCCCTGATCCGCGAGTGACTTCAAACTCCGCGCAACTTCCCTCATATGTTTGAGATCAAGCCCGCTTGTTGGTTCGTCAAACACAATGATCTCCCGGTTACTCACAATGGCAGACGCGATCGCTACCCGCTGTTTTTGCCCGCCGGAAAGAGAAAGCGGGTGCCTGTCTTTATATTCCAGCAGATCAAACTGTTTAAGGATTTTATCCACAACAGTTTCATCCTTGTTGTCCATGCTCAGAAGCACTTCATCCGCCACGCTTTCGGTAAATAGCTGATGGCTGGTATCCTGCATTACCATGTAGCAATGTTTGAGCCGGGCTTTCCAATCAAGGGTTTTCCCCTCAACCTGCAAAAAGCCACACTTCTTTTCCAGTCCGCAAATACAGCGGGCCAGAGTAGATTTTCCAGCGCCATTCAGACCGATAATGGCAATCGTTTCTCCAACAGGCAGTTCTGCACTCGGAATATGGAGGCTTTCCGGTTCGCGCTTTTTATACGCAAAGCAGAAATTTTGAAATTCCATCTGTTTAGCTGTATGCGCCTGATACTGATTCGCAGGCTTCAACTTCGAGAGAGAAAACGGCCGCAGCCCTATTTCTTTTCGAGTGCCATCCGATAAGCTGTCAAATTCAGCAGGCGTGTATTCCCGTTCAATCTCCCCATCTTTTACATACAGCACACGATCTGCAAGATCGTGAAGGTAGTAAAGGCGGTGTTCTGCGATCAGAATTGTTTTGCCCTGCTTTTTCCAGAGGCTTAGGACCTGCCGCAGGTCATCAATAGCAGCCATATCCAAATTAGAAGATGGTTCGTCCAGGACCATAATTCCCGGCAGCAATACACTTGATGAAGCACAGGCTATTTTTTGCTTTTCGCCTCCGGACAGAGCAAACACGCTTCGCCCCATCAAATCTTCAATATGATAATCGGAAACTGTCCGGTCAATCCTTTTCAGGATATCC
Source organism: Hominiventricola filiformis (assembly GCF_020686965.1). Classification (NCBI taxonomy): domain Bacteria; kingdom Bacillati; phylum Bacillota; class Clostridia; order Lachnospirales; family Lachnospiraceae; genus Hominiventricola; species Hominiventricola filiformis. The sequence continues at coordinate 36,301 of NZ_JAJEPS010000012.1, read as the reverse complement.
TCCTGAGGATAGCCTAAATTTTCACAGGCAAAGGCTAATTCACTATCCGTATCCACGTTGAAAAACTGACTTTTGGGATTCTGGAATACAGATCCCACCATAGCAGCCAAGTCATAAAGCGGCGTATCTGATACGCTTTTTCCGTCCAGAAGGACATCGCCCTCTAATTTGCCCTCGTAATAATGAGGCACCAGCCCGTTTACCAAACGGGTAATCGTTGTTTTCCCACAGCCGGATTCTCCCGTGAGTAAAACAAATTCCCCTGTGTTTATGGTGAGATTGACATTTCTAATCCCTCCGCCGCTGGATTCTTCACCATAAGAAAAAGAAACATTTTGAAAATCTATCATGGCAAAATCCCTCCTGCGGAAATTATCGGGGAAGCAATCGCCCAAAACACTACAAAGCAACAAAACAAGATCAGCACCACATCGGCAAAATTGAATTTAAGCTGGCAAATGTTTGTGCGTTTGACAGGAGCGCCGAGGCCACGGGTAATTGCCGCAGCGGAAAGTTCCTCACCGATTTTCACGGAGCAGGTAATCATCGGGATCAGCTTATACTCCAATATTTTTGAAGATTTTTTCCCTCCAAGTTTAATCCCACGCATTTTCATAGCGTCACTGATTGCTTCTGACTCCTGAAAGACAGTTGGAAAGAAGCGGAACATGACCGTTAAGGGGATCGTCACTTCTTTAGGCATATGGATTCTTTCCATGCCGGAAATCAATTCACTGACCGTTGTTGTTTTCACTGCATAGGCAGCAATCGCAACACTGGGAAGGATTCGGCAGAAGAATCCTATTGTAAACAGAACAAGGAAATTCAATATCCCCGTAAGGTGCGGCAAAACATAAATTTGGACAGCATAAAAAACAGAAAACACAGCAATATAGCCCACAGCTTTTGCACATTGTTTCGAGGTAAGCAGCAATATAGCCGGAACCACACAAAGAACAAGGCGGATCAGTCCCATAGCTTCTCCGCCTGTTCCACCCATGACAAAAATGCTTATGATGAAGATGAGCAACAGTTTTGTACGCGGATCGAGCCGCAACCCTTGTTCTGTTTTTTTGCTGAGCAGAATTTCCCGCGCCATTATGCAATACCGGCACGCTGGAAGTGCTTTTTGCAAATGGCTTTCCCAATCATACCTCCGACAAGGCCAAACACAAAGCAGGCAACCAGCAAAATAGGCGCAATCCACATAGGCATATATGTATTAAGGGTAGCTGCATATTCAGCGCCGTATCCTTCAGTCAGCATTACCATATAGCTTTCACGGTTCAGGAAAATGGGAGCAAAGTTGCCAAACACCCAGATGCTGAACACACCGCAGGAAAGGACTGTACTCTTTGCACTTTTGTAGTCTGCCTTTTTCAGGATCACGTCAGCCAACAGGCCGCCAACAAGACCAGTTACCATAGTAAGATAGCCGTTGCCGAAGAACACCATGATTAGGCCAATCAGGAAACCCATGATTGCAGTCATCCCGAATTTTTTAGCCTTTGTAACATACAGCATATAGGGGATGCCGCCAATCAAAGGACACAGCACCGCCATCAGCGGAATAAAAATGGGGATGAAGCCAAGCATCGCCACCAGCATAACAATGACGACATAGATGACGGTGTAGATGCCGATAGTAATTAAATCTTTTCCCTCAAGCCGGGAACTTTTTTTCTGGGAACTCATACCAGTATCCTCCTATCTAAAAAATGGTGTAGTTAGCATTTTCTAACTACACCACATATAATAACAATTTACGCCTACATTTCCAACCCAAAAACGGTTTTATTCTACCCAAAATCGGTATTTTTTAATTTTAACCAATCGTATTTTCCGTTTTATAGTTTTTAGGAATTACCCCATACTTCTTTTTGAATGCCGCAGCAAAGTTACTCGGTTTTGAATAGCCTACAAATGCTGCCACCTGACTTACGTTCAAATTACTTTCTAATAGTAGACTTGCCGCCTTTTCCAATCGCTGATCTATAATATACGCATGAACCGATGTTCCAAACAGCGAGGAAAAACCCTTTGACAATTTTGAAGTACTAATATTGACTTTTCGCGCCAATTCCTCACAACTTGGTGCCAAAGCAAGCTGACTGTCAATGATTCTCTTCGCTTCTATGATGGATTCTCGGTCACTTCTGGAAATTGCTATATAAGTTGACGCAAGAATACTCAGTTCCAAAATCTCACTCAAATATACAGATAACAACTCAAAAACTTTGCTTTCCAAAAACAGGTATCCCAATCCGCCGCGATATTGCGTGAAGTCTTTCAGTTCCGCAAAAATGTGCTCCATATAGGGAGTAATACCTACTTTTGATATACCTTCCAATAGTTTTTTCTGATAAACCTCAATCTCACCAACATCAAAATAGTCATTCATAATTTTACGGAAATACGACAATGGTACTTTTACATTTTTGAAAAGGAAATCGTTTTGTTTGGAATAGCACAGATATTCCATTTTCCCGTGTCCACGATAAATACAGGACTCACCTTTTTGTATGCTGATACTTTGTCGGCTATCTGCAATATTCCAGGAAACTCCATCATTGAAGCAGAACAACATTTGAATGTATTCTTCGCTACTCACTCCCTGCACGTTCATATCTGAAAAATAATTCATTTTCCAGTCCGAAACAACTGCTCCCTGTTTCGTGACCACCTGTAAAATCTGCCCTGTCCCCATGTCTGCTGGAATATCTATGGTTATTGTCTGCGGTGAATTAGAGAGCAGATCACGATAAAGATTATTCATGTATTGGTTTGTCATGTACAAGCATTCCTCCCGAAGTTAGATAAGACTAATTAAATTTTACAACTTCCAAAGTAAAAAGTCAAATTTTGTAATCATGTAAAAAGCAGACACTACTTAATGTAAATTACAAACTTCACTTACTTCCATTTCTTTCTGCATCTCACAAGACGATAAAGTCACTTTTAAAACCCATTGTACTGACAATTTAATATTAATTCTCATTATTCTCCCTGCACATCGCTAAATTATCTTATAAATATGGCATTTTAGGAACACCTGACAGTTCGAGAGTTAATTTTATCTGAAGTTCATATTTATCGTGCTTTTATTGCAAGTAATAATGTTTCTGATAATTTAGCTGTTCTAAAGTGCATTTTTGTCAATTGGTTTAAAATTTTTTCCACACTCTGATAATTCCACGACATTAGGCTATCTACAGTACTAACTATGTTTTTACCACAAAAAACTTTATAGGTCAATCTCCATGTCCATTGATCCATCCCCACTTGCTTTATATCGGTAATATACGTCTCATAGCGCAATCTTCCTTGAGTAGCCACCGATATTCTGCTTCCTACTGGCGCAACAAGAAATTTCGGTTCTAAAAGTTCTATCAGGATTGGGACATTTATATTCAAATTTTTATCTAATTTATACAATAATTTTTCTTGTTCATCCCTTTTTAAATGACCAAGTACTCCCATGCACATTACACCACTTATTTTATCTCGAAATGAATATTTACCTACATCTATCGGCAATAGAGAAATTCTCTCTTTAACTTCATTATGCTCCATTAATCTTGCCATAAACGCTGTTCTCATATAAGCCGATGGTTCTAAAGCAATTATTTCTTTATCACATATCATATTAGCCATCTCTATTGTTGTTTTTCCAGTTCCTGCACCTATATCCAAAATGATTCCATCTAAATCCTTAACCATATCAGCAAATTTGTTTAAAACAATTTTTTTGTTCCCTATCTGTGAAAGAGCTGATAAATCATAAAATTCTACTGTCTCTCCGTATACATTCTCAATTTCATTCAATCCCGTCATTCTCCTTTTTTATTAAATGTCTTTTTTCCAAATCATAAAATATATTTTTTATGTCACCAAAATTGTCATAATCAACGATATTCATATAGCCCACTTTCTGACATATTTCAGACCATAATTTTGATACATATATTTGATATTGCGCCATGGACATTTTTTCTGTTCTATTTTGCTTAAATAAAATCTCTAAAGCTTTCTTTACTGCATCCGGCCATATTTGTTCAAACGTTTCTTTTACTGATGGTAACATTACATTTCCTATAGTAACACCAGAGGGTATATTTACTTCCTCTTCTACATTAATACTTAGTGTTCCATATTCATCTCTTGGCATATGCAAGAAAGGAAGCCATATTACCGGACCATGGGTATTGACCAGACAGAGCCGCCCTGTGGAAAATGTCAATTCTATTCTATGATATAAATGTAATGGATGGTCTATATCGTTACGATCCACATTGGTATTCACTATAAATGTTACCGGAACCATTCCAATTATACCACTAATAACTCTGTTACCCCCTCCTGCCATAGAAGTTGTATAAGATTCTGCTACATTTCCCAATTTCCATGTTGATAAGCCTCCCAACGCACACCCCAATATATCTATTCCATCATATAATACATGTATAGCGCATTCCAAGGATGCATTTATAAGATGAGCATGTTTACTTATTATTTGTGCCGCCTCTAAAAAATCTCGAATTGGCTTGATATACCGATAAAATGGATTCAACATAAAAGCGGCACTTCCGGATTCTCTTATACAATTAACAATTTCTACCTCATGAGCAGGATGTTCTAATAATGTTGGTATCCCTTTTGCAAGTATACTTTTAGCTATATTGGCACCGTTTCCACCTCCAGCCGCATTAGGTACAACTACACATGCTGCATCAACATTTTGATTTATTTCTTTAATATCCGTATACATTGGCACATTTAGATTCTTTGAAAGAAGTCTGGATCTATCGCTTCCTTTTCCCAATATACCCATAAGCTCATATTCTTTACTTTCTGCAATAGCTTTCAAATAAATTTTCCCAAATCCTGTTCCACATACTAAAATCTGTTTTTTCTTCATATCTTTCCCTCTGATTTGAACTTATCTATTTTTTTAAGTTCATCTAACACTTGATATTTTTCAAGATAACTTGCCATTGTATAAATTCCATCCTTCCTAGGCATTTCAAATATTGCATTGGCAGTAATCGCTAATATTTCGCCAGTTAAAACACTCGGATTTTTTCCTTCAAAATAAATGCATCTACTATCATTTCCTTTATTTTGTCTTACCCATATAAAAGCTTTTTGGTTGCTATTTTTCTGTCCCATTAATGCATTTACTAAATCTTTTTTTTGACAATGCGCCTTATTTACTATTGAAAATAAACTTACAGGTGCCGCCGTATATGAATCAATATTAAGCATATATTTCCCTTGTATAATTTCTTGAATTTCTTCTGTAACATATGGCAATATAGATAATTTCGAAATTCTTGTTGGAAGATTCAGCGGACTTCTTTTCTGAGCAGGTAAAATTTTTCCATTTCGCACACATGCCATAGGAATTCCAGCTTTATAACTTTTTATTTCTTCCACATAATCGATTGCGGCAGCTTTTGAAAAATTATAGACACCTCCAATAATCATCTCTATTAAGTCATCATTGAAAGCTTCTTTAAGCACAGAAGACAACATCCATCCTGATAACCCCGGAAATATTCCCGAACCAACTATAGCGGTACCTTTCATGCTAGAATTCCTCATTTTTCTAATTAAATGAATTCCTCCTGGGTCAACATACGGAATATTCTCTGCCATTGCTCCAAGTAACATTTTTTCACTATAGTCTGCGGAAGGTCCGATTGCTCCTATTACCAAATCACTTCCTTTAAAGAATTTTCCAATATTACTTTCCTTATCAATATCAAGTTCAAATAATTGGATGTTGGGAGCCATATACATTCCTGTATCTTTTATTGTTTCTATATTCCGTACACTGACTCTTAATGAATAGCCTAACTTACTTAAAACCTTACACGCTGTCACACCAACAGTACCTGTTCCGCCAAGAATACAGATTGTTCTGCGATTATTTATCATTTTCTAGTTCCCTCATAATAATATCAAAAATGTCATTACTATTAGATTCAAATTCTCTAACGTTACCTAAAACAGCCTTTTCCCAAGATTTAATAGCAACTGAATTTCCGTCAATTATGCTTATATCTCCTAAATATAAATCACTTTCTTTTGCTTTAGATGGATTTATTAAAAAAATGCGGTTAATAATAATGTTTTCCCCCAATAGTTCACTTGCCTTAGTTATGCATAAAGAAGCCATTTCGGAAAAGGCAATAATATATTTCTTTTTAACATTTATGTCTTCATGACATCTTTCAATTATTTCTTGCCCTCCCACTCTCTTACAACTTATGTTTGAAGCGCTCAACTTTTCTATAAGAACATCTCTTATTTCATTTTCGTTATCCCCAAATATATATACAACAGTATATGAATTTCTTGTTTGATTTCCTGCATTACTATGCATTTGATTTTTTGAAGGATTTTTACAATCCGATATATACTGAGCAATCCCCATAATTGTTGGCATCGTCAACGATGCCCGTAATATTTCATCAAATCTCATGCCTTGTGCTTCTTGTATGTCACTAACTATGCGCCCAGAAATCTGAGATAATAACAAAGAATCAAGTCCATTTTCTAATAAATTATCTTCATAATCAATATAATCATTTCCAGAAATAGAGCATACGATTTTTTTGATACTTTTAGCAAGTTCTACATATTCCTTCTTTTGCGAAATTAAAGTTGCTTTTGCATTATGCTTTACCTTGATGTTCTTTTGTATACTCTCTGCCAGTCCTTTTCTGTCTATTTTGCCATTAGTAGAAAGTGGAAAACTCTCTACATTTACAAACTCTGAAGGAATCATTGCTGGTGGCAAAAAAAAGGCTAACTGCTTTCTGTATTCTTCTTTCGTATAGGAAATGCTCGATATTTTATTTTTTATAAAAGCTATCAGCACACCCTTCCCTATACTTTGATTATAAACCACGCAACAATCTTCAATATTTTGCATTCCACGTATTGCATTTTCTATTTCCGCAATTTCTATTCTATGCCCATTGATTTTTACCTGATTATCTAATCTGCCTAAAAATTCAATGTCGCCATTCTCTACATATCTTCCATTATCTCCAGTGAGATAAATCCTGTTCTTTTCTTCTTCCAGATAAACAAATTTTTCTTTTGTTAATATTGTATCTCCTAAATAGCCTTCTGCCAAAGAATATCCTCCTATGGCAATTTGCCCCGAAACATATTCCGGACAAATTCTCAATTCCTCGTCTACAACTCCCATCCACTGTCCAAGCAAAGCTTTTCCATATAATATAGTAGGCCTTTCTTCTATTTCATCAATTTCATGATATATAGACCAAATCCCACCTTCCGTAGCGCCTCCCAAACTAATCATTTGAGCGTTGGTCATAATCTTTCTTAGTCTTCCTGGCAGACTAGTATTTATCCAATCTCCGGATAACAGTACTAATCTAACTGTCGGATAACTCTCCGATTTAGACGCAAAAGCATCTAACATTTCCGCCTGCGCTGGAACACTATTCCACAAGGTCACTTTGTATTCATTAAGTAATCTGCCCCAATGGGATGCATCTGGTCCTTTTTCTGGATTCGGTAATACTATCATTATTAAATATGTATTTACTCATTACGTTTCCTCTAATATATATCTTTCGATTTTGCTGATAGTCGGATACTCAAATAACTTGCCGATATCCATAAAACACCCTATTTTCTCCGTCATTTGGTTAGTAATTTGTATTGCCTGTATCGAATTTCCACCTATTTCAAAAAAGTTATCATTTATATCAATATTTTCAATTTTTAAAACTTCTCTCCAAATTGCGAGTAATTGCTCCTGAAGTTGAGTAAGCTGTTTACAATTATTATTCTTTTTAAAAATAGGCTTTCTATTTTTTTCTGCAACAATCAAAATTTTATGAATATCCTTTTTCCCATTTGAATTAAGCGGAATAGCATTCGTTTTAATATATTCTGTTGGAATCATATAGATCGGAAGATCTTTTTTTAACATTTCCTTATAAAACTTGTCTATCCGGTCACGATACCTTTTTTCCTCTACTAATACAGCACATATGTCTTCTATCGCATTATCCCTTTTAAAAAAAACAAACGCTTCAGTTATACCTTGAATCCTTCGTAATGCAGCTTCAATTTCGCCCAATTCTACCCGATATCCATTGATTTTTACCTGATTATCCAATCTTCCAAGAAATTCAATATTACCTTCATTCCAATACCGTCCCACATCTCCAGTACAATACAATCGTTCCCCAGTTCTATCTAAAACAACAAACTTTTCTTCTGTTTTTTCATTATCGTTTAAATATCCCTGTGCAACGCCATCTCCGGCAATATAAAGTGTTCCCGGTACCCAGTCAGGGCAATCTTCCATATTCTGATCCAGAACATAATACTTCTGGTTTGCAAGCGGTTTCCCATACGGAATACTCTTCCAATCTTCCGGCACAATCTCTGGGATCTCGAAATGATTGGACCAAATACTGCCTTCCGTCGCTCCTCCAAGTGCAACAATCTCAACATTCTGAAACAGATTACGGATTCTCCCCGGAAGTGAAACCGGAACCCAGTCGCCACTCATCATTACCAACCGCAACGATTGTGAAGTTACCTGCCTTTGATATTCCTCATATTCTGCCAGCATTTCTACAAAAGCTGGCACGCTGTTCCATACGGTAATATTCTCATGATTCAACCAGTGAATCCAATGCGCTGGATCTTTTCCATATTCCGGATCCGGAAGAACCAATTTCCCACCTGCGCCTAAAACGCCAAAAACATCATAAACAGACAGGTCAAAATGAAGATTGGAGATTCCAAACGCCGTATCCTGTTCTGTAATCTGATAGCGTGCATTGATATCCAGTATTGTATTCACTGCATTATGGTGAGTAATCATTACTCCTTTCGGCATCCCGGTTGTTCCCGACGTATAGATTACATACGCAAGGTCTCCCGCCTTATTCTCCTGTGCTTTGTATTCAGAATCGGTTTTTAATCCAGACACAGAAATACAATCCCACTCGTGCAGCCATTCGGTATCCTGATCATACGCCTGATTCTGCACAAGAATGATTCTTGTTCCACTGTCACGGAGAATCTTTTCAACTCGTTCTCTCGGATTATGGATATCTATCGGAAGATATGCGGCTCCGGCAAACAGGATTCCATAAACAGCAACTACCTGCTCCCACCCTTTTTCCATAAATACAGCTACCGTCTCTTCTTTTTTTATTCCCATGCTCTTCAACTGCCCGGAAATGTAAAACGCCTCTTCTTTTATCTCCCGATAAGTCATCCGCCTGCTGCACGTTACCAGCGCCTCCTTATCCGGAAATTTGTCTGCCGCCTCCAAGAATAATCCATCCAACGTTTTCTCTTCAAATTCAGCCGCCGTTTCATTCGCCTGACGCCGTTTTTCTGAAATTTCCGCTGTTACCAGACTTGCCGTTTTTTCCTGCATGATCTCCGGATGAACTGCTAGCGTATGAAGCAGGCCGGTATATGCCCGGAACATCTCATCCAGCATTCCCGGATAAAATAATTCGTCCACGGAATCCCAAAACAGGCATAAACAGCCATCCATTTCAACCACCTGATGATCCAGCCACACCTGCGGCGTCTGTGAAATGTTATAGTTCAGTTTTCCAAGCCACTTTCCTTCATTCCACTGCTCCACGCCAAGGCCACTGGTAAACACTACCGGCATAATAGCGCCCCGCATATTTCCAGTCTTTTTCTTTAATTCGCGCTCCAGTTCAACCGCGCCATAAGCTGTATGCTCCAGATCTTCTGTAAGCTGCTTCTGAATTGCCTTTGTCCTTTCCGCAAAATTATTCCCTGCATTCTTTATCTCCAGCAATGTCAGTGTTGTAAAATCTCCAACCAGATTGTTCACTTCCGGATGCAATTGTTTCCGGTCAAACTGCGTCAGATTAAGTGTAAAATCCTTATTACCGCTCCACAAGCGGAGAGTCTCCGCATAAGCACTCATCAAAAGAACAGAAGGCGTTACCTCCAGTCTTCCCGCCGCGTCTTTTACAGACTGCCATTCTTTCTGTGACAGTTTTGCGCTCCGGCGACAGAAACGCTGCTCTGTAATCTGGCTTTCGTTCTTTGCAAGCGGCAGATCCGGTGCGTCCGCAAAAGTCTCCACCCGGTCTTCCCAATATTTTTTATCTTTCTCATAAGCAGAGGTAGACTTTATCTGCTCCAGTCCCAGCACGTAATCCCGGAAAGACAAAGTAATCGGCATTTCCGCTTTTCCATTTCGATATACTTCTGCCCACTCATTTAAGAGATGGAACATACTCCAGCCATCAAAGATAATATTGTCAAAACTGATATGGATTCTATGCTTCTGGTCCTCTATTTTAGTGATTCGCACATCAAACAGAGGCCATTCATCTGTCTGAATTACCTGATGAGACATCTCTGCCCGTTTTTCATCCAATGCCTTTTCTTTTTCTGTCACTTCCAATTGTCGGATATCCGTCACGTCAATATGATACTGGGGAGTATTCTCCAGTATGCGCTGCATACCATCCGGCTGGATAATAACACGCATCATCCCATGCCTCTGTATCAACAGATTCCATGCCGTCTCTGCGCACTCAGTATCAAGGCCGTCTGCATCCAGTTCAAAATAACAGTGCGTTGCAACATTCCCCAATTCATACAATCCGCTTCTGCCAAGCCAGTAAGCATACTGCACATCGGTTAATGGGAACGGATGATATGCTTCCTCCAGATTCGGTTTGATCTGCAGTGTATCTTCTTCTTTCTGTTCGGACTGTTCAATAGCTTTTGCCAGAGATTTTACGGTCAGATTTTCAAAAATCGTGCTGATCGTTATTTTGCAGCCGAAGGTTTTCTGTACTTCCGAGATCAACCTTGTGGCAATCAGCGAGTCTCCCCCAAGGCTAAAATAATTATCTTCAATTCCGATATTTTCATATCCAAATAATTGTTTCCAGATATCTAAAAGCTTTTCTTCTGTTTCTGTCGTTGCCTTTGAAAATCGGATAACCGCAGTTTCTTCTTTAAAATCTTCCCGCAATTGCTTCCTGTTAATCTTCCCATTGGACAATGTTGGGAGCTGCTCCATGAAATGATAATTCTGTGGAACCATATACTCCGGCAGTTTTTCTGACAGATATTCCCTTAGTGCTCCATTATGATAGGACAGGACAGACGCCTGCTGTCTGCTGCAGCATATACATCTTCCATATCTCTCTGTCACAGCACAGTCTTCGCCCAATCCTGCCTCTGATAAACATTCTCTCCACAGCAGGCAATCCGGGGTAACCAGCCCTGCTTCTTTTCTCTTGTCCCGAATATCCGCAAAACCATTTTCCAAAAAAGCCGCTGTAAGTTCCTGAAGGTATGTCCTTACCACAAGGTCAGTCATCAGCAATATTCCGTTTGGCTTCAGTAATTCCGCTACTTTCTTTACCGCATCCGCAGCATCAATATTTCTATGTAAAGCATTTACCGATATCACAATGTCATAACTATGCAAGGACATCTGCTGCTTATCCATGCCTTCTTCCAGATTCAGCATCTCAAACTCGACTCTCTCATATCCCGCAAGTTCTTTCTCTGCTTCCTGCAGAAAATATTTTGAAGAATCCGCATAAGTATAAGCCACGCTTACATCTTCCAGTGCATTCAAAAACTGTCTTGTAATTGCAGTGTCCCTTGTACCAATTTCTATAATCTGGAGTGGCTCTTTTCTGCGTTCTTCTGCCAGAAGCCTTAATCCCTGCACCAGTCTTTCCACTGTTTCCTCGCAGCCCGGAATCCTCCGAAGCAGCATATTCGGAGCCAAAGCCGGCTCTTTCTGGTAAAATACGTCCAGCGGAACTTCATTCCCAGTAACCATATGCTTCAGATACGGCTTCAGTTTATTAAAATACGTTTCCGTATCTCCAGCTTTTTCCGGTACAGCCACTTCCTTCCCGGTACGCGATAGTCTGCCGTCCTCTTCTCTCAGGATTCCTTCCTTCTTTAAAATTTCCAACCATCTTGCCACAGTATTCTTCTGTGTTTCCGTAATGCTCCCTTTTTCAAAAATTTCCTTCTGCGAAAGAACTTCCTTCTCTGATACAAAAATGCCTAACTCTATGAGTGTCTCCAGCATAAGCTGTACACATCTCTGGTCTGCATAGGCAAGGAAATTTTTGTATGCTGTCTTCCGTTCCTGCTGCATCTGCCAATTGCTGACATCATCCTTCAGTTCTTTCCAGCCCCCGCCAAAGATATCTGTGCCGTACAAATACGTTGTAACTTTAGAATCTTCCTGTATCGGCGCTCCGATATAAGCAGCCAGCGTTTTATTGCCATGACCATCACTAACTGTATCAACAACTGCATGAGCCACACCCGGAAACTCCTGAATCGCATGTTCAATTTCTCCCAATTCAATCCTGTGTCCACGGATCTTTACCTGATGATCTTTTCTTCCCAAAAATTCAATTATCTCATCATCCCAGATTCTTCCGAGATCACCGGTCCGATACCATCTTCCATACTGATCTGTGATAAATTTCTGCCCCGTAAGCGCAGAATCTCCCCTATATCCTTTTGCTACACCAAAACCGCCAATCCAGAGTTCGCCTTCTGCCCAGTAAGGGCAATCCCTTCCATACTCATCCACAACACGATATGCCTGATATCTGAGTGGCTTTCCATAGGGAATAGATTTCCAGTTTTTCGGCATCGGCAGGGTAACATTCTGATAATTGGACCAGATACTTGCCTCTGTAGCTCCTCCCATAGCGACAAACTGGCAATCCTCTGTCCATGCCGCAACCCTCTGCGGGAGATCCATCCCAATCCAATCTCCGGAAAGCATAACCGCCCTGATCGGCAGTTTCTGTTTCATGGATTCCGCCCGTATCAAAAGCATATCCAGAAGCACCGGCACTGAATTCCAAACGGTAATCTGATATTTCAACACTTGTTCCAGCCAGTAATCCGCATTCCTTCTCTCCTGCTCTGGAAGCAATACCAATGTTCCTCCTGCGCCTAAAATTCCAAAAACATCATATACCGACAGGTCAAAATCCATAGCTGATACAGCCAGCGCCCGATCTGCACTTGTCACATGGTACTTTTCATTAATATCCTGAACCGTATTCCATGCGCTTTCATGCGCAATCTCTACACCCTTCGGAACACCTGTAGAGCCTGACGTCATGATGATATAGGCGCTGTCCTTCGGCGACACCTCTGGCAGTCTCACATTTTCCTGTCCCTCTTCCATACCTTCCATCACAAGGATTTCCGTACCTTCCGGCCAGTCCAGTTTTTCGGATAATTCCCGATTCGTGACCACATAGCGGACTCCCGTCTTCTCATGGATTAACGCTCTCCGATCTTTAGGCTGGCTTAAGCTGACCGGAAGGTATGAATTTCCGGAAAGCAAAATTCCTAATGCCGACTCGATCTGTTCTATCCCGCGCGGCAGGGTAAGTGCAACCGGGACGCCCTTAATATCCTTTTCTGAAATTCCTGCCGCCACTGCTGTTGCCCGTGCTTTTAATTCCCCATAGGATACCGATCTTCCGCTTCCCGCATCAATAAGCGCAATATCTTCCGGGCAAACTTCCGCATGGTTCATAACAGCCCAATGCAGGCATTCCACACGCTCCGGCACTCCTGTACGCGCTGTATCTTCAATTTCTCTTTTTCTTTTTTCAGGAAGCACATCAAATCTCTGATTCCAGTCCTTCTTTCCCAATTCATGCAGAAGAATCTCAAAACTCTCCAACATATCCGGGATCATATTCTCCGGGAATAACTCATCCACGCTGTCCCATGTAAGCTGTACGCCATTTTCATCTTCATAACTCTGAAAATCATTCCACACCTGCGGCGTCTGGGAAATCATATAGGAAAACTGCCCCAGTTCATTCCGGAACGTATCATTTACCAACGGCGTTCCCAGATTGCAGGCAAAAACAACCGGCGCCACTGCCGATGCGTCACCACACATCTGCGCAATGTCTCTCTGTACTTGCACGCCGGAATATGCCGTATACTTCATATCCTCATGAAGCTGCTTCTGAATCCTGTCCAACAATTCCGCAAAAGTCGGATTTTCTTCGCAGTTAATCTCCAGCAATAACAGAGTAGTAAAATCTGCTATTACTTCCTCTAACCCCTGCTGCTCTGTTTTCCGGTTAAAAAACGGAATGTTAATAAGGAAACAATGATTCCTGCTCCATCGTTCCAGAACCACCGCATATGCAGTAAGAAGAACCATTGCCGGAGTTGTCTGGTATTTTTTTGCCCGCATTTGCAAATGATCCCATTCTTCCTTTTCGATTCTCACAATCCTGCGGTTGAACACCGTTTTTTCCACTTCTTGCGGACGTTTTGCCAATGGAAGGTCAGGGCCTTTTGGCAAATGCTCTAAACGATTCTTCCAGTATTTTTCTGCGTTTTTCCGTTCCTCCCCTTCTTCCTGTTTCTGCCGTTCTAGATAGGAAGCAAAATTCCACCCTTTTGATTCTTTCGGCAGGTTTTCCCCTCGGTAAGCAGATGCCAAATCCCTCAATAATATCTGCAGACTCTGTACATCAGCAACCAAAAGTGCCATGTCCACATGAAGGCGTGCCTTATTTTCAGGAAAAAGCGTAAGCTCTATTCCTGCTACTTCGCCTTCCTCAATCTTTAACTTCCGATGGGATAAACGTTCTCTGACAGATACTGCCATTGCCTCTGCTTCCTCAGATGACATCCGGGAAAAATCATGAACCTTTATTTTTTCACAATACGGCTTATCCAGGATTTTCTGTGTTCCATCATCCAAAAAGCAGGCGCGCAGCATAGGATGATGATACTGCAGTACATTCCATGCTTTTTCCAGACGCTCCGGATCTATATTTCCCCCATCAAACTCTAAATACGCATGACAGTCTATTCCTCCAAGAGCCTGTTCTTCATCCCTGCCAACCCAATATGCATACTGTACGTCTGTTAAAGGAAACGGCTGTTTCATATCCTTTTCCGGCGTTATCTTAGATTCTTGCGCCCGTTTTTTGCCCGCTTTTTTCTTCATGCTGCGCTGGATCAGCGCCCACCAGCCTTCAAGGGTAGGATTTTCCATCAATGAACCGAATGAAACCTTAACCCCCTGTTTTCTCCACTGGTTTACCAGACGCATGATTGTCAGGGATGAAAGCCCAAGCTCCAGCAGATTTTCGGAATCCCCCAAATCTCTGGCTACCGGCAGCTTTTGTTTGATCTGTTCCTTTATCTCTATATATTCCATGATTCTGTCTCCTTCTATTTTTCCTGCGCCATACGTTCTAATGCTTTCTTATCTATTTTTCCTACGCTGGTCAGCGGCCATGTCTCTACCCGTTCTATCTGATCCGGCATTTTATACGCCGCAACGCCTATTTCCCGCAGGAACCTGTGTATTTCCTGCAAATCGATCCCGGTTTCATCATCGGTCACAAGGAATGCACATATCCGGTTTCCAAGGGTTTCATCCGTAACGCCGACAACGGCTGCCTCTTTGATTTTCGAATGCCTGCAAAGATAAGCTTCAATCTCTGAAGGCATGATCTTTTCTCCGGCGCGGTTAATCTGCTCTTTGATCCTCCCGCCCAAACGTAACCTTCCGTCTTTCGTCCACATAGCTTTATCGCCCGTCCGGTAAAATCCGTCCGACGTAAAGCTCTTTTTATTCGCTTCCTCCGCCATATAATAACCATCAATCGTATACGGGCCTCTGGATAATAATTCCCCAAAAACTCCTTCCGGTACGGCCTTATCTTCTTCATCCACAATCTTCACTTCATCCGCAGGAGACACCGGAGTTCCCTGGCATCTTGCGATCAGGGAACCTTCATCCTCCGGGCTAGTAAAGGACAGTAGCCCCTCCGCCGTACCAAATACCTGCATCAGTTTACACGGCCATTCTTCAATGATCTTATCCGCAAGGGAATCTTCCAGCATTGCGCCGCCCACCTGCAAAATCCGCAGGCTGGATATATCATAATCTTCATCCCATTCCAGCATTTCCATGCACACAGTAACCATAGCAGGAACCAATGCCGTTATCGTGACACCTTCCTCTGTAATTGCGTCAAGGATATCATCCGGGCTGGTCGCAGACGCAAGCACAACTTTTCCTCCCACGTCCAGCGTGCCTAAAAGCCCCGGGCAGCATAACGGGAAATTATGAGCTACCGGAAGAGACGCCAGATAAACGTCACTGCTATCCAGACGGCATCTCTTCGCGGACATGCGGGCATTATACATATAATCCGTATGGGTGCGCGGAATCAGTTTCGGAACCCCTGTCGTCCCGCCGGACAGCAAAAGCACCGCCGTTTCATACCCATCCACAGCCGGAAATGCTCCATTTTCTCCATACGTTTCCGCAATCATTCCACTGATATCCCCGGATTCGCTATCTACAAATATATGCCGGATACATGAATATTTCTCTTTCATCGCATTTGCCATCGGCACATATGAAAATCCCAGATATTTCTCCACCACAATATAAGCGGCCGGCTTTGCCAGTTCAATAATTCCTTCCAGTTCCGCCTCCCTGTGGGCCGGCAGCATCATGATTGGCACCGCCCCAATCTTGGAAAGCGCAAAAAACACGATCACAAAAGAAATCCTGTTCGGAAGCTGCACAAGCACTTTGTCTCCCTTTAAAATCCCTTTACGCAGAAAAGCTGCCGCAAGACAATCTGCTTTTTGCTTTAATTCCATATAACTGATCTCGTCTTCACTGTCCGTGACCGCAATTCTTTCTCCATATTTTTCCGCCCACCTATCAAGCTGTTCTCCAAATCCACATCTCTCCCAGCCTTCCAGATTCTCATATTTGCTCATATCTTTCTTATAACCCATTTTATCTGTCTCCTTTCTTATGCGCCGCCACATACGCAGCATATCCTTTGATCCTGACCGGATACAGAAACCAGTCCTGATCTTTCTTATCTTTTTCTGCAATTTTCTCGTTTCTGACAGAGAAGAAATCCATTCCTCTTCCTAATCCAATTCCAAGCGCCTTTACATATGCCTCTTTCGCCGCCCAGTACTGAAAAAACAGATCCGGTCCTTCATTTTTTACATCTTCCGCTTCTTCTGCAGTATAAAAATTTTCCGCTATCTCCCTATAGTCCGGGCACTCTGCCATCTCCTGCACATCTACTCCGATATCCATTCCGACAGCGAATACCGCCAGTATGAATTCACCCGAGTGCGAAATGTTAAAATCCACTGTCCGCTTTCCCGCAATCTTTTTATGATAAGGCTTACCCAGTTCATTGACAGAAAAATCAATCGTTTCCATATCTAAGTATCTTTTTAAGAGGATCCGCACGACAACCTTCCCGGCTATATAACGCATCCTGTCTTCAGGAAAACGGAATCTTCCGGCTTGCTCCAATTCCTGCCCACTCAGGATATATTCATGGTTCTTCCAGAAATCTGTCATTTCAGGCCAGCGGATACACCATATATGTATCTCATTTTCACGGATATAAAGTTTGTCTGCTGACAGAAATTCCTTTTCTCCGTATCGTTTAATCTCCATTTTTCATTCTCTAAAGCAGTCTCATGACCTCACTTATTACTTCGTCTTCACAATCCCTCAGATAAAAATGTCCTCCCGGAAATATCCGGTAGTTAAAATCATTGTCCGTATACTTTCCCCATTCCAAGATCGCACTCTCATCCGCTTCGTCGTCCTTTTCTCCGCCAAATGCAGAGATAGGTGTATGCAGCACTACTCCCGCTTTATCATAATACGTTTCATCCATGGTAAAATCCGCCCGCAGCATAGGCAGAAAGAAATCCAACAATTCCTGATTCTCTAGTATCTCTTTTGGCGTCCCTTCAAATCTTCCCAGTTCCCTCTTAAACGCTTCATCCGGAAGATGATAGATTGGATTTGGCTCCGGAATACTAGGAACCCGGCTGCCGGAAATAAACAGACATTTTGCAGTATATCCCGCTGCCTCCAACCGTTTTTCCAGCTCATAAGAGATCTTCCCACCCATACTGTGTCCCCATAAGGCATACGGTCCGTACACAACCTTTCTTACAGCCTCTTCCAGGTCATCTAACATAACCGACATATCTATATACGGTTTCTCCATGATCTGTTCTTCCCTTCCCGGAAGCTGAACTGGACATACCGTTACTTTCCCCTGCATCTTTTTCGCCCACTGGTTATAAGCAGAAGCACCGCCTCCCGCAAATGGCAGACAAAACAAGGTTATTTTCTCTTTACTAATATTTTCCGTATTTTTTATCAATTTCATATTCACTTTTATATTCCTCTGGCATAATGTTCTTTTTCTCTCTGTTTACCATCATTTTGTAATATGTTTTTCTCAATCACTTCTTATTTCTACCTGTAATTAGTTACATCTAACTCTTTGTCAAAAAAATTTTTGATCCATCCCAATATCAAACCGGACGCCAAAACAATATGCGCTACCATAATCCCGTTTACGATCAGGGAATATCCAATCACAGAAAAAACACCTGCTATCGCGCATTCAATAACTAAAATTACCCTCGCGCGCATCCCATAAACTTTTTTCTCTTTCGCATCCAACTTCTTGCTGCTGGCATCTACCGGCGCCATGATAAATATAACGCCAACTGCGACAAACCATATGATCCGCATTTGCCATATTACAGCCGGAGCAGACGCCAGATACAGACTGCATAGAAGGACAAGGATACCGGAAACAGCCATGCAGCCCCCTGCCTTTTCCAAATGAATCCCTCCGGCATACTGCCTTAAAACAGTAAAGGGCAATAAAAAGACTATCATCTCCATCCAATTCCCCGTTATGATGCCAAGTATGACGATGATAAGGTATATTACCACCCTGCCCAGCAGTACGCCGTAAGCATATTCATACAGCCTGCGGTCTTTCTCTTCAAGAATCCCATTCCTGCTTTGTAGTTCAAAAAGCCGGCCAGCCATTTTTTTCCACACTAGAATTTCCTCATTTTCTTAACTTCTTCCGGCTCATCTTCCTGATAGTACAGCCAGTTGCACGCCAGATTTGCCGTATACGCCGTCAAGCAGAGTGCAAGACAGTTTACAGCTCCAAGCAGTTTGATTCCCAGGTTTTTTCTGATTATTTTTTTCATAGTTACAAAGCCTCCTTTTTTCCGAAAGTTTACACAAAAATCGCCCTCTTTTCAATTACCGTGGCAAAAACGGTAACTTTTTGGGCGATTTTTGCACGTCCTTATTTGATTGTAAAGATCAGCTTAACAGAGAACTCCCGTTCTCCTGCCTCCACTCGCATAATTCCCGCATACTTTTTAACCAGTTTTCCAACCGTGTGCAGTCCGATCCCGTGACTGTCCGCGTCTCTTTTGGTGCTTATGTACCTGTCCTTGTCCTTTAACAGAGGGACGACATACCCATTGCAAAATTCCATGACAAGGAAATGCCCCGCATTTCCCATATACATCCTGCATTCCACATATCTGCCATCTTCTGTCTTTTCTGCCGCTTCCAGTGCGTTATCCAAAAGATTCCCTACGATCGAGATCAAATCCAACTCTTCCAGAAAATCCAGTCTGAGATCATTACCCAGGGTAATCCTATAGGATATATCCTTAGATTCTGCAAGAAATTTTCTTTCACATAGGATGCTGTTCAAGATCGGATGCTCACAATATACACTTTTTTGAAGATTCTGAATCCGGACGCCTAAATGTTCCATGATGTCCTTAACCTCTTGATTCTCTCCTTCTTCTATCAAGCCGGCTACTGTACAGATAAATTTATTTATATCGTGTAAGAATGCTCTGTTATCCTCATTAACCTTATTCATATACTGCAGATTGGCAATCTCCGCCCTGCTTTTCTGGTATAGCCGGTCCATCTTCTTCACTTCTTCTGATTTTTCTACAAACCTGTCAAATACTGTGAAAATGAAGATATTCGTCATTAACAGAAGCGAAGCTCCTACCGGAACCATGACCCTGTTCATTCCTTCAAAAGAAGTGTGCGAATAAAACATACATCCTAACATAACGATCGTTGCGGTTGGCAGCATGAGCAGCACTGTAAATGTTTTATTTTCAATCGTCAGATAATCCCTTTTCCTTGTTACCTGATTAATGCATTTAATAAACAGAAATGTCATGGTACTCATCAGCAGGAGTGCTAATGTCTTTTCTGTTTCAGTCCTGAAGCCCTCGGACGCACCAGTCACGCCATATGCATTCGTAAGTGCCGCAAAGAGAAATTCGGGAATAATTGCCAGCACATAATAGCAGCATACCGTAACCAGCTTCTTCCATATATTTCCCCGGAACACAACCATAGACGCAATCATATGCGCATTATCCTTCCCGCCGATGTAACTGTCACGGAAGAATCTCCACAGCACAATTTCACTTTTAATAAAATCATAGGTATTTCCTTTTTCAGACTTCTGTCATGCAGATCCTTCATGATGTACCGGAACGGTTGTCCAACATTAATGCTGTCAGGAGTCGGTTCAAAACAGCCGGAGCAGAACACCAATATCGCTGCTTCATTATATTCCCTCAGCTTCAGTACTGTTTTATTTCCATCCAATCCAGGCATACGCATATCCATAAAAATCAGATCATGCAAAATATCCGCATCTTCCAATAATTCTTTTCCTGATTCATATTCATAAAACCGTATCTCATTCGAAGACAGAATCCCTTCCGTTTCTATGACCGTCTTTATTTTCTCCCTGTATTCTTTATCATCGTCGCAAATTGCTATTTTACACATATTCATCCTCCAGTGTTAGTTTCTTCTAACCCTTTCCCATAAAAAAACCATCTTGCAGAATCTGAATCCTAAGATTATTTGCCTGTTCCTATAACTCCGGTTCCAAATCTGCAAAGATGGGATCTTCAAAAAATTCCTGTATTGTAATATCCAATCCATCGCATATCTTTTTAATTGTAACTACGCCAGCATTCCTGCTTTGTCCATACAAAATATTTTTCAGTGTTGAAGGCGGGACGCCTGAGCGCACCGCCGCTTCATTCACTGTGATATCTTTCTGCTTAATCAGATCGTTTAACCGATATATCGGCTCTGCTCCTGATGCCGGTTCTTTACTTTGTCCTTCGATTTCTTTGGCATCATTGCCCGGTAAGCTGCAAGACGCTTATGAATAGAAGGTTTATTCGCTTTTTGAATCTGTTTCTGGGAAAACTCACGGAAAGCAGCATTGAGTGCATCCTGATCACGTCCCTTGAAGAATACCAGATAAACCGGAGGCTCTTTGCTCTTGTCTTTTTTCAGAGCATAATTGATCCCGTATTTTCTGGCATACCGTTCAAAGGACTTGATATTTTTGTCCGTGATCTCGATATTGACCATCCCGGCATTCTGTTTTGCCAGCTCTTTTACCGTGACCTTTCCCTGTTTCGGCTGATTTTTCTGTGCTTTCTTCTCTACTGATTTCTGCTTCTGATGACGCAGATACGCAACAAGAACCTTTTTCAACAGGTCTGCTGTAATCTTAGTAGCCCGAATACAGAACGTGACCGTTTTCTGAGTTACCTCTTCCTGCATGACTTTTCCCTCCTTTCAGCGATTCAACTGCTGTCCAGATCTGTAATCATGGCAATCACCCCCTTTAATAAAAAAAGACAAATTAACCGGTAATCAGGTTCTGCACCTGTACGAGTTTTTCTGTCCCTTCTTCTTTTCTCTTATCTTCTCCACCACAATAGATGGGAACACACATTTCAAGTATTCTACTGTAAATACGCTGATGGGCAGTATCCAAATCTGTGGATTTCATTTCATTCAGTCCCAGATTCGTTGTTATGATCAGCGGAAGCATTTTACAATAGCGGCTGTCTATCACATTATAGACCTGCTCCAAAGCAAACTCAGAATTTCGTTCTATTCCTAAATCATCAATAATCAGCAGCGGATAATCCACAAGATTTTGTATAATCTGGTTCTTATCTGCCTGATAGCTGGTCATTTCATTTAAAATCCTGGAAAAATTCGTCATCATGACACGTTCTCCCTGTTCCAAAAGTGCATTTGCAATACAGCCTGCAAAGAAACTTTTCCCAGTTCCAACTGGTCCCATCAAAAGCAATCCTACATTTTTTCTCTTCATATCTGTCCAGTTTTCTACATACTGCCTGGCAATTAGTGTCTTCTGGTTGCTTCCATTGTCATTTTCAAATTTCCATTCCCAGAATCTTCTTTCCCGAAGTCCGACGGATTTTCTCTGATAAAGCAGCCGCTGTGCTTCTTCCCGCTGCATCTTCTCATCCAGTTCCTGTCTGGCTTTCACCTCGCATTCGCACAAACAGGACACTACATGCTCAAATCCCATCAGACTGACTTTCATCTGTTTTCTTTTTCCACAGATGCCACAATGAAGACATCCCTCTTTGTCCAGATAATCTGCTGTTACTTTATTTTCCATCACAGGCTTTCTCCTTCCTGAAATTCATATTTATCCATTCCTGCCCTGGCTCCATCCCGTTCTGCCCAAAGACAGATTGTTGCAAAATGGTTCTGATATTCTTTTCCACTGGATTTCATATAAACAGAAAGATGATCAATTCGTTTCTGGTAATCCCATGGAAAAAGCATCATCAACTCCCGCAGTTCAGCTTCCGACAGAACAACATTTTTAAATCTCCCATACAGACTGAATTTTTCTTCCAAAGCGGAAGTATTGCCCTTACTCTTATCAGTATGATTCTTTTCAGTCTTATTTATCTTAGTATTACTTCCATCCAGATTCTTGCAGTCCGGACTTCTATTTTTTTGCGTTCCGGACTTCCAGTTTCTTGCAATCCGGATTTCCAATTCTTTGCAGTCTGGATTTCCAGTTTCTGGCGTTCCAGAAGCAACGTATCTTACTGGCTTTCCTCTGATCCGTTTCACAAAATTTTTCACATATATGACAGAAGGACGATTATTCCCCTGCCGATACCGTTCGATCAATCCAATCCCATGCACACTGTCAAGCTCATAAAGAAGCTTTGTCACTGTCGTATGCGACATTCGCAACAGCTCCTGCAATTCTGCGATCGTGTAAATAATATAGACATAACCATCACCGTCAATCCAACCATTTTTCTTGGATAGGCTGATTCGATCAAGCAGAATTCCGTAAAGGAGCTTTGCGTCTGTGGACAGGCTTGCAAACTCTTTTTCTGTGAACAGAGCTTTTGGTATCCGAAAAAAAGAAAACTGGTCAGATTCTTCTGCTCTGAAATATTCAAAATCTGCCATAATATTTTCCTACTCTTCTACATCGAAATCACAATTTGCCGCACTACCTGTACCATGACATAATTCATCAAGCACATAATTGAATGCATTCATCGCCTCTTCCAAATAGATTTTCCTAGCCTCTTTATCACACGCATACATATCGGCAATAAATCCTTCATCATTTCCTATTGCGTGTACCAGAGTCTCCAAAACTTTCATAAATTTCTTTTTTGAACACTTTTTATTCTGCCTGTTCACATATTTCTGAATATCCAGTACTCTATCAGCATTTTCCTCATTCTCTTCAAGAATTCCAAACGCCAGATCCATGCCAAATTCATAGCCATCACAGGAAATCTGATCAACATCAAGCTGTCCCAGCTCATCTCGATAATTTCTTTCTTCCATTGAAGTCAGTGGTGTCCCATATTCATCCAGATATCCCATATCTGCAATTGTTTCCAGAATATCTCTGGATGCTTTCACCATTTTGTCCATAATGATTTCTCTTTCTTCCATCGGCATATTTGCCATAATGCTGTCTAATGTCATCATTGATTCTTCCTCCATCTCATTTTCATAAATATCGTTGATATAAAAGTGGTTTGCTTTTCCATTGTTCGGAATGATACGCACCAGATTTCCAACCTCCACCAGTTCCTGTACTGCCTGATCTACCCCATATCTGGTTGTATTCAGGTCTTTCTTCATTTCACTTTTTGGATAAATTACATACAAATCCCCCTTACCATCTACCCAACCATTCTGCACCGCAAATTTCAAACGATCCAGAAATAAGCTGTATAAAATCTTTGCTGTATTTGACAGATTTTTGTATTTTTCCATCTGGAACAGCACCTTCGGCACCTGCAGACAATCTACCGGCATATACTCCATCTTACTCATTGATTGTTTCCTCCTTCTGTTTGTACAGCACTTGCCATATCTTCATTGCTCATTCTTTACCCTCTCTTTCTGCCCACGATGCCAGAAGCATAAATATAATTTCTTCCATCTGAGTCTTTGTATATGTATCTGGAAAATATTGTTTCAATTTCTTCGCCGGAATCTGCACCTGAACTTTTTCAGTACTTTCATTCATGCAAATCTGGTCAATTTCTGAATACGTCAACATCCGCTCTTTTGAAATCTGCTTCAATTCCTTTGCCTGCTTCATGGAAGGTACCATATTGTGATTACTCATACGTCTTTTATCTAACATGGTCTCGTTTTTTATTTCTTTCAGCGGAAGATTGGTCGTAATGATCAAAGGTCGTCCTGAACGGATTCTTCGATCTATGACGCTAAAAATAATTCCTAACGCATATTCTGAATTTCGTTCCACTCCAAGATCATCAATAATCAAAAGCTGATAAGACGCCAATGCATTGATATATTCCGTTTTGTCTGCCAGTGGAAATATATCATCAATAATGGTATTGAAATTTGTCATCTTTACCATTACTTCTTGCTTAAGAAGTTCATTGGCAATGCACCCCGCAATAAAACTTTTCCCGGTACCAACCGGTCCCCAGAACAAACAGCCTATATGATTTCTTTTCATTTCCTCCCAGTTATCAACATATTTTTTTGCTCTATGCATTACCGTATCTGACATATCTGCATTCTCAAATGTCCACTCTTCCATTCTGCTCTCGTCAAAACAGATGCTCGTATTTCTGCTGACTAATTCCCGGTGCTCTTTGTCTTTAAAATATTTTTGTTCTTCTTCATACGCTTTTCTGTCACAGGCACATTGCCTGGAATGTTTCTTCATCCCCATAAATCCACCCTCAGGAAAAAATGCTTCTTTCGCTTCCCCACAGACTTTACAGTATTGCAAACCATCACTGCCTACACATACAGTATCTTCTTCTCTCATCACAAACTCTCTCCTTCCCCATAGCAATAATTTACTTCATGATATTTATTTCTTTTATATTTCTCAGTTACTTTACTAGGTGCCACATTTCCGACTCCTGCACAGCCATTTTTACGACCAGATGAAGGTTGCTTTTCCGACTCTGTTGCAACCATCTTTTCAACCGCCTTATTCTCAACCAGCTGTAAACCAATCTCATCAGATGGAATTTTTACATATAAATGATTGGGTTTTGAAAAACCACCAGATCTGCGAACCAATAGTCCCACATCATCTAATTCCTTCAATGCTGTTTTTACAGAAGATTTACATTTGCCGATTTGAGCAGACAATTCCTCTATCGGAAAAATCAGATAAACATTTCCATACTTGTCTATCCAGCTATTCTTTCTCGATATCCGTGCCCGGTCATACAAAATCATATAAAGAAATTTTGCAGTTTGGGAAATGCGCAGTTTGAGCAAAAACTTCGGAAACTGGAAGTACTGAAGCATCTGCTCTGACTCCTTCATGTATTCATATTTCATTCTTTTCTCGCCTCGTTTCTGTTTCTAATTGTTGTAAAAATCATTTTTATACCGGCTCAAAAATGTCCTTACACATATTCAAAAGATGAAGGGCATAAATACAGGTTCTTGATAAAAATTTTTTAAATTTTTCCTGTCCAAAATACCCTTACATAAAACGAAACGCTGAGAGGCATTTTTACAGCCCCCTAATGAAATTTTTTTAATTTTTTTGATTAATTGAATATTTGAAAACAAAAAAACACTCACCTATTCCAGGTGAATGCCTTATCAAAATTTCCTTATTTTGTTGTCTATGACGCTTATTCAGATATGCCTGCATATCTGCTAAAATGTAATTGCCAGCAATTATATTTTCACGTGGGTATGGGGACGTAATCCCCATCAAGTCTGCCACTCGTAAGTAATACAATATTGTCAAAATGACAATACTGTATTACACGGGTGGATCTTGCTCTGGTTGTAACGTATGAATTCATACAATAATAGGCCCAAATGGGCACTTTCACCATTTGAGCCTATATATTATATATGTCTTTCAAATGATAGCTTAAAAAATAGCTGTCTAGACGGTATGTTTTTAACGTAGAATTGATTTTATGGAAGACAAGGCATGGAATGCTTTGTACCTTTAATGGAAAAATTTAATGATATTTACCATGTACAAAAAAGAAACGGCAGATAAAAAACATCACACGAATCCTTATCGTGCTGTAAACTATATAAGAGATGAGAACGGAAATCCTATATGCCCTAATGGACGTAAATTTCTTTTCAAACGAAAACAACATGTAAGATATAAAAAATATGGACGTACAGAAGAAATCTATCCAAGCTTATTAAGTGTACCCTTTTTACATAAAACAGTGACGATTTTCAAAAAACATATATTAATGTAAAGAAACGCCAGAACCAGCATTTGTCGGAACTAGCGTTTCTTTAGCAGAGACTTATTTTACAGCCCCGTTTTTTGCTTATATTATTTTCCTCCGTTGGATTTCAATTTTGGAAAGAAGATGACTATCTTAAAGCCCTTTTCCCACGGGGAAGCAGCTTCCAGACAAAGGTTTAGATCGTCAGCCATCTTCTTAACCAGGTAAAGCCCTATACCGGTAGCTTTCTTTCTGCTGTCAGTAGAATCCCCGGTAAAGCCCTTTTGAAAAATATACGGCAGATCATATTTTTTTACACCGATGCCATTATCCTCAACTGAAAGGACATCTGCGATCTCCGAATGTATCATAGAGATTGTTAGCATGGGACTATCGCTGCTATATTTTATGGCATTTCTCACGATCTGTCCCAACATAAACTGAAGCCCTCTACGGTCTGTATAGACTGTTTCAGATTGCAGTTTATTGATAATTACAAACTGCTTTTCTTCCAGAAGTGGGGCATAGTCCTCCAGAACTTCCCCCAAGCAGTCATTCAAATTGATATCCTTAAACTGATAATCCTTTGTACTGCTCTTTAACCGGGCATAGTATAACATCTGAGTGACATCCTCCTGAAGCTGACTGCGGACATAATCCAGTTTTGCTTGCAGGGGAGGAGACATTTCGTTGCTCCGATTATCCAGGAGCATGGTCAACAACGATAGGGGCGTTTTCGCTTCATGTGCCCAGCCCTCCACATATTCTTCATAGTCCTGTAGGGCATCTGCCATACTGTTACTCTCAGTTTTGTGTTCCTGTAAAACTGATGCCAGAAGCCGGATAGATTCTCCTTCTTCCCGGCTGATGGCACTGAGCAGCCGTTCCTCGTTGCAGATGGTAGGATCACTGAGGAAATCCCGGAACAGCTCTCGGCGGGTGGTCTCCCGCTTGTTTAGTACAAACAGAATTGCTGAAAACAAAAGGAGGCTTGTCAGAACTACTAACCCACTCAAGGTTTGAAATGCCTGAATGTCAGAAATCCAAAGAATGATAGCACAAAAGCAATCCACGCCCAACAGCAACAGCAGCCAGGGGTAGTACCGTTCTATCATGCGCCAAAGCCGCTTCATGGAGCCACCCCCGTTTCCAGACGATAGCCCATCCCACGAACCGCAACGATTCGCTGCTTCATCTCAAGACCGGACATCGTCTTTTTCAGCCTGGTCAGATTAACCTGCAAGGCATTTTCGTCTATGTATTCCGTGGTTCCCCATAGTGCTATGCAAAGTTGCTCCGTCGTGACCAGAGCATCGCCGCCGGACAAAAGAGCAACCAACAGTTTTCCCTGATTTTTTGGAAGCACGACAGAGGTATTATGAATATAAAGCGTGTAGGTCTGCTGGTCTAACAGGAAATCTGGTCCCTCTATGAGATTGGTACGGCCTTCATACCTTTTGAGAATATTGGATACCCTGGCAAGAAGTCGATCTTTTCTGCACGGCTTCGTCAAATATTCATCAGCACCCAAGTGGAACGCTTGCAGTTCATCCTTTACCTGATCTCTGGAAGTCAGTATCAGGACGGGGATAGCGGTTTTATTCTTTAGTTCCTGGCAGATTTGAAAGCCACTGATCTCCGGCAAATTCAGGTCTAAGATCACAAGGTCAGGACGGAGGGCTGCCAGGAGCCGAGCGGCATCTTCCAACTCGGTGATTGCCTCCGCAAGATACCCGTCCTTTTGAAGCATATTGCAGAGTTCTTCCCGCATATAGACTTCATCTTCCACAACAGCAATTCTTTTCACGGCAGCACCTCCTTCCAAATTATTCTTCTCTCTGTGGCTGCATCAGTGTCAGCAAATACCGATCACTGGAGCGCTTGACCACTCTCATATAAATATATTCTATCACGCAAAGCAGCAAAATCATAGCAGCAGATACAAACATCATTTCAGCCACTGTCCCACGGGTTCGGGACGAGAGTATCCCTGTAAATAACGCCCTGACTCCAAACAAACTGCTGACAGCCGCAACCAATACAGGAAGTCCCATAAACCAGGTAATTTGCTTTCCAGCAGACTGGCAAAGGGTTTCGTAAGTAGCTCCCAGGCGGATCAGAGTCTGGTATCTGCGCCCGGTTTTCTGCTGACTCATCAGGAACTGAACACCCACGATGGTGTTGGCAACTACCAGGAAAACAATCGCAAGATAGAGGGTAATATAACTGGATGCTATGGTGTAGAAAAGCTGACGACCCATATTCTGAAGATAGCTTTCATATTCAATGTCAGTTTCGTCCAGCTTCTCGTTCAAATCCAAATATGCAGTTATAAGGCTATTTCCATTCAGAGCTTGCTCACTGAGCACCGCATTGACATAGGTATCATACATTCCCTGACTATAATATAGGAATGCTTCATCCGGAAGAATCAATGCAAAGGACAAGGTTATAGAACGGTCCGTGACCAAATTCACAGACTGAACCTCTCCTGTAAGATGAATCGGACTACCATCCAGTTCCACCTTGGGATGCCCGGCCAATACTTGGTTCAGCATTGCGGTACGGCTTACCGTAGTAAACTCTGTATCAATATAGACAGCGGCCTCCTTTTCGCCTAATTGGAGAGCCGGATTGCCGGACAATTCCAACAAACGATTATAGTCCGATAAACAAATCAAATATGGGTATGTGGCATAACCAAGATTGTTCAGAAGGACATCCCGGTCTTCCGACTGGGGCAGGCTCCGAAGAGAGTCCATAACAGCGTCCATGCTGTAGGCATTATCATAATCTTCTGTGGTGCGAATACGCCCAACCCTCATTTCAAAAAGCTCTGAAAATTGATTTTCCAAACTGTTTTCTTTCAGGACTGCCTTTATATTCGGAAGAACCTGCGATGAATCTTCTGCAGTATGATCTTCAAAAGTATAGTCGATTACATGGCCAGAAGACAGGTTATTCGTTCCTGCAATTCCTACGCCCGCACCAAAACAACACAGCGCCGCCAGAATCAGCAGGGAGCTGATGGCCATGGAGTTTGACTGATGAATGACATTCTCCTGAATCTGCCGGAAGGTAAATACATGAAGCTGCTTATTTCCTTTTCCTTTCTTAACAATCAAAGCAATCAGTGCACGCATCCCATAGAAAAGCAGCATCGTACCAACTATGCCCAACAGCAAAGTCAGTCCCATCATACTTACCTTTGTCCATGCAATTCCCTGAATCGCCATGTAGTAAGCCACTGCCAACATCACACTTCCGCATATAGCAGCCAGTCCATAGATAACAGATGGCATTTGCTTTTTGGGGCGGTTCGTTGGCTGGGATAGCAAAGTACCGATCTCCTGGCGGCTGATTCGTCCACTCAAAATCAGAAGTGCCGTCAGCTTAATTGCCAGAAATCCTGCCAGCGTCCATTCAATCGCAAACCAGGATAAAGAAAACTGATGACCGATGATCCCCATGCCTACCAGCTTGGCGGTGACAAGACTGACAATTTCTGAAAGCACCACAGCCACAGGTAATCCTATGAGCATGGCAAGAATACTGGTCAGGAAATTTTCCGCCAGAAGCATACCAAACAGTTTACTTCTACGCATCCCCAACATTAGATAAACACCAAACTCATGCCGTCTGCGCTCGAACTGATACTTGCAGGCAAAATAGATCAAAAAGAACAGAATACCGAGGGTCATCCCATAAAACGCAGGAATCAGAAGCAGGAGTTTGTCAACTGCGTCACTCTCCATTTTCTGCAAAAAGAGCATCACATCTTGAGTGGAGATGGAAAGAATCATGTAAAATGCAACAATAGAAATCACCAGGGAGCTGAAAAACAGACCGTTTTCCTTTCGGCTGCGGCGACTGTTCCGAAGAATGAGATTAGAGAACATTTGCGCTGCCCCCTCCCAGTTGCGCCATCACCTTCAGGATGCGCCCGTAGAACTCCTGCTGGCTTTCGTCTCCACGCCGAAGCTCATGAAAGATCACGCCATCCTGGATGAACAGGATGCGCTTACAGAAGCTGGCGGCATTGGAATCATGGGTTACCATCAGGATCGTAGCTTGTTCGTCACGATTCAGGCCGGACAGCTTCTCCATAAGACTTCTTGCGTTCTTAGAATCCAGCGCACCCGTGGGCTGTGTTAAGTTAGTACAAAATAAAGAACCCCAGCAAGGCTGCTGCCTGCCGGGGTTCTTCTTTTCTAAAACTCTTCTTCGTAGCCAGTTGTTTTCCACTGTAAAACTTCGCCGTCGTCGTCCACTTCGTCTGGCTCCTGCACTGGTCTGTATGTTCTTTCTTTTCCCTCTTCGTCCTTGACTGTGTAAACTTCTCCGTTCCATTCCTTATCAATCAGAACCACGCCGTTTTCCAGATATACTGGGCTGTATGCTTCCAGACCGTATGTGCTTACCTCCGGGTATCTCTCTTCAAATTCTTTCTTTGTGATTTCATTTAACATTGCTATTCCCTCCGTATTGAACCATATTGACTATTTGTGTCAAGCACTATTGCTTTAACTGTCCTTATTATATACTTCCGTAAGTATATTGTCAATAGGTTTTTAATTATTTTCAATTATCTTTGCGCCTGCTGCCAGTGTCGCTTTTCTGATTGCCTGTTTCTGCTCTTCCAGCGTCTTTGGCATATCCAGTTTGCGTGGCTCAACCGTGTACTTTACGCCGTTGTACTCCACTTTCACAAAGTCCCCATACATATTTTGCAGTGTTCCAGTTATCTTTACCACTGCGCCTGCCGGGATTGTTGGCTTTTTCTGTGCTATTGCTGTTTTCCAGTCTTCGTCCTGCAACTCCGTTTTTGCAATTCCGGTGTCCGGTGTTGCCGGGTGGCTCTCTACTCCAATGCAGTTGTAATAGTCTACCGCTTCAAGCCAGCTTTCAAAGTCAACGTCTTTTTCTCCTGCTTCTCTCACTCTGTAAAATGCTTCTGGTTTTCCCTCTGTCTTTACTGTCACAACTGCCACCAGTTCTTTTGCTCTTCCGCTTCCACTTTCGCAAACAAGCAGTGTTTCTGCTTCGTGTCCGTCCCAGCTGAACGGGTCTGCAATTCTGCTTTCCATTTCAGTTTCCATTCCGTTTTCCTCCGTATTGAATTGTATTGACCTTGCCACGTTTTCTTGATATTATATCTATATAAACAGTTTGGGGCTTTGGTGGCAAGCCCGCCGCCCCTCTGTTTGTACCCTGTCGGCTATTCTGCCGACTTTTCTTTTTTCTGGTCTTCTGTAAGTTCCTTAACCTTTGCTTTTGCTTCGTCAAGGTCTTTGCAGCCGTCCAAAATCATTTCAACCATTTTCAAGATTTTTTCAAACTGTTTATCTGTCATATTGTCTGCCATGTTTTCTCCTTTCCCTTGCCGTATTCGTCAAAGTATTGTTGCTTCTTTAACTATCTTTATTATATACTTACGGAAGTATAAAGTCAATAGTTTTTTCACAGTTTTTCAGAATTATTTTGCACCGCTCTCATGTAGTCTTCCAGTGTATATTCCCCGCTGCTGATAAAATACCTGCTTGCCCCGCACCCTTGTACTTCTTCCAGCGTCAGCGCTCTTTTCCCTTTATACATAAAGTTGTATATATTAGCAATCCCGTTTTCTGTTTGCCTGCCGTTCATTACTTCAAGCCAGCCGTCTTCCTGCTTTGGCGTGTCGTTCCCAACTATCATGCACCAGCAATTTTCAATCACCTTGTTTCTGGTTTCCAGATAATTTTCTGCTATCCTCTTCACTGGCTCTATAATCATTCTTTCTGCCACGTCAATTCCTCCCCGGTGTCCCGCTGGTACTTCTCTTTTACCGCTTCCACAACATAGTTGTTTTGTGATGAATAGCCCTGTTCTTTTGCAATCTCTTTTATGCGGGCTTTCATGCCCTTTGGCACCGCAAGTTCCATGCGGTCATAGTTATTGTCACGGTATTTGTTCTTTGCTGCCGTGGCTGCTGGTCCTCTCGGTATGGTCTTCTTTTCTGTTGTATCTGGCATTTCCTGCACCTCCTGTGGTTTTTAATCAGTATATCACACTTTGTTTTCTTACGGAAGTATACATTTTATACAATCTTACGGAAGTATATTTGTGTATTTTGCCGATTGTTTTTATACTTCCGTAAGTATATAATAAAGACAGTTAAAGAAATCAAACACACGGAGGTCAAACGATATGGGAAAAATCATTTACATGGAAGATAGAATAAACGGGCTGCACTGCTACACCCCAGAAATGGGACAGCGCAAGCCAGAAGTCAAAATGGAAGCCAGCCTTTCATATTATGGCAAACATTATTTTGTTGACACCCCGCTTGAATTAAAAGGCAGGGGCATTACAGAAATTGAAGCCCACTGGATTGATGGTTGCCAGAAGAAAATTGAAAACTGGCGCAGCTACCGGGTCACAAAGGCTGCTTTTGAAAAATTAAAAGCACAATATCCAATTTCAATGGAATGTTGCCTTGACTAATAACTACACGGGCGGCGCTGCTGCCGCCCAGAAAGAATGGTGATAATATATGGGAAAATCTTATAATAGACGTTTCAGAAAGAACGGGCTTTCATTCATGGTGCAGGACACGCACCCGGCAGACCGGAAAAGTGATACTGATAAATACTATCTGACGGTAAACAAAGGCGGCATATACAAAATTGTGTATGACGGTATCACATGGGAAATACCAAAGTTTCCAACTATACACGCAGCCCAGTTCTGGGCGCTTACCAGTTCTGATTTTATCGGCACAATGTAGGGGGGTGTGAATATGTCTGATATAATTACTTGTAGCAAATGCGGCGGCTCCGGTAAATTCATTTACAAATCCGGTGTGACCGGGCATTGCTACCAGTGCAACGGCAAAGGTGCTGTGAAGCGCATTGCTCACAAATCCTTTGCAATATCCATTATGAACAATGATGGCGTCCGCATTGACTGGCTGCACATAAGCGCCAGAAGTCAAAATGAAGCCGTCAGAAAAGCCCGTGCGACTGCTGCCCGTGGCTGCTATAAAGACCAGCTGGACACAATCACCGCAACTGAAAGTGGGATTGAGTACACATATAAAACAATATAACGCCGTATTTGCCCCGTAAACGTAAAAAGACCGCAAGTGGTGTATTTCTCCACTTACGGTCTTTTCTTCTCATTCTGGCTTATTCTGCAAAGCGTCAGCGGCATTATTTAAGGTTTGCCAGCGTGTTTCCCTCTTCGTCAACAATCTTCGTGACTTCTGCCGCCATCTTCTCTGCTTCTTCCTTTGTCACGCTCCCGGTAATGTTCCCGGCTGCGTCGTAAAGGTTCACTGTTCCGTCTGCGTTGGTTTCCGTGGCACCCTCCGGCACATTGTCTGTGGCAATAGCCACTTTCTCTGTTGTTGTCACTGGTGCCGTGGTGTTAATTACTACCGTTGCAGCTGGTGTGGCTGTGAGTGCTTCCAGTGGTTCTGCGGTATTGCTTTCTTTCTCTCCGGCTTTCATGGCATTATATGCCGTCTGTGCAATAGCTTTCAGCTGGTCTTCTGTGACATTCAGCCCAGCTTCATCAGCAATCTTCTTCAACTGCTCCACAACTGCCGCCATCTTCTCTTCCCCGGTCTTATCCTTTTTGAACTCTTTTGCCCATTCCACAAACTTTGCCGCCCACTCTGACAGTTCGCCCAGCTTGTCTGTGACGGTCTTTGGAATGTTTGGGCAAACGTACTTTCCAATCAAGAACGCCCCCAGTGTTACGGCAAAATATACAGCTGCATAAATTACATTATCCATTGTCTTTTCCTCCTGTTGATTATGCAGGCAGCTTCAATGTCTGCCCAGCGTAAATGGTGTTACTTGTAAGACCGTTCATGGTCTTAATTTCATTGTATCTGGAACCGTCGCCCAGCTGCTTTGCTGCGATTGCCCAAAGGCTGTCACCGTTCTTCACGGTGTATGTATGCACGCCGTTTCCCGGAATTTTGATTTTCTGCCCAACACTAATGACGTTAGGGTTTGCAATTCCGTTGTAGCTTGCTAACTTCTGGTATGTGGTGCCATACTTTGCAGCAATGCCAGAAAGTGTGTCACCTCTCTGCACGGTGTATACCTGTTCCCCGGCTGTTCCCTGCGCAGGCTGTGCAGGTGCCGCAGGCTTTGCAGGTTCGCTGGTTGCTTTCTTTGAGAAGTCCGGCACGCCATAACCTCTGATATAACGCCCGTTGACTTCCAGTGCTCTTCTTCCAACGGCATTGGACTTGTTGCCCTCAACAACTGTGATAGTGTTACCGTTGCAGCTTTCTACAACGCCCACATGGTCTGAACTGCCTGTGCAGTCACCAGCGCCGTTGTCGTCCCAGTCATAATAGATATAGTCGCCCGGTTCCGGCACCTTTGCGTCATTCTCGCACCAGCGCCCCATCTGCTGCCACAACTTAATCTGACGGTCACAGCTGCACTCCGTAGGGATAATGTCTGTGTAGCCCGCTTCAATGGCAATCTTTGAACCAAAGGTTGCGCACCATGCGTCACTGTATGTCACTTTGTACCCCTGCGCTAACGGCTTGTGGTTGTTGTAGGCGTCAATGATTGCGTGGTGTGCTGCTGTACCCTCTTTCACTCCCACATACGCTGCCGCCCTTGCTGCAAATTTCTTTCTTACTTCTGATACATTCATATTGCTTGTACCTCCATTCTTTTTATTGCTAACGGCTCCGGCTGCGTACTGGTCATAGTATTTCTGCCCATATCCTGCACGCTTTGTCTTCACCGTGTCGCTCTGGTCTGCCGGGCGCTCAAACTGTGTCAGCACTGCATTTGAAGCAGCAATGACGGTCTGTGCGCTCTTTAATACTGACAGTGTGGCTTTGTAGCCCTCTGTCAATTCTTTCATAAGGAACCCCAGCTGTGTTTCAAGGTCGCCAATAGACTTCCCGGCTGCTTTTGCATATTCCAGCAAAGCGGCTTTTCTGGTGTGGTATGTCCACTGTGCCAGCCCATAGCCTGCGCCGTCCCTTGCAAAGTTTCCATAACTGCCGTTGTCCACGGCTACTGTGTAGCTTGCGTCGGTGTGTCCCAGCTTCTTTTCATAGCTGTTCTGCAAGTTCTGCGGGTTCAGCCCGCTTTCTGCATATAGGTTCCCCATCAATCCGGCTGCCCCACAACTGGACAGCCCTTTTGATTTCAGAAAATTCCAAATCTTTTCTGGTGTTGCTTCTCCTATTAGTCCCATGTCTTATACCTCCCTTGCACTACTGCGTCATGCTTGAAAAGTCAGACAGCGTGCCGGACAACTCCGGGTATGCAGCTTTGATTTTCAGCAGGTTTTCTGCCTTTGCTTTCCAGCAATAAAACGCTACTGCGGCAGCAGTTACCCCGCCAACGAACGTCAAAAGGACTGATAACTGGTAAAAATCCTTTGTGACCACTACCCACACGCCAACGGCAAATGCTATGTAGTAAGTCGCCAGAATTGAAAAGATAATGATTTTTGTTGCGCTGGTCTTTCTCTCCGGGTGTTCCTGCAACTCTTCTTTTCTCTTCTTCCTGCGCTGTCTGAAATACTGTAAATTCCATAAAAAAAGCACTGCTAATGCCAGTGCAAATCCAATGATAAAAAATATTAAACTTTTCATGTTGCTGTTTTGTACCTCCTATGGTTCTTCCGGCTTTGACAAAGCAAAATCATTTGTGCGCATACATTCTTTGTATATTTCCAGTATGTATGCTATACCGATATATCGTTACAGGACAATACGAAAATGCCCCTATTGATTATATGCGGTTAATGATACCGTCTA
>NZ_JAJEPS010000011.1:0-110527 GCF_020686965.1 Hominiventricola filiformis | reverse complement strand
TTTTTCTCTTCAAATGCCATTCGAAAGACACTGTCCTTGTACTTTGCATTAATAAATTGTCTCTTCGTTTCTTTCCTCTGTTCTGCTGCAAGTTTTTCCAATGTAACTCCTTCCTCTCACATATGGATTCTGCGCAGAAAAGAGTCCTTTTCAGGCATCATGCCTTGTACTCCCTATTTCCGGAACTTCCATCCCCGCGGTTTCCATATCCAGTTGTGTTCATCGTCGGGAATGTTGCTCGAACTGAGCTTCCGAAAATGTGATTTGATAGATTTATATTTACTGTATGTTTATAATAACATATAGTTTTTTAGATTACAACATGTTTTTGTTATACAACGGAAAAAAGAACTGCTGTCACAGGAACTTTCATTCCTGTGACAGCAGCTCACAATTCTATTTTCTATCTTTTATAAATCTTTCCAGCTTTCATTACCAGCGATACATCCTTCAGAACGGTTACATCTTCCAGCGGATTTCCATCTACGGCAATTACATCGGCATTCAATCCGACTGCCAACTGTCCTTTCTTCTTCTCAACTCCGCACATCTGAGCAGCATTTACGGTCACTGCTTTCAGTGTTTCCAGAACTGTTGCGCCGCCTTCCTGCGCATATACCAGTTCTCTCCAGAGCAGACTGTGGTTTGCGTCTGTTCCGATCGTAAAACGAATCTTATGGCTCTGATAAATCTGGTTCATACACTGTCTGGAATACTCTCTTGCATTTCGCATTTTCTGAATCTGTGCATCCGGAAGATAGGGTTCTCTTTCCGGGTCAAGAACGATTCCCGATGTCATATCAATCCAGCCTTTATGTTCTTCTTCCACCAGTTTTACCTGCTCCGGTGTGATACTGTATACATGCTCGATGGAATCGATTCCTGCTTTTACACAATAATCAAGACCTTTTCCGCCAATACAATGTGCAGCGGTACGGATACCCATTCCCTTTGCCTCTTCTACAACCGTTTTAATCTCATCATAGGTGATGAAGCAGGGAACAAAATCTCCGGCTGCCGGAACCGGTGCTCCTGGAGTGACAAATATTTTCAGTACATCGACTCCATGGAACATATTTTCACGAGCAGTTCTTCTGAATTCTTCCACACCCGAATGAGGCATTCCGACAAATCCATGTCCATGACGGCTTCTCATTCCAATTCCGCACACAAGAAGATCCGGGCCTTCTACATTTCCCTGACGCACCTGTTCTCTTAATGTCACATCGATATAGTTTCTGTCGCCAAGGCATCTTGCAGTAGTAACACCTGCCATGAGATCGTCTTTCATATTCTTGATTGCCATTACCGTATGCTCGCAGGGTCCAAGCTCCATCATGCCTAAATGTCCTGCTACTCTGGCATCCATAGCCAGATGATTATGACATTCAAACAGACCCGGCATCAGTGTTTTTCCGGGAAGATCAATTTCTTCGGCATCCGGATACTGTTTTTTGGCATCATCTTTTTGTCCTACATAGACAATCTTCTCATCTTCTGTTACAACTGCTCCATTTTTGATTTCTTTCAGTTCCTGTCCTTCCAGAACCCGGTCTGCAGTTAAAAGATATCTCATGAAGTTTTACCCTCTTTCTTTTCCATACGCTTCTTAATAAATGGCCATGCAAATGATATTACTACCAGAAGTGCAAACACTATGGTATACGGTCTGGTGAACATCTGTAAAATATTATGCGGATACATTACCATTGTCTGACTAATTGCAGTTTCCAGCATACTTCCCAGAAGAAGTGCCAGCGCTACCGGCGACAACGGGTAATCATTCTTCACCATAATGTAACCGGCAATTCCTGCAATATAACACTGCAGCACATCAAACATACTTTTATTCGTTGCATAAGCACCTACAGTAGCCAGAATAACGATCATCGTTGCAAGGATACTCTTCGGGATAACCAATACAAAATTTGCAATTTTGCAGAAAAGAAGTCCTGCTATAACCATTAATACATTAATCACAACAAAACCAACCATTAATGTATACACCGTACCCGCATCTCTTGTGAATAGCTGTGAGCCTGGCTGCAGTCCATGGATATACATAGCACTTAAAAATAATGCTGCAGGAGCACTTCCTGGAATTCCAAGAGACAAAAGTGGAATCAAAGAACCACCAGTTACTGCATTATTAGCTGCCTCAGACGCAATAATTCCTTCTACTGATCCATTTCCAAATTCCTCTGGTTTCTTAGATGCTTTTTTCGCTTCATTATAAGATAAGAAAGCTGCAATATCCGGGCCCGCTGCGGGAATAATTCCAATTACAACACCAATAATAGTAGATCTGATCAGTGTCAGTTT
Organism: Hominiventricola filiformis; assembly: GCF_020686965.1. Lineage (NCBI taxonomy): Bacteria > Bacillati > Bacillota > Clostridia > Lachnospirales > Lachnospiraceae > Hominiventricola > Hominiventricola filiformis. Next base: position 108,205 of record NZ_JAJEPS010000011.1, on the reverse strand, counting down.
ATTTTTCAGGAAATCATTTGCCTTCAGGTACAGTTTTCCCGCTTCATTTACTTCTGAAAATCCTTCTCCGTCCGTCTCCAGCATCTGAAGAACTTCAGGGAATGAAAACAGTCCTATCAAAATCGGTACAAGTGAAATACCTGCATACAGATGAAGATTTCCAAATGTAAATCTCTGATATCCGACCTGTGGGTCCTGTCCGATAGTTGCCAGAAGTAATGCAAAGAATCCAACTAGTAGACCTTTTGCTGCATTACCTTCTACCAGAAGGCAAACAACGCTAAGACCAAACACTGCAATCATAATCTGTTCTGGCGGTCCTACTTTTAATGCGATTACCGTTAACACCGGAGCCATGAATAAAAGTGCCAATGCACTAAAAGCTCCACCAAAGGAAGAAGCAACCGTACAAAGAGCAAGCGCATGTCCACTCTCTCCTTTTCTGGTCAATGCTCTTCCTTCCATTGCTGTCGGAGCAGATGCAGGAGTTCCCGGAATTCCAAGTAAAATTGCCGGTATTGATCCTCCATATACCCCTCCGCAATACAGTCCTGATAATAATAGCATCGCACTAGCTGGTTCCAATACATATGAAAATGGTATAAATACTGCCACTGCCATTGTTGCTGAAAATCCGGGTAATGCTCCAAATATAATTCCTGCAAACAATCCTCCAATACACAGAAGCAGATTAAACGGCTGAAATACTGTGCTTAAGCCTAATAAAATTTCACTCATATAATCCCCTCCTCTACATTAGAATTCCTGCCGGAAGCCTGACAAACAGAAACTTAGAAAACAGGAAATACAGCAAAAATGCTGCCACTACAGGTAACACAGCAGTCACTACCTTATTGCGGTTCTTCAGATAAATCAAAGAATAAATTCCAAAGATTACTGTAGATACCACATATCCAAGTTTATCAATCAACATGATATAAGCAAAAATTGCTGCACAGTAAATTGCAATGTACAGAAAACGTTTTCCACTCATGCCCCCAACACTTTCTGCCAGTATTTGTTTTCTGTTAATAATCCACCGGATTGCAATAATTGCAATAAAGAAATAGCTGGCAATCACCATCACCATTGGATAGGTTCTTGCTGCCGGATTTGTATTACCAAGATCTACTGCAAAAATGGAAAGAATTAAAGCCAATCCTATGCAGATCAGAAGGTCCCATTTTTTTAGTCTCACATTTACACCTCTTCTTAAAATTATCGGCGGCTGTTGTTACAGCCGCCGGTATGACTAATTCACTGCTTACTGTGCCTGTGCTGCTGCGATAATCGCATCTTTATTTGCATTGAAATCGTCTTCCATGAACTGTGTGCAATCTTCATGACCAACTACATTTACAAAGTTGAAACCACCATCAGCAAGTTCTTTCTGGAAATCCTCATCTGCCATAACCTGTGCAAATACATCGTCATAGTATGCAATTACATCATCAGATGCACCTGCCGGGAGTACATAACTTCTCCACTGGGAGAATGTTGCGTCTACGCCCTGCTCTTTCATGGTCGGAACATCCGGCATAGATTCCATTCTTTCCGGACCTGTAGTTGCAAGTACAACCAGATCAGCATTATCAGCCATAGCCATGTACTCGGACGGGAATACACTTGTTACATCACAGTTTCCACCTGCTACTGCAACCAAGGAAGCATTTCCACCATCAAAAATCATCTTTCCAAACTGAGCACCTGTTGCATTCTCGACATTGATTCTTGGATAGGTCTGTGCAGTGAATTCCGGGCCACCCCATGTAACTTCACCCGGTTTGGATTTTGCAAGCTCTATCAGTTCATCCATTGTGGATACGCCAAGTTTCTTGTTTGCTACAATAACGGTTGCATCCTGCGAGAAAATTGCCAACTGTGTAAAGGAATCTTCCGTATAGGTAACACCTTCTACCAGGAACTGGTCATACAAATTTACATTACAGAACATACCAAGCGTGTAGCCATCCGGATCTGCCATAGAAATTGCAGTGTTTCCAATAGTTCCGGAACCTCCGGTCTGGTTATCTACTACAAAGTTTACTCCTGCATATTTCTCTGCATATTTTGCGAACAATCTGGCTGCGATATCCTGTCCACCACCTGCACCATACGGACAGATAACCGTTACCGGCTGCGTCGGTTTCCAGGCTGACTCACTTGCTGCCTCTGTACTGGTATCTTCTGTTTTCTCATCAGCTGTCTCTGTTTTTGCAGTATCAGTACTTGAAGCTGCACCAGTGTTTGATGAACCGCATCCCGCCAGAAGTGTTGCTCCCATTGCCGTTGCTAACAGTAACCCAAGCATTTTCTTTTTCATTGTAAAACCCTCCATTTTATAATGTTTTTAGTACTTTATAGTAGTTACAGGTTCAATCCCTGTACATAAAGTTTATAGATATCCAATCCGGACAGATCCACGTCATCCATGGTGATTGGCTGTCCTTTCTTTACTTCTCTTGTCAGTTCCGTACCGCTCAGCAGATAGTACGGTGCCAGATTCTGTACCTCTTTGCTTTCCAAGAGTTCCGGTGCCAGACCATCAATTTCATGATGATGTCCGTGTACTGTAAATTTCGTTCCTGCTTTCAGGTCCTCCTTTGCCACACCGGAGAGGACAGATACCTGACGGCAGTCTGTACGGGTTCCGATTCCAAGGAGATCACCCAGAAGAATGGTGATCGGACTTTCCAGTCCCATCATGTGGTACGGCCAGTAGATACATGCATATTTCTTATTTCTTCCTACTACATGACCTTTTGCTTCCAGCAGCTCCCACATCTTTGCATTGTCGCATTTTACGATAAGGTATTCGCCGCCTGCGAAGCTTGCTTCATCCACACCCCTTAAGTTATGGAAGACATCCACAACGCCTGTCTTCTTCAGAATTCCTCCATCTTCCTCTGGAATCAGGATGTCTGCCAGCTCACTTGGCTTTGCAATCGGATAATCCATGGTAGGTGTTGCCGGAACCAGACCTGTGATGTTGGATACCAGATTCATCTCGCAGAGATCTGCACAAATGACTTCTGTATATTTTCCAAGAAGCTTCTTTCTTTCTTCCAGTGTTTTGGTTCCTTCATATCTCCAGCAGTCCAGCATCTGAGGCATATCTTCCTCGATACCGCTGCCATCAGTATACGTAAGCTTTCCAGTCTCTCTGTCCCAGACGAAATCATACTCACTGGATTTTCCTGCTGCAATGATCTCCAATCCAAGTGTCTTTCCCCAGGAGATCAGGTCTACCAGATTTCTCGGCTGGTCTCCATTTACCAGTGCATAAACTGCCTGATTCTTTGCTGCCAGCTGGTGAAGTGCCGGTCCGCTGACACTGTCCGTTTCCTTTGAAACCATATAGACATTGATACCTTTATTGAGTGCTATCACTGCCGCATCGGAGCTTACTGTTGTATTTCCGGTACACTCTACAATACCGGTCACACCACATTCCATAACCATACGATAATCTGCCACAATGATGATGGCATCTTCCGGTGCTTTCTTAATTTCTTCCTCATCCTTGCATACAACGATTTTATTTTCGTCATAACCAATCTCTTTTAATACTGCCAGACACTCTTCCGGATGGCGGGAGCATACTGCCCGCAGTTCCATCAGATCCACATGAAGAATCTGAGCAAGTAATGTATATCCGTATCCACGGGTCGCGCCAATGATTCCGACTTTTGACTTTTTGCCGCCAGTTCCCGCAAACAGATTTGTATAATCCATAAGTGAAATACCTCTCCTTCTCTTATCTGCTTATGCCATAGTATTAAGCAAGAGCTGTGCCAAATTAAATTTTCGCTAATTTCTCGTCAAAATCCTGTTAATTTCTACACATCTTTCATAAATTCATTGCCGATCCATACGCAATGCAATGCAACTGCATTGCATTTAGGTTTAAAAAAAGAGACTGCCTGTTCAGCAGTCTCAAATCACGATTCTATCGCACTTTTATGCAATAGCTTCAGCCAGGGAATCCAGAATTTCTTTCTCCACCGTCATGTCAAATCCGTCCACCCCCATCTTCTTCTCTTTAAGAACGCCGTCCACACTGCCAATCTCCAGTGTAGCTGCCAGATAAGGCTCTGCTTCTTCATAGGTAAAGAGTACTTCTTCCCCGGACAGTTTCTGAAGCCATGCAGTCAGTGCATAAGCACCCCAGTTGGAAGTGGTTGCAATGATCAGGTCATCCACCGGTACTACGCAGGGATTCAGCTCCAGTTTCTCGGAAATAATATCTTTTACATTGCCCATGCCGATCTCATTACCACCGTCTCCCACACCAATGGTCGGAATGTGTTTTTCCGGTGCCAGTTCAAAGAGATGGTCAATTGCTGCTGTCTCGCTGGTAATGCTAACACCACGCATATTGGCATATTCATGCTCAGCGTTCTCACCGCAGCGTTCAATAGAGATCATATACACTGGATTATATTTATCCAGAATATCTTCATAGACCTGCTCATCTGCCGCAATGTCCACATACTCTACATCCAGCTGTTTCAGTTCAAAAAATCCCTTGCAATATTTATCCGTGACAACGACCGAATGAAATCCCAGATGGTTAAGGGCCTCCGCTACGGCAACGGTGCCAAGAGGGCCATCCGTTTCTGCATAACCAGCCACATAGAATCCGGTAGTCAGAAGAACGGTTCCACGCTCTGCGTGAAGAAGCTTTTCTGCTGCGGTCCTGCAATAGCCATCTCTCAGATACTTTTTCAGAATATTCATTCCTCTTTTAGAATAACGAAGCACTACGTCTTCCGGTGTTAATTTACTCATCATGACTCTCCCACAATAACTTCTTTCATCGGTACAATCACTACACCTGCTTTTTCCAGTTCCGAACGGATCTTCTGAACAAACAGGAGTGCCTTCTGTCCGTCGCCGTGAACACAGATGGAATCTGCCTGTACCTCTATCTTTTTACCGGTAATCGCGGTAACCGTTCCCTTTTGTACCATCTCCAGTACTCTTGCTACCGCTTCCTCTTCATCGGTAATCATGGCACCTTCCTGAGATCTTGGTACTAAGGTTCCATCTTCCATGTAAGCACGGTCTGCAAATACCTCACCGGCAGTCTTCAGCCCCAGTGCCTTTGCAGCTTTTACCATTTTGCCGCTTCCTGGTCCCAGAAGAATGAGATCCGGATTCACAGCCTTGATTCCTCTGCAGATGGCCTCTGCCAGTTTATCATCCTTCTCCGCCATATTATACATGGCTCCATGGGGTTTTACATGCTGCATGGCAATTCCATTCGCCCGGCAGAATGCTTCCAGTGCACCGATCTGATACATAACAATGTCTGTCACTTCTGCCGGCGCAACATTCATATTTCTTCGTCCGAATCCCACCAGATCCTGATAACCCGGATGAGCGCCTGCTGCCACACCACTCTCTGCTGCCATCTTCACCGTTCTGCTCATGACCACCGGATCAGATGCGTGGAATCCGCAGGCAATATTTGCCGATGTAATGAGCGGAAGAATCTGCTCATCCATCCCCAGTTTATAATTTCCAAAGCTTTCACCAAGATCACAGTTTAAATCTACTTTTTTCATTCTGCTCACTTCCTGCTCAGTATTTCAAATTGATATTTTTCACATCGGTCACCAGCATATGACCCGGTGCATGGGTAATACAAAAATCCGGTTTGGAATCCATAATCACATTTTGCGGCGTCACTCCACAGGGCCAGAATACGGGAACCTCCCCTTCATGAATCGTCACCATGTCACCGAAATCAGGATGCAGCAGATCGGTAATTCCGATCACTTCCGGTGCTCCGATATGAATCGGTGCTCCGTGAACCTTCGGCATATCTCCGGTGATCAGTACCGCTTTCGGAATCAGATCATAAGGAATCGGACGCATGCTCACCACCATATTTCCATGGAAAACACCTGCCGGTGCGCATGGGATATTGGTCTTATACATGGGAACGTTGCAGCCCTCCTCAATATGGCGGACCGGAACTCCTGCTTCCAGAAGATCAGCTTCAAAAGAGAAGCTGCAGCCGATCAGAAAGCTGACCAGATCCTCTCGCCAAAGGTCCGACACATCCTGAAATTCTCCTTTCAGCTCGCCATGTTCATAGAGCCGGTATTTCGGAATTTCTTTTGCAATATCACATCCCGGAGCAATGGTTTTCAGATAGCGGTCTCCCACATCTCCTACTTCCAGAATCGGGCAGGATCTGGGATTTCTCTGGGTAAAGAGTAAAAAATCATAAGCATATTTTTTCGGAATAATAACCAGATTCGCCTGTGCATATCCGCCGCTCATGCCTGCCGTGGGTCCGGTAATTTTTCCTTCTGAGATCAGCTTCCGGATCTCCTGTGGTTTCATATGATAATAATCCATTAAAAGCACTCCTTTTCCCGTTCTTTTCTGCTGATCTCCTGGACTTCCTCCACCGACACTTTCCGAAATCGGATCCGATCTCCCGGCTTACACTGGGCCACTTTCGAAAGATCTGCCTGGGTGACAGTTCCGATTTTGGCATATCCACCGGTAGTCTGATGGTCTGCCATCAGGATAATCGGTTTTCCGCTGGATGGAATCTGAATAGAGCCAAAGACAATACCGTCTGATACAATATCCGTTCCGTTTTTACTTTCCACTTCCGGTCCTTCCAGCCGATACCCCATCCGGTCGCAGGACTCCGTCACTTCATAGCTTTCCGAATAAAAATGATGAATTCCTGCTTCTGTAAAATATTCTTCCTGTGGTCCCGGCACAACAGATACCAACACTTCCTTCGGGTAATCCGGCACCGATACTTTCCGGTCTTTCACTTCATCCCAGCTATGTAATGCTTCTCCAATGGGAAGTTCGTCTCCCATCTGCAGTGCACGTCCTTCATGCCCTCCGATACCGCATTTCAGGTTCGTAGAATAACTGCCCATCACTTTCGGCACTTCAAATCCGCCTGCCACAGCCAGATAGGTACGGCATCCGGTCTTTGCCATGCCAAGGTTCAGCACCCCGCCTGCAGGTACCTTCACCGCCTGGTTCATGGCAATTGGTTTCTGATTCACCGTCGGCTGCATATCTGCACCGGTCAGCGCGATAACCGTATCCTCTTCAAATCTACAGCTTCCGCCATAAAGGGTCATCTCCAGCACCGCTGCTCCCCCTTCATTTCCGACCAGATAGTTTGCTTTACGATAAGCCGCCGTATCCATCACTCCGGAACAGGTCATGCCGGATTTCTGGTACCCGAAACGTCCCAGATCCTGCACGGTGGTCAGCACACCCGGAATCACAACTTTCATTGTCTTCATAGTGCTTTCCTCCTTTACTCCTCTGTGACTTCTATCTGATACTTGCCGTCCAGCACTGCCCGACGGATATCGTAGTAATCCATAATTGTAATGGGTACAAAACGAATATAATCTCCCGCCTGTACCAGAATTGGCTGTTCCCGGTTCGGGTCATACATGTCAATCGGGGTCTCTCCCATAAGCCGCCAGCCGCCCGGTGAATCCATAGGATAAATGCCTGTCTGGCTTCCGCCAATCCCTACAGCTCCCCTGCTGATCTTCAGTCTCGGCGACTTCAGACGCGGCACATGAATTCTCTCATCCAGTCCTCCAAGATAAGCAAATCCCGGAAGAAATCCAAGCATATAGACTTTATAATCCACAGAACTGTGAATGTCAATCATCTCTTTCCGATCCAGCCCTGTCAACTGTTCCATGTCTGCCAGATCCGGACCAAACCGCGCCCCATAACAGCATGGAATTTTCAAAATCCGCTTTTTCGTCTTCTGTTCTGTCTTCAGATTCCGGGCCAGTTCCTCGATTTTATCTGCAGCTTCCCGATACGACAGCTGATAAGAATCATAATAGATCAGAAGCGACCGGAAGGTAGGAACCACCTCTCCAATTCCCGGAATCTGCTGTTCTTCTATTTTTGCAGCCAACGCATGTACCTGATCATTGACTGCCTCATCAATCCGGTCACCAAACTCCGCTACCAGAACCTGATCACCTGCTGCCATAAGTTTCATGATGAAAGAACTCCTTTCCACGTCCTGCTTTTATATTGCTGTAGCCTCTGTAAATTCGTCGATCAGTGCGGCCCGGATCTTTTCCAGAAGTTCCGGTGCCTTTCCGCCTACCGGTCTGCCGTCCAGTTCATTTGCATGGAGACACAGGTTACTGGAACTGGTCACCAGAACCTCATCTGCATTGTACATTTCATCCAGCGTGTATGGAGTTTCACTTACCGGAATCTCCAGTTTCTTACACATCCGGATCAGATGAGCTCTTGCAATACCCGGAAGAATCAGATTATCGGTCGGTGCGGTAATCAACTTGCCATCTTTTATAATATGGCAGTTGCTGTGGGCGCATTCTGTAACCCTTCCGCCCGGTCTGTAGAATACCGTCTCATCTGCTCCGGCTTTCTTAGCCTTCTCGGCTGCCATAACAGATGGGATCAGATTCAGAGTTTTAATATTACAGTGGAAAAATCGGGTATCTTCCGTGCTGATCAGTTTGATGGGTTTCATTCCATCGGAAATCTCAGCCGGTTTCAGCATGATCCAGAGATTTCCAGGACCTTCTGTAAATACATGATTCCGGATTCCGGTTCCTCTGGTCAGCTGATAATATACAAACAAATTGCCCGTATCCATCTTATTTACCATTTCCTGAAGGAGATCTTTTAATTCCTGCTTGGTTACCGGCATCTTCATATCCAGAAGTCTGGCACTGTTAAAGAATCGGTCGATATGCTCATCAATGGCAAAAATTTTATAATTTCGTGCAGGACCTGCATCATACACACCATCACCGAACCAGCATACTCTGTCATTCATCGGGACTGTCATCTCATCCAGTTCACCAAATTTTCCATTGTAATAACCCAGTGTTTTCATAGCTATCTCCTCCATCGTTTCCGAACAAACAAAAAACGATGGCAATTTCCTCTTCAGGAAAACACCATCGTTTTTCGCTTGTTCTTATATTGATGGGACTAATTATACGACCTTTCATTCAAAAGTCAATGTAAAATTTATGGCATTTACCTGCATCTTCCGTAAATTTTAATCTCATTTCGGATTTTTTCCGACAATTCCGACGTGAAACTGCCTTTCAATGCCCTCCATTTCCAGTTCTTTCCTACTGTAGATGGAGTATTCATCCGTGACCAGCTTCCCAGTCCCAGAAGATCCTGGGCCTGCACAATGGTAAGTCCGGCAGCGCTCTCCCAGATGGCCCGCATCATCTTCCAGTTGATATCTTCCGCGGTGTCTGTATGCAGGTAACGAAACGCTTGTTTCACATCTTCCGGTTCTGCGGAAGTCACCCAGCCTACGGATGTATCATTATCATGGGTTCCTGTATAAGCCACGCAGTTTTCCGGGTAATTTTCCGGCAGGTACATATCTCCGCCGCCATCCCGGCTGTCAAATGCGAACTGAAGCAGCTTGATGCCCGGGAAACCGCTGTCTGACAATAATTTTTTTACCGAATCTGTCATATAGCCGAGATCTTCTGCCATAATGTTCTGCTTGCCGATCTTCTGCTCCACGGTAGAAAACAAATCCATTCCGGGTCCCTGTTTCCAATGTCCTCTCTGGGCGTTGGCATCGCCATAAGGAATAGCAAAATAGGAATCAAATCCACGGAAATGATCAATCCGCAGCATATCGTAAACATTGCACAGATACTGAATTCTGGCTACCCACCAGCTGTATCCGTCTTTTTCCATATAGTCCCAGTCGAAGAGTGGATTGCCCCACAACTGTCCGTCTGCGGAAAATCCATCCGGCGGACATCCTGCCACTTCTCTTGGCACTTTATCTCCGTCCAGCTGAAACAGTTCCGGATGTGCCCACACATCTACGCTGTCCAATGACACATAGATGGGAAGGTCTCCAATGATCTTCACACCATGCTCATTCGCATAAGTTCTGAGGGCTTTCCACTGCTCAAAAAACAGATACTGCATGATCTTCCAGAACTGTATCTTTTTCATACACTTCAGGAGCACCAGATCCAGCACGTTTTTATCTCTGTTTCTCAGTTCCGGCTCCCATTCCTGCCATGGTTTACCGTCATGCGCTTCCTTCAGCGCCATAAACAGAGCATAGTCATCAAGCCAGTATGCGTTATTCCGGCAGAATGTCTCATAGCTTTCCGGTATCTGCTCAGCAAATCGTTCTGCCGCTTTTCGGAGCACCGGATACCGGCTCTCATAAATCTTTCCATAATCCACCTGCTTCGGATCATTTCCCCAGTCCCGCTCCTTATATTCTTCCGGGAGCAGCAGTCCCTGCTCACACAGCAGATCAAGATCAATAAAATACAGATTTCCTGCGTAAGTAGAGAAAGACTGATAAGGGGAATCTCCGTAACTGGTGGGGCAGATGGGCAGCATCTGCCAGTAACTCTGACCGGCAGCTTCCAGAAAGTCCACAAACTTTCTGGCTTCCACGCCCATCGTACCAATTCCATATTCTGAAGGCAGTGAAGAAAGATGCATCAGGACTCCGCTGCATTTCGACTTCATCATGATTTTCTCCTCTGAATCCTTATTTTTCTTAATGACAGATGATCTCTTCTGTCTCTGCATCAAATACATGAATCTTATTCGTATCCAATGCCAGTTTTACATGATCCTCTGCTTTGATGCCCGTGCGGGACGGCACTCTTGCCACCAGATTCTGTCCGGCGCAGGTCAAATAAAGATAAATCTCAGAACCCATCATCTCTGCCAGATCTACATTGGCCTCAATGTTGGATGCCTCGGAAATGCTTAAGAAGGATTCTTCTGCATGAATATCTTCCGGCCGGATACCAAGAATTACTTCTTTGCCTACGTAAGTTTCCAGCTCCGGCTTCTGAACCGGAATCCGGTACTCACCAAAAGCAAGTGCATAGTTATCGCCGTTTTTCTCCACTTTTGCGTTCAGGAAGTTCATCTGCGGAGAGCCGATAAATCCTGCTACAAACTTATTGCACGGATAGTTATAAAGTGCCTGCGGTGTATCTACCTGCTGGATAATTCCGCCTTTCATAACCACAATGCGGTCGCCCATAGTCATAGCTTCCGTCTGGTCATGGGTAACATAGACAAAGGTCGTCTGGAGACGTTTGTGAAGCGCTGCGATCTGGCTTCTCATCTCAGTACGGAGCTTCGCATCCAGGTTGGACAGCGGCTCGTCGAGAAGGAATACGGAAGGATTTCTTACCATGGCACGTCCCAGTGCCACACGCTGTCTCTGTCCACCGGAGAGTGCTTTCGGTTTCCGGTCCAGATACTCTTCCAGTCCAAGAATCTTTGCTGCTTCATGTACCTTTTTATCGATTTCATCCTTCGGCGTTTTTCTTAATTCCAGTGCAAACGCCATATTTTTATACACGGTCATATGCGGATACAGAGCATAGCTCTGGAATACCATGGCAATGTCCCTGTCCTTGGGTGCCACATTATTTACCAGACGGTCGCCAATGTAAAGCTCTCCATCGGATACTTCCTCCAGACCGGCAATCATACGAAGCGTGGTAGATTTTCCACATCCGGACGGTCCTACCAGTACAATAAACTCTTTATCTTTAATTTCCAGATTGAGATCCGGAACTACCACATTACCTTTATCATATACTTTCTTTACATGCTTAAATGTAATATCTGCCATCTTTTTTTCCTCCTTATTCTGCTCAAACCTTTACTGCACTTTCTCCCATCACAAGATCAAATGGGAGCAGTTCATGCACTGCAACCAGTTCTTCCTCCTGCTCCTCGTCCATGCAGGAGAGCAGAATCTCCATGCTCCTGTCTGCGATCCGTTCTCTGTCCTGACGAATCGTGGTCAGCCTGGGAGTGAGATAATTTCCAAGTTCAATTCCATCAAATCCTATGACTGAAATGTCTTCCGGCACTTTCAGGCCTCTGTCACAAATTGCCCGGATTGCTCCCATAGCCAGTACATCCGCCATGGCAAATACCGCTGTCAAATCCGGCATCCGATCAAGCAGTGCATTCATGGCGCGGTACCCTTCTTCCATGGAAAAGAGTGCTGGTTCATACTGTTTTTTCCGGTCAAATGCCATTTTGTGCTTCTGGAATGCATCCGCACATCCTACACATCTGGTGTAAGCGGCATGGGATTTTTCCATACGGCCTCCTAAGATGCCGATATTCTTATGGCCCAGGTTCATCAGATACTCCACCGCTGCTTCGGCTCCCTTTGCATCATCCGTACTGACACTGGAGAGATTCCGAAAATGAAGCTGCTCCGCTGAGTTGGTAACCAGAACGCAGGGAACGTCAATTCGTGCAAACCGCTCCTGAAAGAACTTCAGATTACTTCCCAGAAACAGAATCCCTTTCGGATGCCGTTCCAGGCAGACACTTTCCGCCTGTTCGACCTCATTTTCTTCCTCACCAATGTAATAGATGAAGCAGGCAAAATCTTTTTCCTCAATCAGTCCCTGCAGTTGCTCCACAATGGAAGCAAACAGCATATTCTGGGAACCTTTGACAATAATGGCAATTCCGCTGCTGGCCTGCTGCTTCAGATGCTTGGCATTGTTATTCAGTTTGAAGTGGTGTCTCTCCACCACCTCCATAATGGTCTTCCGTGCTTTTTCTGACACATCCGGATGATTGTTAAGTACACGGGATACGGTTCCCACCGCGTATCCGGATTCTTTTGCAATATCTTTGATTGTCATAGGTACTTGTTTAGCCTTTTACAGCTCCTGCAGCTACTCCTTTAATAATATGTTTCTGACCAACCAGATAAACAATAACGATCGGTATGACAGTTAACATAATGCTGGCCATCATCGGTCCCATCTCAACCTTTCCGTAGCTTCCACGGAAATACTGGATCAACATCGGGATGGTCTTATAACTCTTAATATCCAGTACCAGCGTCGGCAGGAGGTAATCATTCCATACCCACATAGCCTCCAGAATTCCTACAGAAACCATGGTCGGCTTCAGAATCGGAAGCACAATCAGGAAGAAGGTCTGGATCGGATTGCAGCCGTCAATCATGGCTGCCTCTTCAATTTCCAACGGAATGGATTTCATGAATCCAGCAAACATGAAGACCGCAAGTCCTGCACCAAATCCCAGATAGATGACCCAGATGTTCCACGGCGTATTGAGCTTCAATCGGTCTGCCGTCTGGGAAAGGGTAAACATAACCATCTGGAAGGGTACAACCATGGAAAATACAAACAGGAAGTAAAGTCCCTGGGAAATCACACCCTTCACCCTTGTGATATACCAGGCACACATGGAGCAGCAAATGAGAATTGCCACAACAGATGTAAGGGTAATCAGAAGGCTGTATCCAAGGCTCTGTAAAAATCCTTTGGATGCAATGGCATTTACATAGTTTTCAAGTCCTGCAAACCCATCCGCCGTCGGCAAGGTAAATGCACCTGCCGTAGTGATGGTCGTCTCTTTTTTCAGCGAGTTAAAAAGGATCATAATGATCGGATATACATACAGAAGCGCCAGGATGGTTAATACAACAGTCCAGATGCGGTCTGCAATTTTTTTCTTTTTTCCCATCTTACTGCTGCACCTCCCTTGAACGCGTTGCTTTCAGCTGAATCATGGAAATGACAATGACCAGCAGGCAGAACAATACTGCCTTTGACTGTCCAAGTCCCTTCCACTGGGCTCCGGCCCTTGCATAAAACGTCTGATAAATATTCAACGCCATCATCTCCGTCATGTGGTTCGGATCACCACCGGTCAACGCCAGGTTCTGGTCAAAGAGTTTGAAGGAGTTGGTCAGTGTCAGGAATACACAGATCGTGATAGACGGCATAACCATAGGAAGTTTTACCTTCCATAAGGTCTCCCATGGCGTCGCTCCGTCGATGGCTGCTGCCTCGATGAGATCATCGGATACATTCTGAAGACCGGCGATATAAATGATCATCATATAACCGATCTGCTGCCAGCACATAAGGATAATCAGTCCCCAGTATCCCGCGGAACTGTTCAGTGCCAGAAGCGGCTGTCCTACGATGGACAGAATACAGTTAATCAGAATCTGCCAGATATAGCCCAGCACGATTCCACCGATCAGATTCGGCATAAAGAAAATAGTACGGAACACATTGGTTCCTTTCAACTGTCTGGTCAGAAGCAATGCCAGAGCAAATGCAATCACATTGATAAGTACAATGGATGCCACCGCAAACATTACGGTAAATTTAAAAGATGAAAGAAAAGAACTGTCTGCCAGCGCGCTCTGATAGTTTGACAAACCAGTAAAGGTTGCATTATTTACTGTCGTGAACTGACAGAAGGACAGGTACAGTCCCTGAATAAACGGAATGATAAATCCGATCGTAAATGCCAGCAGTGTGGGCAATACGAAGACCGGCGAATACCGTTTGATTGCTTTTTCCATAAAGCCACTCCCTCCCCTTTCAAGGCGTAAAAAGGGCAGGCAAGTCTCTTGCCCGCCCCTCATCATCATACTATCAATTACTGTCCGTTTGCCAGCTGATACTCTGTTGCCCATCCATCTACGAATGCAGATACAACAGCGTCCCAGTTTGCATCAGTTTCATCTGCTGCATAAGCGGTAAGTGCCTGGCCTAAGCCGTTCTTCCACTCTTCAGACGGCATGGTAGTGAAGTTCCATGATACCGGAGTCTTGCCTGCTGCAGTGTACTCTGTATCCTGTTTTACGAACAGGTTCTGAGATTCCTGAGCACCCTTGAACGGAATTACAAATCCCATATCCTCTGCCATGGTCTTGGTTCCAAGATCAGAGGTTACACACCAGTTCATGAAGTCCAGAGTTGCCTGAATGTCAGCCTCGTCTGCCTGATTGTTTACACACCAGTAATTCTCAGTACCGGTACACAGTCCCTGATTAGCCTCATCGCCAGCTCCGATATAGATCGGGATCATAGCGAGATCATCATCTGTAAGAGCTCCATCTGCTGTCAGGTTTCCATACTCCCAGGAACCATTCTGGAAGAATACTGCCTCGCCTGCAAGGAATTCGTTTCTGGAGTCATCACCGGTCTTTGCAGAAAGCTCGGACGGATCACAGGTGCTGTTGTTGATGTACAGATCCCAGATATTGCGGTAGTTATCAAGATAGGTTCCTTTGATTGCATCTGTACTGTCAATGCCATCTGCCTGATACTCAAAGTAGATCGGCAGGTTTGCCAGATGGGTCTTGAATCTCCAGTCAGAAGATCCATCCATACCAGCGGAAGTAAATGCTGCGAAGCCAAGCTCAGAAGATCTTGCGGTGATATCCTCTGCTACTTTCTTCAGATCATCGAAGGACTGAATGTCGTCGATGGTGTAGCCTGCAGTCTGAAGCAAGGTTTTATTTACGATCAGTCCGTAGGACTCGATTACATATGCGATTCCGTATACGGTGTCGCCTTCTTTTAATGCGTAGCTGTCGCTGGTCAGCTGGCTGTAAATATCAGATCCTGCCAGATCGTAGCAGTAATCTTTCCAGTTTGCCAGTCCAACAGGTCCGTTTACCTGGAACAGAGTCGGAGCACCGCTCTTGCCCATCTCACTCATCAGGGTTGTCTCATAGTTTCCGGAAGCTGCTGTTACAACGGTTACCGGTACGCCGGTCTCTTCGGTGTAAGCTTTTGCCAGATCCTGCCACTGCTGATCCTGCTCCGGTTTGAAGTTCAGGTAATAAACAGAGCCTTCTGCATCAGATGCTGTGGTCTCAGCTGCAGTGCTCTCAGCTGCTGCACTGTCAGTCTTGGTGTCTGCTGCGCTGCTGCTTCCTCCGTTTGAGGAACCGCCGCATCCAGTCAGTGCGGTAGCTGCCAATGTGCATGCCATGGTCATTGCTACTAATTTTCTCTTCATATTGAAATCCTCCCGTTTATTATCTGGAAACGTTTCCAGTTCTTATGCATCTATCATAGAGCTTTTTCACAACAAATGCAAGCGAATTCTGTCGTTCATTGTTATTTTCGTCATAAGTACAAATTTCATCCTCTCATTTTTGTGTAATATTACTCCATTTTCTTGTTATTCCCACGGTTTTGTAGTATCTTGGATAGAGAAAGAGAGGACTTGTTATGAATACCATCGCAACAAAAAAATCCGCCTGTTCTTAGACGGATTTTTTTATGGAAGCCGGGAACTGCTTCCTTCTTTCCTGAAATTCTGACAGATGAGTTTTAGAAACGAATGGCAATTTTTCCTTTATTTTTCTTTGCTTTGAAATATTCAATTGCCTCTACGCTGTCTTTAAAGTCAAACACATCAGATATATAATTGGAGCCTTTCAGTACGCCCTGCTTCATAAGCTCTATAATCTCATCATGCACCGATGCTTCTTCTGCCTTTGACGGCCACTGAGCAAAGCGCAGATTGAAGCAGAACGGTGCCTCTTCCCAGTTGATCAGATGCTCACTCTTTGCAGTTTCCCCGTAAACACATACATCACCAAAATTCTTTACCAGCTTCAGATTCTGATTGATCAATGAGGGAATGCCGGCTGCATCCAAAATCATATCTGCTTTGTCCGGAAGGATTTTCAGTACCTCTTCCATTACATTGCACTGATCAAAATTCAGCGTATAATCCGCACCACATGTTCTGGCTGATTCCAGTTTTTTCTCTGTATGATCCACACTGATGATCGGAGAAAGTCCCATATATTTGGCCAGAGTAATAAATACCAGGCCCACCGGTCCTGCACCATAGATTACCAGGCTTTTTCCTTTCCGGAATCCCAGACGTTTCATGGTAGAATATACTTCCCGATAAGTCACGATCATGGCTGCTTCCACATCATCAAATTCCTGCGGGATTTTCTTTTGTGCCAGATTGCCTTCTGTCAGGACGCCGTCACCAACCGTATGTCCATCTTCCATCATAGCCTCAGCGTCACCAATAACTGCGTATTCTGCAAAAGCTCCCCAGGTGGAATAGAAGTCTTCTCCATCATCCAGAAATGGAAGAACGATTTTATCGCCCACGGCAAAATTTTTCACTTTGCTTCCAACTGCCTCTACACGGCCCACACCTTCATGGCCAAGCACCGTGGGATAATTGTGAAATCCCTTCAGGACATCATATATGATTTCCTTGTCGGTACCACATAAAGCTCCCGCTGTCACCCGGACCAGTGCCTGGTATTCACTAATTTCCGGCTTCTTCATTTCCTCCAGACTTGCATGTCCATCCTTCCAGATTACTAAACCCTTCATCATTGCAACCCTCCTGATTTTATTAATGATTAAAATAGTTTACAAAATAAGAATCAATCTCTGCCGCACAATATTCCAGCTCACCCATGGCGGACTGTGCAGTTTTCATATCGGCCTGTGCTTTCCGGCTCTTTTCCGCATCACCATTCTGCAGGTACATATAGTATATAGATGCCGCCTCATAATAATCTGCCACTGCATAGCACTCCTGAAGCTGCGCATCTGCTTTTACGTGTTCCATCTCATTCCTGCGCTTCTTCTCCGGCAGTTCTGAATACCTGCCATCCTGGATCGTATAGAGGAAGGTATCTTCATCATAACTGTAATGATATACATCGCTATGAATCTGAAGTGCCAGATTCAGAAGCTGTCCTACAATCAGCACCGCCAGTACTACGGTAATCACCCGAAATAGTTTACGATTCATCCTTGTTATAGCTCCTTTCCAGTAGTACCACCAGCTTAGTCCTGGACATCTCACGGATCTGTCCGGACTCGATCACTTCACTGTCTACACCTGCATAAGCCTGTACTAATTCCTCCGCCTCTGTAAGGATAGGATCACACCAGTCCCGATGGGCCTGATAAACTTCATAATAGGTGGAATATTCATCTTTTTTCACAAAGTCATACATATGTTTCAGGCTGTCTGCAATCTGTTCCAGGGAATAATCCGGTGTATAGTAATAATATTCATCTTCATCCAGGTTTTCATAATCCACCAGATGCATGCAGGATTCATAAATGTAATTATAATCGTCTGCCAGCTGTCGGAAATACCGATAATCTTCCAGTTCATCGATGCCGGAATAATACAGCTGATTCATGTCGATATAATCGGTGAAGGAAGCCCAGTCCTCTTCCGCAAGATACTGGTCAAGCTTCGCAAGATGGGTGGAAATATTATTTCGGATTTTATGACGCTGAATCATTCGCTCCACAGTCCAGATATTGGTATTCAGCACAACTGTCCCAAGGAAAAGCCCTCCCAGCACTGCCAGAATCGCAATCTGTGTCGCTTTCCGGCTGGTCTTTCCCGCTGTCTCATAGACGTCACTCTTGGTCTCCTGATAATCCTGCTCATACCGGTGCATGTCTTCCCGGTGCTTTACATAATACGGATTCGGATTATGACAAAAAGGACATACCTCATCTTCCATCGTCAAATCCGCCCCACAGTAATTACATTTCACTCTTATTTTCCTCCACGTACTGATAGATTACTTTATAATTCAGAAATCCGTCTTTCTCTGCTTTTGCTTTCAGATCCTGAATTTCCTGCTCATCCATGTCATATACCTCTTTTACAAATGCATCCGCATCTGCGATCCAGGCATCTGCCTGCTCACAATCCTTCTCGTCCTTCAGCGGAAAAAGTGCCCGGTCATAGCTCATGGTCAATGCATCATAAAGGGCACTCTGGAACTCATAGGAATAGGTCTCTCCTCCATTTTTCACCCGGTTCCACAGGTCCATGCACTCTCTCCATGGATCGTAAAAGGCCATAAGTCCCCAGTGTTCCCAGTTGGAATAATTGTACTGAATTCCATCTGCCGCCTCATCCGTTTCATTGAAGAAATTCTGAATTGCCTCATAATTTTCTTCTTCATACCAGGCATCCAGCTGCGGGAAATGTTTCCGTTCCCACTGCATCTGTTCCCTCGCATCCGCAGATCTCGTATGGGTAATCACCTCATGTGCTTTCCAGATCAGATCCCCTGAAAACCGTAAGAAAAGGAAAATTCCCACCAACAACAGCACAATCAGTACAATCAACCCAAATGCTTTTCCGGTAAATTTTGCATGGATTTTTACTTCGTCAGAAATCTCCTCCTGAGGCATATCCCCCAGATCCTCAAGGTCATCCTTCAGTTTATATAAATCCTGCATGTATTTATGCTCTGCACCCGGTTCATTCATGGCCCCGCAGTAGGGGCAGCGCGGCACCAGTTCTTCGATATCAGCGCCACAGTTCTGACATTTAATCACCTTTTGTATCCTCCCCCAATTTATGTCATTACGATAGTTTTATTATACGTTACAACAAGTAGGAACACAATAAAAATCCGCAGCCCC
Organism: Hominiventricola filiformis; assembly: GCF_020686965.1. Lineage (NCBI taxonomy): Bacteria > Bacillati > Bacillota > Clostridia > Lachnospirales > Lachnospiraceae > Hominiventricola > Hominiventricola filiformis. Next base: position 88,922 of record NZ_JAJEPS010000011.1, on the reverse strand, counting down.
GGATGTCCGGTTCTGCGGATTTTTTAGGATTACTCTTCTGTTTTTTCTTTTTCTTCTTTGACAATCTGGATATGCACGTCGCGAAGCTGTCTTTCCTCAACTTCTGCCGGTGCTCCCATCATAACATCCTGTGCATTCTTGTTCATCGGGAACGGAATGATCTCACGGATACTTTCCTCTCCTGCAATGAGCATCACCATACGGTCTACACCCGGAGCGATACCAGCGTGGGGCGGTGCTCCGTAACAGAATGCATTGTACATAGCCGGGAATTTTGCTTTCACATCCTCCTCGCCAAGACCGACGATGTTGAATGCTTTGACCATGATCTCCGGATCGTGGTTACGAACAGCACCGGAAGAAAGCTCAACACCGTTACATACTAGGTCATACTGATATGCCAGAATGTCCAGCGGATTCTGGTTTTCCAGAGCGTCAAGTCCACCCTGCGGCATAGAGAACGGATTATGACAGAACTCCAGCTCGCCGGACTCCTCACCGATCTCGTACATCGGGAAGTCTACGATCCAGCAGAACTCATAGCAGTCCTTCTTCATGTAAGCATCGGAAGATGCACCCAGCATCTTTCTGAGCACGCCGGCGGTCTTCTGAGCAGTCTTTAAGTCGCCTGCAGTCAGACCTACGAAATCTCCTGCCTTCAGTCCGAGAGCTGCTACTACTGCATCTTTCTTATCCTGCAGGAACTTGGAGATGCCGCCTACCAGTTCCATCTTTTCATCCAGTCGGAACCAGTATGCTTTCTGTCCGCTCTGTACTTCTACATCTGCACACAGTTTATCAATGACTTTTCTCGTACCCTTGAACTCAGGAGCTATGATTGCTTTTACCGTCTTTCCTTCAAAAGGTCCGAATCCACAGTCAGCCAGTACCTCGGTTGCATCCTGCACTAACAGGCTGATACGAAGGTCCGGTTTATCGGAACCGTATTTATCCATTGCTTCCAGATACGGAATTCTCTTGAATGGCGGTTTGGAAGCTTCTTTGTAAATGCCATATTTGGAGAAGATCGGCGGCAATACATCCTCAAGGACCGCAAATACGTCCTCCTGGCTTGCGAATGCCATCTCCATATCCAGCTGATAGAACTCTCCCGGAGAACGGTCTGCTCTGGCATCCTCATCACGGAAACACGGAGCAATCTGGAAATAACGGTCAAATCCGGAAGCCATCAGAAGCTGTTTGAACTGCTGTGGAGCCTGGGGCAGTGCATAGAACTTGCCCGGATGATTTCTGGAGGGTACCAGATAATCTCTTGCTCCCTCCGGAGAAGAACAGGTCAGGATCGGGGTGGTGATCTCCATGAAATCATGAGCAGTCATACTCTGACGAAGGTCAGCTACAATCTTGCTTCTCAGAACGATTTTGCCTTTTACCTCCGGATTGCGGAGATCCAGATAACGATATTTCAGACGAATATTCTCGTCAGCCTCTTTGGAATGGTTGATCTGGAAGGGCAGTTCGTTGTAACGGCATTTACCCAGCACTTCAATCTTCGTCGGCACTACTTCAATGTCTCCGGTGGGAAGCTTTGCATTCTTGCTGCTTCTCTCACGAACGACACCATCTACCTGAATGGTAGACTCATAATTCAGCTCAGACAGCTGATCCATGATCTCCTCAGTCTCTACTACGATCTGAGTCGTTCCGTAGAAATCTCTTAAAATGAGGAATCCTAAATTCTTACTTACTTTACGGATGTTCTCGTACCAGCCTACCAGACGTACTTCCTGTCCGGCATTCTCAAGCCGCAGTTCTCCGCAGTTATGGGTTCTTCCCTGCATGTTTTTTACCTCTCTCTTCCTCGCTGCAGATTATCTGCAGAAAAATTCCTTGAATTCCGTGTAGCCTTCTTTGGAAAGCTGTTCCTTCTGGAATTTTTTATTCTTATTCATCAGAGCTACAAGTACCTGAGCACCTGCTTCACGCTCTGCCTTTGCCTCTTTTAATACCTCACAGAGTTTCTCCGCAGGCATATTTTTCTCGATCAGGAATGCTTTCTTTCCAGAGGTACCCGGTACCTGGAAATTCTGCTCCATAAGAATCGTGATAATTCTCTCAAATCCAATAGAGAAACCGCAGGCCGGAGTATCCTTTCCGGTGAATTTTCCGATCATCTTGTCATAGCGGCCGCCGCCTGCTACGGAGCTTCCAAACTCTGCCATCTCGATCTCAAAGATGGTTCCGGTGTAGTAGGACATGCCACGTACCAGAGTCGGGTCAAATACCAGCTGGAACTTGGAAGCAGCGGTTGCCTCTACACTGGTGCGGATGGTACGGAGATTCTCAATCACATCCTCTTCCAGAACGCCGGAAAGCTTCTCTGACAGGTACGCAAGTGCATCTTCTGCCTTCTCCATCTCATCGAACATGGTGACATATTTCTCTACGTTTGCTTCTGGATAGCCGGACTCAATAAGTTCTGCTTTCACGCCATCCCAGCCGATCTTATCCATCTTGTCAAGGATGATGAATACCTGATCGTACTGATCCTCAGTAAATCCACTGTAGGATGCCATTGCTTTTAAGATACGGCGCTCATTGATGCGTACTTTGAAATCTTTAAAATTCAGTTTTCCAAGCAGTGTGGTGGTAGCCAGGATCAGCTCGATCTCTGCCAGGCAGGTCGGCTCACCAAGGATATCGATATCACACTGAACGAACTGACGGAAACGTCCTCTCTGGGGACGGTCAGCTCTCCATACGCTGCCCATCTGCAGAGCTTTAAACGGAGTCGGCAGATCGTTGGCATTGTTGGAATAAAATCTGGAAAGCGGCACCGTCAGGTCATACCGAAGTCCGCTGTCGGTCAGATCTGCCTCACTCTGGGCAGTCTCCAGATTCAGTTTCTCGCCTCTCTTCATGATCTTGAAGATCAGCTTCTCGTTGTCTCCGCCCTGTTTGCTGCACAGGTTCTCGATATGCTCCACACACGGAGTCTCAATCGGAGAAAATCCAAAACTTTTATAGGTTTCTTTAATCAGTCCGGTAACATAATCTCTGACCTGCATCTCTGCGGGCAGAATGTCTTTCATACCGGTAACCGGTTTCTTCTTTAAAGGCATAAATCTTGTTCCTCTCTGTATTACGTATTGTGAAAACAGCTGTATTTTGCTGATTTTTCTCACACCTACCGACTATTATACGTTTCGGTTTTGCCACTGTCAAGAACGTATCCGACTGTCATCGAGCCTTATTCCAGCAAAATTTTCTTTTCCTCATTTTTATTTTTTGTATTATTACACCCGAACTATTTCACATTCTTGTCAATTAAGTCTATTACAAATGGACCTGATTGTTTAATACCCAAAGAAGATATCAGAAATCTTGAAAATTCATTTTAACAGCCATATACAAAGAGCATTTGTACATATAGACTATCATGCTTTTCGACTGCCCAAATATTAGTACTTTCGTGGGTAGAGAATACTGCACTTCCTTTATATATCCAAATCGAACACTAGAATATGCTATTTATATAGAGTTTCAGATACTATGATTGATTCATCGGGCAGAATAGAAATTTTCGCTTTTATCTGCCCAGCAGAACATAAACTGACTGTCAGAACCGAAAAAAGGCCTGTCATAGAATAGATGACACCATCTATTCTGCAACAGTCCCTTTTCTTTTAAATTCCATTTTTACAGAAAAATTGTTCTTTCCGTTCGATCATCTCATCGATTCGCTCAATGTATTGGCTGACGTCTTTTACATTTTCGCATCGTTCAATCCGGCTTTCCATGACTTCCGGCTGATCTGATGGAAGGACTACTTTCGTAGATGCCCCCGCACCTGCTGCCAGAATAGTCTGTTTTTCTTCCATAATCAGAATGTTGTAGATGCCTGCCTTATCTACTTTCGCATAACCAACATTTTCAAAATTACCTGCCATATTTTTCTGACGGTAGAGATAATAGGGGGATAATTCCATCTCGGCACAGTATCTGGCGGTCATATCCATGATCTGCATGTTATTTTCCAGACCCATCTCTTCATATTTATCTTTGAAAAGACTAAGCCTTGCTGCTCGCTTGATGGCAAGAGAATGAACCGTCACACTGTCCGGCGCCATCCTCTGTACTTCCTGCATGGTCCGTTCCACATCCTCATACGTCTCGCTCGGAAGTCCTACGATGAGATCCATATTAATATGAGAAAATCCCATCTCTCGGGCCAGCGCAAATGCTTCCTGCACCTGCACCACCGTATGTCTTCTGCCAATAATGTCCAGCGTCTTCTGATTCATGGTCTGGGGATTAATGGAAATCCGATCAATACCGTGATCAAGAAGTACCTGTAATTTTTCTCTGGTAATGCTGTCCGGACGGCCTGCCTCTACAGTAAATTCCTGCAGATGTTCTGTATCAAAGCAACTCTGAATCTTCGTCAACAGACGATCCAGCTGATAAGGCTCCAGTGTGGTCGGTGTTCCGCCGCCAATATAAACTGTATTTAATTTTTTATAGCGGAACCGGCTGGATAAATAGTCCAGTTCCTTGCATAATGCATCCAGATACTCATCTACCCGTTTCCGCCACCGTTCCAATGGATAAGATGAGAAAGAGCAATACAGGCAGATACTCGGACAGAAAGGAATTCCCACATACAGACTGTAACCGTCCTTGTAGTCAATATTTCTTAAGACATACTGTTCCCTGTTGGCAATCATAACACTTAAAGCCACTTTTTCTTTGCTGGCTAAGTACGTATTTCTCATATATTCCGCAATTTCCACATTGCGTTTGCCCTGCTCCAGAAGTCCCATGGCAATCTTAGTAGGGCGGATACCGGTCAGCGTTCCCCAGGGAAGCTCCTGTCCTGTATAATTTGAAAGTTTCCGGTAGATCAGACGCTTCAGATGATTTTTTGTTTCTTTCCGGTCACTGTAGTCAATGGCCTGCTCGCCATTTTCTTTCAGACATCCGTCTTCTGTCACGGAAAATGACACCTGGTCGTCCGTGAAATGCACTGTCATCCGGATCTTGGTATCATCCGTAAATGTATCCTGTACTCTGACTTGCACGTCCTCCCGTGGAAAGAAAGCTTTCACCAGGGAATGAATATCATATTCAAAGCTTGGCCTATTTACAATTACTTCTATCATCTATCGTTCTATCCTCTCATTTTTCGCTCTTATGAAAAAAGTGTAACTCAAATATCTCCCGGTGGCAACCTTATTTGTCTGCCATCTTCCTGGAATATTTAAAATTCATTGACGTCAGACGTGTGCAATGCTACCATTTTTTTAGAAAAGGAGAATACAATTATGACCAATTTTCAATCTCGTATTTGTTTTGGATTTGCTCCTGCAATGTTATTTCCAAAATCATTTGAAGATCCTTATCAACATTTTGCAGCAATTCAGACATGCTGCCACAATACACCATATGAAAGTTTTGAAACATTTCTTCCAGAAGATGAAAGCATGAGAAAATTGTGCATTCAAAGTATGCAAAAAAATGAAATCAAACTCCATTACAATGCTCCTGGAATATTTCAGATAGATGGTGAATTTAATCCATGTAGTGAAAATCCAGAATATCGAAAAAACGCTTTAAACCTTGCAAAAAAACATATTTGTTATGCAGCAGAGGCAGAATCTCCTATTATTGTATTTGCTGCATGTCCAGACAAGGGCATTAAAAAGCGTCCCGAATTATTGAAACGTTTTATGGAGTATTTTCTGGAACTAGCTGAATTATGTCGTACTTATCATATGGAAATTACAATCGAACCAATCGAAAGACATCGTTTCAAAAAACTGATTCTTGGACCATTTAAGGACTGCGCTGATTTTATGTTAGAGGCCCAAAAAAATGGAGCTGCCAATGCACATTTGATGATTGATACTGCACATCTACCCTTGATGGAAGAATCATTAGAAACAGCAATCAAAGAAACTCAACGTGCAGGACTAATCCATGTACATCTTGGTGATGCTGTATTAGATCCAAACAGCAATTTTTATGGCCATACACATCCACCTATCGGAGTGCATGGCGGCACTTTTGACCTGAAAGAATTAACTGATCAGTTTGTACAACTGTTTGAATGTGGATATATCCCGCGAACTCCTGGAACACAAAGGGCAAAAATTTCTCTTGAAGTACGCCCATATCCTGGATGTGATGAACTGACTTCTATACAGCTGATGTATGAAAAGGTAAAAACAGCATGTGATCTTGCTGCTGAAAAATTAGAAATTTACTAAGCTGTTTCAATTTTCTTCTAATTTTCCTTTTCCACTATCTGGGCATATGAAAGAATAAATTCAATCTCTGCCCGAAGACTTGATAAACCACCTGGGAATTGCACTTCCCCACGCATAAAAAAGCCACCGTCTCACAGATGATTACCTATCTATGAAACAGTGGCCCCTTCACGCTTAAACAAACGGATTATATTTTTTCTCATACCCGATACTGGTCTCATCCCCATGTCCGGGGCAGACTCTTGTGTCATCCGGCAGGAGAAACAGTTTCTCTTTCACAGAACGGACAATGGCTGACATGCTGCCACCCGGAAAATCGGTTCTTCCCACAGAGCCCTGAAACAGGGTGTCTCCGGAAAATACACAGCCTGCTTCCGCACAGTAGTAAGATGCGCCGCCCGGCGTATGTCCCGGTGTGTGGAAGACTTCCAGCTTCACCCCTGCAAGTTCCAGTTCCTGTCCGTCATGCACGAACTCATCCGGTGCAAACGTCACCACTTTTCTGGCAATGTAGACCGACAGATTCTGCTTGGCATCCAGAAGAAGGTCTTCTTCCTCCCGAAGTGCATATACTTTTGCACCTGTCAGGTTTCGAAGGGCATCCGCACCACCCATGTGATCAATATGTCCATGGGTCAGGAGTGCCGCTGTAATCTTGACGCCCTGCTCAGATGCATACTGAACAATTTTATCCGCCTGATCCCCTGGATCAAATACCAGCGCTTCTTTTGTATCTTCATTGATCAGAAACCAACAGTTGACTGCAAGCTGTCCTACTGTAACGCTGGAAACACGTACTCTCGACATAAAAAATCCTCCTTAGCTGGCGGAACGCTCGATATCCAGAACGCTCTCAATCTGACGCAGCTTGTCGATGATCCGGTTCAGTTCTTCCACGCTGGAAATATCAAAACTGATGGTAATCGTCGCCGTACCCTGCTTGCTGGTGCGGACATTCATGGCCGTCACATCAATATTACGCTCCGTGAGAGTTCTGGAAATATCCACCAGAAGACCGGTACGGTTGTTTCCGTAGATCTTGATCTCCGTCGTATATTTTTCACCTGCAGGTGCTTTCAGGCCGGACTGCCATTCCGCATCAATCAGACGTTCACGCTCTGATTCTGCCAGATGCAGCATATTGACACAGTCTGTTCTGTGAATGGTCACGCCGCGTCCACGAGTAACAAAACCAACAATCTCGTCTCCCGGCACCGGATTGCAGCACTTGGAAAAACGGACGGCCACATCATCAATACCTTTAACGACAATACCACTCTTTGACTTACTGATCTTGATCTTCTGCTCTTTTGCTTCGCTGACGCTCTCCATGATTTTAGCGTCCGTGACAGCTTTCTTCTTGGCTTTTTCATACTGCTCCAGCATCTTGTTGACAACCTGGCCCTCTTTGAGACCGCCGTGTCCGACAGCTGCCAATACAGAATCCCAGTCCCGGAATCCGTATTTCCGCAAAACACCTTCCTGATATTCCGAACGCACTACCTGCGCCTGTGGAATTCCCTTCATCTTGCAGTACTGGGCAATCAGTTCCTTACCTTTGACAATATTTCCCTCTTTGAATTCTGTCTTGAACCACTGATTGATCTTGTTCTTCGCCTGGGTACTCTTAACCGTATTCAGCCAGTCGCGGCTGGGACCTCTGGAGTTCTGAGATGTAATGATCTCAATTCGGTCACCATTTTTAATTACATATTCAATAGGCACCAGTTTTCCATTGACTCTGGCTCCGATCATTTTATTTCCTACTGCACTGTGAATGCTGTAGGCAAAATCAATCGTATTGGAACCGTTCGGCAATGTCTTTACATCACCGCCGGGTGTAAAGCAGTATACACTCTCAGAGAACAGGTCAAGGTCACTCTTTAAGAGACTCATAAACTCCCGGTTATCGGACATATCCCGCTGCCACTCAAGAATCTGTCTTAACCATGTAAGCTTCGCTTCTGCACTGTTCTTTCCTTCGATATTCTGCTCATTACTTCCGCCGCTCTCCTTATATTTCCAGTGAGCAGCGATACCATACTCTGCTGTTCTGTGCATCTCATACGTACGAATCTGAATCTCAAAGGGCTGACCCTTAGGACCAATCAATGTCGTATGAAGAGACTGGTACATATTGGCTTTCGGCATGGCAATATAATCTTTAAAACGACCTGGTATCGGTTTATACATTTCATGAATAACGCCAAGTGCAGCATAACAGTCTTTCACGGAATCCACAAGAATACGCACTGCAAACAGGTCATAGATCTGATCCAGTGTCTTATCCTGATTAACCATCTTCTTATAAATACTGAAGAAATGTTTCACACGTCCCTGTACATCTGCTTCGATATGCGCATTTTCCATGTGCTGTTTTACTTCCGCTACAATGGATTTCACATATTTTTCCCGGACACTTTTCTTATCAGCAATCTGTGCTACCAGATCATAGTAGACCTCCGGCTGAAGATATTTCAATGCAAGGTCATCCAGTTCGATCTTCACCTTGGAAATACCAAGACGCTGTGCGATCGGCGCATAGATATCCATGGTCTCACGTGCTTTTTCCTTCTGTTTCTCCGGACGCATGTATTTCAGAGTCCGCATATTATGCAGTCGGTCAGCAAGTTTGATCAGGATAACACGGATATCCTTCGCCATGGCCAGGAACATTTTTCGAAGATTCTCCGCCTGCTCATCTACCTTGTCCGCAGAATAACTCAACTGGCCCAGCTTGGTAACACCGTCTACCAGAAGCGCTACCTCATCTCCGAATTCTGCTGCCACATCCTCGGTCGTCATCGGCGTATCTTCCACTACATCATGCAGAAGACCTGCCGCAATACTTTCCTTATCAAGCTCCAGATCTGCCAGAATAATACCTACACACAACGGATGAATGATATATGGTTCTCCGGATTTACGGACCTGATCCTTATGCGCGGCCTTAGCCACCTGATATGCTTTTTCAATCATGGAAAGATCCGTAGAAGGATGGTATCTCATCACACTCTTTACCAGCTCCTGATAAAGTTCATCAGGGCTTGTAAAATCTTCCATCTTCTTGATACTTCTGTCGTCCTCCTGGACTTCCCGTGCCTGTTCTTCCGTCATATACCAATCACCGCTTTTCTATCTAATCTCTGTCTCTGCTCGTAACGATATTAGTTACCCTCGTAACGGATAACACTTCTTACATCGTAGTTTTTCAGTTTTTCTCTTCCCTTCAGACCAGCAAGTTCCATCAGGAAAATAATTCTGACCACTTCACCTCCGAGAGATTCCACCAACTTTGCAGCTGCTTCAATGGTACCTCCGGTTGCAATCAGATCATCAATCAGTACTACTTTCTGTCCCGGTTTGATGGAATCTTTATGCATTTCAATCTCTGCACTTCCGTACTCCAGATCGTAACTTGCAGATACGGTCTCTCTTGGAAGTTTTCCCTTTTTACGAACCAGCACAAATGGTTTATGGAGATTATATGCAATCGGCATACCAAAGATAAATCCTCTGGACTCGGTTCCTGCAATCACATCAAAATCCAGACCGTCAAGTTCTGCCTGCAGACTATCAATGGCAAGCTTCAGTCCTTCCGCATCCTGCAGAATACTGGTGACATCCCTGAATATAATTCCCGGTTCCGGATAATCCGGAATACTTACCACATAATCCTCTAACTTTTTCATGTGTATCTCTCCTTTTCACACCCTTTGAGTAAAGTTTACCCACAATAAAACAAATATAGCACACTTTTTCTGGTTTAACAATATCCCTGCACTCTCAGCTGCAGAGTTCTTTTTCCCCGGAATTCATTGATTTCAGGGTAATACAGAATATGAAATGTCGGCTTCTTCTGTAGGTCTGCAATTACTTCCTGCATACAGTTATTAAAATAAATACCTTCCAATGTCATTCCGCTTTCATCCATCAGCTTCATGCGGAGAACGTTCTGATTTTTTCCGAGCACCCTTGATTCCAGCACCCGGACATTACGGGCGGCAAAGACCGGTTTCGTGTTTGCTTTTCCGAAAGGTTCCAGAAGCGAAAGTTCTTTTACTACCTGCTCTGACACACAGGAGAACGGTAATGCCATATCAATATGTACGACTTCTGTCAGGTCTTCTTTGCTGAGCGTACACAGTTCATTGAGTCTTCTCCTGAACAGTTCTACATGTTCTTCCGGCATGGAGACACCTGCTGCCATGGGATGCCCTCCATATCTGGTATACAGCTCTTTGCATTTACTCATTTCTTCAAACATGGAGTAGGTTTCAATCGAACGTCCAGAGCCTTTCACACCGTCTTCTGCCCTGGTCAACACAAAAACCGGACGGTAATACCTCTCCCGGATTCGTCCTGCAATGATTCCGGCCAGACTTTCATGGCAGTCCGGCAGATAGACTACCAGCACCCGGTCTTCCATCAGATCACTGTGTTCGATCAGATCTACTGCCTGGGCAAGTCCCTGCTCCGTCAGTTCTTTTCGCTCGTCATTCAGTTCTTTTAATTCCGCCGCCCGCTCTATGGCAAGCGCCTGATCTTTTGTGTCCAGAAGTGCCAGCGCCCTCTTTGCCGTCGCAAGACGTCCACTTGCATTGATACAGGGTCCTAAAACAAATCCAATATGAAATGCCGAGAGTGTATCTCTTGCCAGTTCATTGGCTTCGATAAGAGCTGACATTCCCGGATGTGTTGTCTTCTGCAGGCGTTTCAGTCCTTCCCTCACAAGAATCCGGTTCTCACCAGTCAGATCCATCACATCTCCCACCGTTGCAAATCCTGCGAACATCAGGAGTTCATCATAAAGATCGTCGAGAGGAAGTCCCATCTGCTGCCAGAACGCACCTACCAGCTTCCAGGCAACCGCTGCCCCGCACAGTTTTTTGAACGGATACGGACAATCTGCCTGACGAGGATTTACAATCACCTGCGCAGACGGCAGTTCCTCCTGCACTTCATGATGATCCGTCACAATAACCGTCATACCCAGTTCTCTGGCATAGGCAATCTCCTGCACAGCGGCTATTCCGTTATCACAGGTGACGATCGTATCCACGCCTGCATCATAAGCTCTCTTTACCAGCTCCCGGTTCAGTCCGTAGCCGTCCTTCATTCGGTCCGGGATATCTGTATCCACCCGCGCTCCGGCCGCACGGAATCCTCTGAGTAAAATATAAGTAGCGCACACACCATCAATGTCATAGTCTCCGATAATACGGATATATGCATTTTCTCCAATCTTCTGCTCAAGCAGATCCACCGCTTCCGGAATACCTTTCATCAGAGAAGCAGGATGAAGATCCTCAAGTGTTCCATGAAGATATTCTTCAATCTCCTGATCGCCGACGATATCTTTATTTCGAATCAGCCGTGCCGTGAACGGACTGATGCCGTACTTTTCTCCGATGGCCCGAAAGTCCGCGCCTTTTCTTATCTCCACCCACTTTGCCATCTGTGGTTCCTCCATTTTTGTCTTTCCGTCCGTATTTCGCACGCACTTCCTGGCGGAAACAGTCATCGCACACAGGAAAAGTCGATCCCAACGGAAGCAGCTTTCCGCAGTATCTGCATCTGGCAATATAACTCTGCTTGCCCTTCGTGAGATAACTCATGATCCGCATCTCTGTCTTCTCACGTTCTCTGCGAAGCCAGTCTTCCTCTATCACTTTCTGCATGCGATGTGAAAACTGATAATACAGATCCAGCTGTTTATAGTATGTCTCATACTGCTGGATACCTCCTTTTTTCTCCCGGTACAGTACCGGCCGCTCCAGAGATACGTCCGCTGTATAGGTACAACAGTAGTGATTCCACAGATCCACTACCTTCTTATCTTTAATATCAATAGGACAGGTAATCATCTTGTACAGCACATACTTGTCGTCAAATCCGTCAATCATCTTCCGGTTCTGCTTTGCCTGCTCATAAAGGAACAGTGCTTCATCGATATTCTCTTTTACGAACGGATCCGTCGGTGTCACGGAATGCCAGATCTTCAGAATTTCATCCAAAGGTGCATCAATGTCCAGAAGCATCTGCGGGAAGCCTAAATTTACTTCCGTCAGAGATTCCTCCGGTGCCGCATAGTGATCTCTGATATAGGAAAGCTCTTCCTCTCCCATGGCAGTAACATAACCTTTGTCATAGAGACCAAATCTTCCGGCCCGGCCTGCAATCTGCCGCACCTCTGCAGTCGTTAGTTTCCGTCTGGACACGCCATCAAATTTCTCGGCCTGCAGAAAAATAATTCTGCGGACCGGAAGATTCAGCCCCATCCCGATAGCGTCTGTCGCCACAACAACTTTTGTTTTTCCCTTATGAAACAGATGCATCTGTCTCCGACGGATTTCCGGCGGCAGACTTCCATAGATCACACTGGCATTGATGCCCGTCTCCTCCAGGCGCCCCGCCACATCCAGCACTGATTTCTTGGAAAATGCGATCAGCGCATCTCCAGGCTGTATATCATCCGGAAAATGAAATGGCTGTTCCTCACAGATCAGTGCTGTCTTCCGTTCATAGCGATCCACTTCATAGTCATCGCCACACAGTTCTATAAGATGACAGATCACCTGCTCCGCAGCAGGACTCATGCAGATATGAATTTCTTTTGCACGCAGTCCCAGGATTGCCTTTGTCCAGGAATGTCCCCTGTCTACATCAGCCACCAACTGTGCTTCATCAATAACGGCAATGTCATAGTTCTCATCATAATCTGCCATCTCAATGGTACATGCCGTCACACGGCTCCCGGCTTCTTCAATGCACTCCTGTCCGGTTCTCATGGTACAGGGGACATGATATTTCTGCATCTGCTCAAATACTTCCAGCGCGAGCAGACGTAATGGTCCCAGATAGACGCCGTTTCCTGCCAGCTTCAGCCGTTCCAGTGACCGGAACGTCTTTCCGCTGTTGGTTGGTCCGATGTGCAGAATAAAATGCCGGTGCAACTCCCGTACTTCCGGGAACTCCATCTCCGGACGCACCGGTACCAGATCCATGATCTGATCTTTCACTACATGCTGCCGGAACGCAGGATACAGGGTAAACAAAGTTTCCTGGCAGACCGCACAGGGACGTTCTTTGCGCAGCCATACCAGGAAATCTTCAGTCATTCCTTTTTTCTGTTCATCCAAAAGAAGACCCAGGTCCAGCTCAGCCAGCCTGGGTAATATCACCGTATTCAGTTTTTCAAGGATATCATCCCTGTTTTTTCTTCTGGCAAACATCACCACATTTTTCAACTGCCGGTGATATTCCTCCAGAGACCGGATATTGACCCTGGAGGATTTTGTATTTTCCAGCAGACGGAACAGCTTTTCCGTCTTATAAAGCATCTCATTGGTCCCCGGCATTTTCCGGGGCCGTTTTTTCGATGCCTTTGTATACTGTTCCACATAGAATGCGGTCAGTCTTTTCTTCTGTATCATTTAATCAGACTCTCATCCTCAAAATAATTGATTTTCATAGCTGCTTTTACATCACGAAGGGTCTCTGCTGCTTTTGCCTCTGCTGCTTTGCTTCCTTCACGCAGAATCTCGTATACTTCCGGAATTCTCTGCTCCCACATCTTTCTTCTCTCACGAATCGGAGTCAGCTCTGCCTGCATGACATTATTCAGGAATTTCTTTACTTTCACATCACCCAGTCCACCGCGGGTATAGTGATCTTTCAGTTCGTCCAGATTCTTATAATCCGGAAGAAACTCTTCGAAATGCTCCGGACGGCTGAATGCATCCAGATACAGGAATACCGGGTTGCCTTCCACACGTCCCGGATCTTCCACTCTCAGATGATTCGGATCTGTGAACATGGACATGATCTTCTTTCTCACATCCTCTGCCTCATCAGACAGGTAGATACAGTTTCCGAGAGACTTGCTCATCTTTGCTTTTCCGTCGATACCCGGCAGACGTAAGCATGCTTTGTTGGACGGAAGCACGATCTCCGGTTCGGTCAGAGTCTCGCCATATACACTGTTAAACTTATGTACAATCTCCTTACACTGCTCAAGCATTGGGAGCTGATCCTCACCTACCGGCACTGCTGTTGCACGAAATGCGGTAATATCTGCCGCCTGACTGATCGGATAGCAGAAGAAACCAACCGGAATGCTGGCCTCGAAATTTCTCATCTGAATCTCTGCCTTTACAGTTGGATTCCGCTGTACACGGGATACCGTAACCAGATTCATATAATAAAAAGTCAGCTCTGTCAGTTCCGGGACCATGGACTGGATAAAGATCGTGGATTTCTCCGGATCAATTCCACATGCCAGATAGTCGAGCGCCACATTCATGATGTTCTGGCGTACCTTCTCCGGATGCTCCGCATTATCAGTCAGCGCCTGTGCGTCTGCGATCATAATATAAATTTCATCATAATCTCCGGAATTCTGGAGTTTTACTCTTTCTTTTAGAGAACCTACATAATGTCCTACATGAAGGCGTCCGGTAGGACGGTCTCCTGTCAGAATAACTTTTTTCATCTTCACACCTCTAATGTATACTTCTTTCTTATTTATTTTATCTCACAACACAGACAGCGTCAACAAAGCTTAAACGTTTCTTTTGCCTGTACTGTCACCTGGATATCACAGTCCGAGCAGTGTTCTCCATTGATGCTGAGTCTGTAGGAAGCTTTTGATTCGATCTTTTCTTCCTCCACATTCAGGCGGACACTGGATGTGTGGACAGAAACCATAAATGCTCCAAAGGGCATATTATAGGCGCTTTCACTGGTACTGCCTTCCTCAAAAGAAAGTTCCGATGATACCGGACCTCTTTTTCTGACTGCTACACTCCGTTCGCCAAGCTTGATCATATTCCGTACCGGCTGATCATGGCCTTCCAGAATCTCATCAAAGAAAACGTAGTGAACTCCGTCCTTCTCATGATATTCCCCCATATGAACCGTCTCTATGGTATCCTGATCACCGTCCGAGAGCTGAAGCCCGGATATGGTCACCACTACTTCTTTTGTCATCATACACCTCCGCTTTATCCTCTTGTTTATTCTATCTTCTTTCCGGGAACACTTCAACCCCCATTTCTCCACCAGAAATCTACTTTTACCGGAAGATGTTCCGGATTCGGCTGCTCATAGAGCAGTGTCCACCATGCCACCGTGGATGTCTGTCTTACCTGATTCGCCTCGTTCACACATTCCATGGCGCCGAGCCCTATCAGGCAGGCCAGCAGTAAAATTACCATATCTCTTTTCATCGGCTACGCCTCTCCTGTCATTTCTTCTGACTGGAGTATGGCCGAAAAGATTCCCTGTTATACCATGCATTCAACATCCGGTGGACAGGCGTCCCTTCCTCCGGCTGTTCTTTCATCTCCACTGCTTTCGCAGGATCAGCGTCCGTTACCCATACGCTGATTCCACGCGAATACGTTCCATCCGTCTGAATCTCCATCAGGAGATTTCCGAAGACTTTTTCTTCCATCAGATTTTCAGAAAAATAAAAATTCCTCAGATGATTGAAATCCAGATTTTTTTCATGACCACTGTCATACATATTCCTTGCTTCCTCCAGCGAATCCGCCTCCGTCTGGTAAGTTTCTGCTGCTCCGTCCAACATGTAAAACCCAAATGTGACCGTATAGGCTTTCTCCGTTCCCACATCCACGCAGATGCTTTCTGTCAGATTTTCTTTTTCCAGCTCCTGATGCCCACAGCCAGTCAGTAACATACAGAGAAATCCAAGTCCTGTCAGTAACATTTTCTTTCCATTTCCCGCCAAAAACTGCCAGATGAACAAAACCATCTGCACCGGCGTAGAGATCCAATACAGCCATCCAGACAACAATTCCTGTGATTTTTCCTGGCAGGCAAATGCCAGTGATGCAGTGAGGAGTACTCCAAACAGATATTTTTTCCTCCGATCCGGCTCTTCTGCCTGCAAAGGTGCAAACAGGGTACTGCAGGCTGTAAAAAGCCCGATCACCCAGACAAATACAAATATTGAATCCAGTCTGCCGATCACATTTCCCGGCAAATGTGCCAGCGTCATGGCCGAAGCAAGCGGAAAGACAAGTCCTGTATGCCCTGCATCTCCGTAAATAAAAAATGTAAACAGTGCCCAGAACACCACTCCGGCCGTTCCGAGCAGCCAGACTCTGCCAACAGCCGTCTTCTTTTCCGTCATATAATAATTTTGAAGAGACCAGAGTCCCTGAACTGCAGTCAGCCAGCAGAACAGTTCATAGCCTTTCCAAATCCCGTTTTTATCCAGTATCCATGTAAATTCCCGGATTCTCATCACTTCTGCTTCTCCATGCATGGCAATAGCAAGTCCTGCCAGTAGAAGAAGAAACGGCAGAAACAAAATTTCTCCCACGCGCATCCGGCATTCCAGTCCCTTGTACAAATTGTAATAGCACATGGCATAAAACAATATCAGAATTCCCCACAGCGGCACCCCGTTCAGCAGAAATTTCTGCACCAGAAGTCCTGTCATCCGTGCTGTCAATGTCCCCAGTATCCAGCCATGGACATATGATGCAGTCTGGAATATTCTATTTTTCGGTGCTGCAGCCGCAGCCATTCCTGTAAGATAGACTCCCAGCAGCCCTGCTGCCAGCAATACAGACGACATGGCAGTATGATTCATAGCAACCGGTATCACCAGCGCGCTGATGCTGATAACCATCATCCCATAATTTCTGACCGCCTGCCGGACAGAGATTCTGTTATTCTCACTAAACATCTTCATCCTTCTTTCGGAGTTTTATTTTTTCCGCCCTTCTGGCAAATACCGGACGATACTTCAGCTGTCGGAAAGGATAACGGATCAGTGAATCCTTCTTCTCCTCCTGTCCACTTCCGACACATGCCGCATAAGGATACAGATATGGGATTCCAAGACTATTCAAATGAGAGAGATGAATCAGCACCCACAGGCAGGAAAGCAGAATACCGTATAGCCCAAACCATGCCCCCATAAAAATACATCCGTATTTTAAGAGCCGGAATGCCGATGCAAATTCTTCATTGGGAATAGCAAAAGAACATAGTGCTGTGAAAGCCACAACGATCACGACAACCGGACTTACCAGATTTGCATCCACTGCAGCCTGTCCAATAATAAGACCTCCTACAATCCCAATGGTGTTTCCCATGGGACCTGGCAGACGGATTCCTGCTTCTCTTAAAAGTTCAAATGAAATTTCCATCAGAAGAATTTCTCCCAACGACGGAAATGGTACTCCTGCCCTGGCCTCTGCCATGGAGAGAACCAGTTTCGTCGGAAGGAGGCTTGTATGCCATGTCGTCGCTGCCACGTATACTGCCGGGAAGCACATCGCCATGATCGCTGCCAGAAATCGAATCATTCTCGCGAATGATGCTGTTTCAAACCGGTTATACCAGTCATCACTGGTCTGAAAAAAACTGTTATAATTGGACGGAAATAAAAGCACCGTCGGAGAGTGATCTGTTACCAGTATCAATCTGCCTTCCAACACCGCTGATGCCGCCCTGTCAGGCCGCTCTGTCGTCTGAAACTGTGGAAACGGTGACATCCAGTGTTCTTCCAGAAGCTGTTCCAGCATGCCGCTGTCCATAATTCCATCTATTTCATACTGTTCCATCCGGTCTTTGATCATGCGCAGAATTTGCGGTTCTATCAGGTCTTCCATATAGACCAGCGCTGTCATCGTATGAGACCTTACCCCGATTCGTTGTTCCTCTACTTTCATTCTGACATCCCTGATTCTTTTTCGGATCAATGCCACATTGATTTTCTCGCTCTCTGTAAATCCTTCCCGCGAACCCCGCATGACCTTTTCACTTTCTGCCGGGGATACCCCGATGCCCGGATATCCTTTACTGGATATTTTATACAGACAGGTATCTCCCTGTACAAAAAGAATCCCGTTTCCTGCAAGAAGTGCTGCCTCGCCTTCTTCGTAAGTAGTAAGTGGCTGCACATCAGAAAGCCCGATGACATGCTCCTCCAGCATCAGATTACTGACCGCCACTTCCACATAGACCAGAATTCCTTCGTCCTTTCCATTATTTAGAAACACCTGCCGGTGAAGAATATCATCGCAGTTCTGAAATGTCTCTTCGACCCATTGCCTGTTTTTCTCAAGATCCGGTGAAATCCTGTCCATCTTTTCCCTCCTGTTCACGAAAAAAGGATGAGCGTATCACACTCATCCTTTTTCTGAAGTCCAGTATTTC
This sequence comes from Hominiventricola filiformis, assembly GCF_020686965.1. Lineage (NCBI taxonomy): Bacteria > Bacillati > Bacillota > Clostridia > Lachnospirales > Lachnospiraceae > Hominiventricola > Hominiventricola filiformis. The sequence goes on along the minus strand of NZ_JAJEPS010000011.1, from coordinate 70,494 downwards.
CCGTCTTCCTTATTTTATGCAATTATCGTTTCACATTATAAGGTGTTGTCAGATACAGCTGTTTTGCAAGTCCATTTACCTTCAGATCTTTCATAGCCGCTTTTGCCTGCACCGGTGAATGGAAAATTCCAAAAACAGTCGGACCGCTTCCGCTCATCATAGCTCCCGCAGCACCGCATGCCATCATATGCTCCTTGATCTCCTGAATGACCGGATAAGCCGGAATCGTCACAGTCTCCAGTACATTTCCCATTCTCTCACAGAGCAGATCCAGATTTTTCTCCTTCATCGCCTCAATCATACGATCCACATCCGGATGCTGTTCCGGCTTTAAGTCATTGGCATGAAGATTCTCATAGACAAATTTTGTAGATACACTGATACCCGGTTTTGCAATAAGAATGGTACATTTGGGCATGGACGGAAGCACACTTAAGCGTTCCCCGATGCCTTCTGCCAATGCCGTTCCCCTCTGCACACAGTATGGCACATCTGCTCCCAGCTTCACGCCGCGTTCCATCAACTCCTGTCTGGAAAGTCCCAGTCCGTACATCTGATTCATTCCCCACAACACTGCTGCACCATCCGTACTGCCGCCTGCCATGCCTGCTGCAACCGGAATCCGTTTCTTCAGCTGGATTGCCACTCCTTCCTTGATACCAAATTCGTCCATCAGAAGTTTTGCTGCCTTATAGACCAGATTGTTCTCATTGGTCGGCAGATAATAAAGATTCGTTTTCACCTGGATCTCCGGTGTCTTGATTCTCCGGATCTCCAGATCATCATGAAGGCTGATGGTCTGCATAATCATCTTTACTTCATGATATCCGTCTTCCCTTCTCCTTAATACATCCAGCCCAAGATTAATCTTGGCAAGTGCTTTCAGCTGTATCCTGTCTTTCATCATTATCTCCTTGTTCCAATCAAACTATTTATTCTTATTTTAATCTATTTGCGGCATGGATACAATTCTTTTCTTTCATACCGCTGCTTTCAGTCTGTTCTGTTCCTGTGAGCGGCAATTTCTTTCACGATCAAAAGCCTGCTTCCTGGATGCAGAGTCTCCTCTTTCAGGTCATTTAATTCCATCACAGACTTGCAGGAGGTGCCGTGGGTTTTGGCTATGCTCCAGAGATCTTCACCTGGCTGTACTATATGAATGGCAATACCCGGAAGACTCCGCATCTTTGCCATGTCTACCGGCTGTTCGGTAAGCTCTTCTATGACAGTCAGTGTCCGGGGACATCTTACCTCAACCTGAATCTGCAGCACTGCCTTCATCTCCAGCTCCCGCGCATCCAGCATACTGACCATCAGCTGATCGAGATCTGCAGTGATCTGCCATGCGGCATCCGGCTCTGTTTTCTGAATCTCTGCCGTATGTTCAAATGGAAATGTCTCCTTTACACAGGCAAAAGGCATCGCATCATCCGTGGATGCATACAGTACCCACACCTCCACATTTCCCTGAATCAGAATCCCATGCTCCGTCCGCTCACTGTAGTCCGTATGAATTCCGATTCCCGCGCAGAGAATCTGCATCATCTCCGGACTCTGCTCCGGGATTTTCATTCTTCCCGATACCCGCGCCCGGGAATCTGTCATCTGGCAAATATCATCCCATGCATACTCTTTCTTACCGGGAATCATCTCACAGGAAAGGCTGTAAGCATCCTCAAGCACCTCGCAGACCCTCTCTTCATAATATCGGATCTTCAGTTCCAGCACGGCATCCACCCGAATCATCCGAGGCTCGCCGTCGTAATCAGCCTGCAGTTCCATATCTGCTCTCAAAAGAGTCACTTCCGTCCTGCCAGTGAGATCTCCTCTGCTCATCTCGCATTCTGTCTCATTGCGGAATGGAATCATCTTTTCTTCCCACTGTACCGGTATCTCCGTCCCGTCGCTCTCATAGAGAAAGAAGACTGCCAGTTCTCCCTTGACCAGAATTTTCCCGTCTTCCTGTCTTGCTTCGGCTCCCTGAAGCCTTACCTCCCGCCATAGAATCCGCCGAATGTTTGGCTTGCCCGGAGATATCGTCACATCTTCCCTCACCCGCACGGTATCTTTTTTATGCAGCATCTCCTGCTTCAGACTCACCGGGCTGGTTTTCAGGTACAGATCTTCCGCTGCTTCCGGCTGCTCAAGCAGCGGCACCGGTTGCTCACGGTAAGCCTCCGCCGAAAATGACAGCACGCATTTCATATTGGCCTTTCTGGAATGTACTGCTGATACCCGGAAATCTTCCTGTTTCCAGCTCACATCCAGCATATCACCCTCTTCCAGCCCGTTCAGAAAAACAGTCTCATCAACAGGCACGCTTCCTTCCAACATCTCCGGCATCCGGTCCACATTTTCACTGATATAAAGAATGCGGTACAGAAAGATTCCACGCACCTTGATCTTACCGGTCTCCCCCTTGATCTCATCCGGCCGGAATTCTCCCTGTCCGTGAATGATCTTATAAATATCCGGTTTCTGGTCCGGCACATTCAGATCTTCCTCCATGGTCATCTGACTGAATGCCTCTCCCTTTCGGTGATTCAGATTTACATATCTTCGCTCCAGTTCCATTCTTTTCCTCCCCTTTTACTCAAATACGACAGAAAGTCCCGGATCTTCCAGTTTCAGCACAATATACGGGCAGGTAACAAGACTTTCCGTCTTCTCCGCATTTCCCGGTCCCAGCAATTCCGTATCCACATACACTGCATTTTCCGTCAGATACAGATCCTTTACCGCAATGCTGTATCCGCTGCTTTTCTGTTCTCCATATCCCTCACAAATATACAGATATCCTTCATCCTTATAGGTTACCTTGAAAGGTGATGTTTTCTTCTCCTCCAGCACATTCAGCAGTTCTTCCGGCATTTCTTCCGGTGCAAGCACTGTGAAATCAAGACTTTTCAGTTTCTTCGGACTCTGCTTTTCAATTCCACACCCACAGAACAGGAGCGCTGTCAGAAGCAACAGACATATTTTTCGCATAGAACCGTTTCTCTCTTTCTTATTTGCTCTAGTCTATGAAGAAAAAAAGCATTTAAGACCAGTCTTCTTCCTTGTATTCCGGTTGCCAGTAAAGTATAATATTACGGATAGGATATTCACAAAAAAGTATAAAAGGGAGTACATAAACGATGCATTTTAAAATAGCTGCTGAGGACAAAACCAATCACCGCTACAGCGGAGTCCTCGCTCATCCGACTTCCTTCCCATCTCCTTATGGGGTCGGTGATATGGGGAAGGAAGCATACAACTTCATTGACTTTCTGCACATGGCAGGTCAGCATCTCTGGCAGGTTCTGCCCCTTGGCCCTTGTGGCAATGGAAACTCTCCTTATCAGAGTTTTTCGGTCTTTGCAGGACAACCCCTTCTCATCAGTCCGGATCTTCTGATTGAAAAAAAACTTCTTACCAGAGAGGATCTGGAACCGATTCCGGAATTCAATCCGGACAAAGTAGAATACACAAAAGTCACTGAGTATAAGACCGGACTGTTTCGGAAAGCCTATCAGAACTTCCGCCACACCTCAGATAAGGATCTGCTGGAGGAATATGATTCCTTCCAGAAAAATAATGAATTCTGGTTGGAAGACTACTGCCTCTACATGGCAGGAAAAGACTATCATGAGAATCTGCCCTGGTATGAGTGGGAAGACAGTCTCCTGGATCCGACACCTGCCGAGCGCGCTGCCTGGCTTAAGCTTCTGGAAAAAGAAGTCGACTATTACTGCTTCGTACAGTTCTGCTTCTTCAGTCAGTGGTATGCACTGAAGGATTATGCAAATGAAAAAGGAATTGCCATCATCGGTGATATTCCGATCTTCACCTCCCCGGACAGTGCTGATGTCTGGGCAAATAAAAGTATGTTCTGCCTGGATACCAAGGGACATCCGCTGGAAGTAGCCGGAGTTCCGCCAGATTATTTTGCTGCTGAGGGACAGCTGTGGGGTAACCCCCTCTATGACTGGAAAGCACATAAAAAGGACAGTTATCGCTGGTGGATTGAACGCGTCCGCCACCAGCTGGATCAGGTAGATTATGTCCGCATCGACCATTTCCGCGGATTTGAAGCTTACTGGGCAGTTCCGGCAGGCGAAAAGACTGCTATGAACGGTAAATGGAAGAAAGGTCCTGGCGAGGAACTGTTCCGTGCCATTGAAAAAGCATTAGGCGAAGAACTTCCGATCTTTGCAGAGGATCTTGGCATTATTACACCGGAAGTAGAAAAGCTGCGAGATTCTCTCGGTTATCCGGGCATGAAAGTCCTGCAGTTTGGTTTTGATGGACTTGGAGAGAGTTCTTTCCTTCCCCATCAGCTTGACACCCGGAACTGTATCTGCTATACCGGAACCCATGACAATGATACAACCCTTGGCTGGTATCAGCATACAGCCCATCAAAATCAGGACAAAGTGCGCCGTTATATGAATACGGACGCTTCCAGCATCAGCTGGGATTTCATCCGCATCTGCCTGGGTACCATTGCAAGATATGCCATTTTCCCGGTACAGGATCTTTTGAATCAGGGAAGTGAACACCGCATGAACACCCCTGGTACCGCAGCCGGCAACTGGGAGTACCGCTTCCGCGCCGGACTTCTGAACGAAGGCATGGCAAAAGGACTTCGCCAGATGACCGAACTGTTCGGCCGTTTCGGTTGATACATACCGTTTTAAGGAGTTTTATATGATACGTTTAATTTTAATAGCAACGATTCTGATCCTTTACCTGATCATCGGCATTCCGGTTCTTCTGATCGAATGGGTGATTGGTAAATTCAATCCCCGCACAAGAGATATCAGCAGTCTTCGTATGGTACAGGCAGCCTTCAAACTCATGCTGTGGATCACCGGTTCCGATATTACCTATATCGGTCATGAAAATGTGCCAAAAGATCAGGCTGTTCTCTATGTCGGAAATCACTGCAGCTATTTTGATATTCTGCTCACCTATTCCATGTGTCCGGATCTGACCGGATATGTGGCGAAGGCAGAGATGCTCAAAGTACCACTCCTGCGCGACTGGATGAAACGGCTTTATTGTCTTTTCCTGGATCGTTCCAACGTCAAGGAAGGATTAAAAACCATTCTGACTGGTATTGAATATATTAAGAAGGGAATCTCTATCTGTATTTTCCCGGAAGGCACCAGAAGTAAGGACGGAAACATGATTCCGTTCAAGGAAGGCAGCATGAAGATAGCGTCCAAAACCGGATGTCCCATCATTCCTATTGCCATCACCAATTCCGCGCAGATCTGGGAAGCACATCTTCCTTATATCAGACCTGCCCATGTCATCGTAGAATACGGTGCACCCATTTACCCGAAGGAACTTTCCAAAGAAGACCAGAAGTTTCTTGGGTCCTATGCCCAGCATAAAATTCAGGAAATGCTGGATCAGCATAAACAGGAGGATTGATTATGAAAATCGTAGTTCTTGCAGGAGGCATCAGTACCGAACGTGATGTATCTCTCTGCAGTGGAAGAAATATTTATGAAGCATTAAAAGGAAACGGACACGATGTGGTTCTGGTGGACTTATTTCTGGGTCTGCCGGAAGAAAAAGAACCATTAGATCATCTGTTCACAGATGATCGCGACTGGTCTGCTTCTGTTGGTACCATTGCAGAGGATGCCCCGGATATCGCCCATGTAAAAGCGCTCCGTCCTAATTACAGAAGTCTTCTGGGCCCAAATGTCCTGAAACTCTGTGAACTGAGTGATATGGTATTTCTGGCTCTTCACGGAGAGAACGGAGAGGACGGCAAGATTCAGGCCCTCTTCGATCTGATGGGCATCCGCTATACCGGAACCGGACACACCAGCAGCGCCCTCTGCATGGATAAAAATATTACCAAACAGATGTTCCGGGGACGGAATGTTCCGACACCTCCCGGTATCACCGTTCAGAAAGGAAAACCATTCCGTCTTCCGGAAAGCGTCGGTTATCCCTGCATGGTCAAAACCTGCTGCGGCGGTTCTTCCGTAGGTGTTTACCGTGTAAATGATGCCTCCGAACTGGAGAAAGCACTGGATGAAGCCTTTACCTTTGAAGATCAGGCCATTATCGAGCGCTGCATTATCGGCCGTGAATTTTCCATTGCCGTTATCGAAGGGGAAGCACTCCCGATCATTGAGATCGCACCGATCAGCGGCTTTTATGATTATAAAAATAAATACCAGCCCGGCAGCACCATCGAGACCTGCCCGGCGAAACTTCCGGAAGAGACCGCTGTCCGCATGCAGCGTCACGCAGAAGCAGCCTGTGCTTCCGTAGGAATCGAAGGATATGCCCGTGTGGACTTCATGCTGGATGACCGTACCGGTGAAGACTATGCACTGGAGGTCAATACCCTTCCCGGCATGACCCCTACCAGTCTGATGCCCCAGGAAGCACAGGCGATTGGTTACTCTTTCCCGCAACTCTGTGAGTGGATTCTGAATGTTTCCATGAAGAAATACGCGAATACGGAAAGGAACTAACCCATGAAACATTTTACTGTCAGACAGTTTAAAGATGCATGTCATGCACGTTATTTTGGACCGGAAGAAGCGCTCGACCAGGAACTTTCCGGTGTGGAGACCGACAGCCGCGGGGTCACGAAAGGCACTCTCTTTGTCGCCATTCCCGGAGAACGTGTTGATGGCCACAAATTCATTCCGGACGTCTATGCCAAAGGGGCTGCCTGTGCCTTAAGCCAGCAGGAACTGACCGATCCAGCAGGCCCTTATCTTCTGGTGGAAGATACCCAGCAGGCCCTGAAAGAGGCCGCTGAAAGCTATCGCCAGACACTTGGCATTCCGGTTATCGGTATTACCGGAAGTGTAGGAAAGACCAGCACCAAGGAGATGGTAGCTTCCATTTTGAGCCAGAAATATAATGTTCTGAAAACCCAGGGAAATTTTAACAATGAACTTGGTGTGCCACTGACCATTTTTCGTATCGGAGAAGAACATGAGGTGGCAGTCGTCGAGATGGGCATGAACCATTACGGCGAGATGCATCGCCTAAGCAAAATGGTGCGCCCGACCCACTGTCTCTTCACCAACATCGGCGTTGCCCATCTGGAATTTCTTGGTTCCAGAGACGGTATTTTAAAAGCGAAATGTGAGATGTTTGATTATGCTGCTGACGATGTAAAAGCATTCGTCAACGGGGACGATGATAAACTGATTACGTTAAAAGACATTGCCCGTACTTTCGGTATGGACCCGTCCCGCGATGTGTGGGCGGATTCTGTGGAGAAGTTGGGATTCGACGGTGTCCGCTGCCGGATTCACACAGACACAAAAAACTCCTTTGAAACAGTCATTCCCCTTCCCGGCACCCACATGGTCTACAATGCCATGGCAGGTACCTGCATCGGATTGGCCTTAGGACTTTCCATCGACGAAATCCGTGCCGGCATCGAAAGTTTAAAGCCGCTGCCCGGCCGCAGCAATATTCTTCATACCGAACATTACACATTGCTTGATGATTGCTACAACGCAAACCCGACTTCTATGATGGAATCCCTGAACGTGCTGGATGACACCCACTCCCGAAAAGTAGCCATCCTTGGTGACATGGGAGAACTCGGTCCCCAGTCCGACTCACTTCATGCTTCCGTGGGCAAGCATCTGAAGAATCTGCATGTGGATATTCTTGTGACTATCGGAACTTTGAGCGCCGCTCTTCACGAAGCAGCAAAGAAATCTGCTCCGCAGACCAGATGCCTGCACTTTGCAGATGTGGACAGTTTCTTAAAAGAAACCGATCAGATCTTAAAATCCGGCGATGCCGTTCTCGTAAAAGCGTCCCATTCCATGGGATTTACAAAGATCGTGGAAGCACTGCAGTAAGCAAAAAAGTGCCATCCTGTGAGGAGGAACCGCTAACGTTCTTTTCACAGGATGGCACTTTCTCTATCATGAAGATGCCGGGGATCTTAAAGATGTTGGGCATATGGCGTTTTCATCCCGTCCTTCGTCCAAAATTTATGATAAAAATCTCATTTTCTATCATATTACTGCATATTGCGAGTTAATTTGGCAGATAGAAAAATCTGCATCGTCTCCACCCAAATATCTCCGTTTTTCTGGGTGTAATGACCTGTGGATTTTCCATATCGCCAAACTGACTTCCAAATCCGCTTTTTCCCGGAAATTTCAGCTATTAGGACAGACTCTTTGGGTGGGAATAAAGCTTGTTTTTCTATCTGCCCGACGCCTGTTTTCTTTTCAGACAATCGCACACGGAATCTGGGATATAAGCATCTCTTTCAACTCCTGCTTGGTCTTTCCCAGCACAAAAGCCAGTTCCCCACACAGTGCCTCTTCTACCATTTTCTGATAACGCTCGTCCACTGATGCAATTCTCTTACCCGTTTTCAATCGATCCTGTTTGCGTTCATACAATGTTTTCAAAAGTGATGCCCATATTTTCTGGTTGCCGGAATAAAGAGCTTTCTTATAGGTATCTTCCCGCAATTTTTCGATTCCAATCTGTATCTTCTCAATTGTAGGAAATTCTTCCAGAAGGCATAACGCTTCCTCCTTTGTCAACAGATATCTGGCATTCCTATTTTCACGATCCGCCGGATAATAGATTCTGCTTCCCCTTGTCCCTACAGGCACCAACACATAGTACAGTTTCTTCTCATCTGCTTCTGACATATTAAGATGGGTAATATCCTCTACCAGACAAATTCCATGCTGTCCATAGACAATATATTCCCCTTTCTGAAACATCAGCCTTCCTCCTTTCCATTTTTCACCAATATACATTAATATTACCAATTTTTTCGCAAATTAGTAAGTATTTTTTTGAAAAAGAGAAAATTTCAGCATTTTTACCTACCGAGAAGATGCATTTTTTATTACTTTTTCCTATAAAAATTACTGTTGATTCAGATACGCACAGGCTGCAAGTGCCGCTACTGCACCATCTGCAGCAGCTGTTGCCAGCTGACGTACTTCCTTTGTACGGCAGTCCCCTGCCACAAAAATTCCTTTCACATTTGTGTGACAATTTTCTCCAGCTTCTACATATCCATGTGCATCCAGATCCACCATTCCGGCAAATTTTTCATTCTGCGGCATCTGGCCGATAGCCACAAAGACGCCGGATACCGGGATGGTCTGTTCCTTTTTTGTCTCTACATTTTGTACGATAAGAGACTCCAAAGAATCGGTTCCATTTAATGCCTTCACTTTACTGTCCAGGACAAATTCTACATTTTTCTTTTGTTTCAGGGACTGCACAAGCTTCTCTTCCCCACGGAATTCTGATCTCCGGTGGATGATATACACTTTGCTGCAGTAATTAGCGAGAAATGCAGCATCTTCCAATGCGGTGTTGCCACCGCCAACCACTGCTACCTCTCTTCCCCGGAAAAACATGCCGTCGCAGGTAGCGCAGTAAGACACTCCCGCTCCGATGAGTTCCTGTTCACGTGGCAGGGAAAGAGGGCGATTCTTTGCTCCCGTCGCCAGAATCACACTGCGGCATTCATAGGAATCTTTCGTTGTCTTTACCAGTTTCCTGGATTCTGCCGTTTCAATAGCGGTGACCTGTTCAAAGCGGATCTCCGCTCCCAGATCTTTTGCCTGCTCATACAGATTTTTTGCATATTCAAATCCGGAAATTTCTTTAATTCCCGGATAATTCTCTATCTTCGGTGTATTGATAATCTGGCCGCCATAGGTCTTCGCTTCCAGTACCAGCACACTTTTTCCTGCACGCACTCCGTAAATAGCTGCCGTCAGGCCAGCAGTTCCCGCACCGACAATGATAATATCATACATGATGTATCTTCCTTTCGTTTCTTTTCTATCAGTATACCCCAGGCAAAGGAATACTTATGTGACTTTGTCACAGATAAAACACATTTTTCCGGTATAATAAGGATTATAAGACAAAAGAATTCAAGAGAAAGGGGTACAACCATGAATACAATACAGATAACAAAAGATAATTTTGAACAGGAAGTCCTTTTATCCGACAAGCCGGTACTTCTGGACTTCTGGGCATCCTGGTGCGGACCCTGTGCCGCAGTCAGCCCGATTGTGGAGGAAATTGCAGAAGAAAATGCCAGCACGCTGAAAGTTGGAAAAGTCAATGTAGACGAACAGGTAGAACTGATGCAGCGCTTCCACATTGCCAGCATCCCCATGTTTATCGTCATCAAAGACGGTGAAGTTGCAAAAAAGTCTATTGGACTGCTTAGCAAGGAAGAACTGCTGGATTTATTAAAATAAAGATCATTATTTAGAGCCGGGCATGTACCCGGCTCTGAAATTAAATATTCACTTCACAATATAAACTAATATACTCTTGCAAACTGGCTGCGGCTTCACTATATCTTCCCTCGAAGTTTTTTCATGTCCAGTACACGAAGAGTTCCACGGGATTGTTCTATGATCCCATCTTTCTGAAATTCTTTTAACACTCTGGAAACTGCCTCTCTGGCACTTCCAATATAACGGGCAATCTGTTCCTGGGTAACCTTTAATTCACGGGATTCTCTCCGTTCTGTCTCATCCATCAGGAAAATAGCAATCCGTTCCTCCAGACTCATGAATAAAATCTGTTCCATGACCCACATGACATCCCGGAATTTCTCCACGGTTTTCTCATAGGTAAAGTTCTCTACATAAATATTCTGCTCTTTCAGTCGGCGATAGGCACTGGAAGGAATCAGCCATGCTTCCATGTCTGTCTCCGCATCAATATGTGCTTCAAAGGTCATACCGCCCAGACAGCAGGCCGCAGAAATCACGCAGACTTCTCCAGGGCCCATGCGGTACAGGGTAATTTCCCGCCCATCACGGGACAACATATAGACACGCACCCAGCCACTTTTGATGAGCAACACTCCCGGGCAGTCGCAGTCCATACTGTAAATATTGAACCCCTTCCGGTAGGATACCTCTGCCACATTATCTTCCAGAAACTGATTTTCTTCTTCTGTCAGTTTGTCTACAAATGCAAGTTCCTGCTTTGCTGCTTTCCATCCCTGCTGGTCTTTCATGCCTGTCATCTCCTCTTCTGCCTCATTTCTTTTATTATACACGCGCCTTTGCAAAACTGTCCAGCATCTGCAATCATGAGCCGTCTGCACAAAAGATCCGACATACAGCTTTAAATTTTCTCCTATTCTGCACTATTACGAAGGCCATTATTTTCTGGTACAATAAGCAACTGTATTGAAACTATATCGTAATCGAAAAAACGCAGTGAGATTGCACACGGCAGTGGAGATCGCAACGAGTTTGCCCTCTTCCGCTGCTTTTTTGTTGCCAGTTTTGCTGTTCAAATGAAGAAAAGGAGAATTTACATTATGCCACAGAACAAACGCGAAAGTCTTATTTTTACGATTATCATGTGCTTCACCATGGTCTTATGGATGAGCATGTACAATGTCACCCTGCACATGGGCGGTTTTTCCATGACTGTCCTGAAAGAAGGATGGCTGGGATTCCCCTTCGCCTACATTTACGCCATGTGCTTTGACTGGTTTGTCGTATCACATCTGGCTAAAAGTGTCGCATTCCGTTTTTTTGTTAAACCGGACAGTGCTCCGCTTAAGAAAGCCATTGCTGTTTCCTGCTGTATGGTGATTCCTATGGTCATCGTCATGTCCTTTTACGGAAGTCTGGAAGCCTGTGTAAAATCCGGTATGTGGTCCCTGCTGCTTCCGGTATGGATCACCAACATTCCGAAAAACCTGATTATGGCACTGCCGTTCCAGCTCATTGTTGCCGGACCTTTTGTACGCAAAGTATTCCGCAGCGCATTTCCGGAAGGAAAAGTGCTGGCATAAATTTGTGCAGAAAAAAGCTCCGCAAACCTTTCGGTCTGCGGAGCTTTCCTACATTCTATTCCATTATTTTTCAGCAGCTTCTTCATCTGCATCTTCAGCTTCCGGAATCGGAGCATTATGCGGAACGGTTACCGTTACAACAACTGCGTCCGGATCGGTAGCAAGAACAACATCTTTATCTGCCGCGATAGCAAGATCTTTTACTTTTACCACATCACCCGGTTTTAATCCGCTTAAGTCAACTTCAACGGTCTCAACCAGTGCTTCCGGCAATGCCTTATATGCGATCTCTTCCAGTTTCTGTTCTACAACACCGCCAGCAACTTTCTCATGATTTACAAGAACGACTTCTGCAACGGAGTGAACTTTTTCACCTTTGACCAGTGCCTGAAAATCCATCTCGATCGGCTGTCTCTTCAATGTATCAAAATCAACTTCCTTGATCAACACATCATACTGAGTACCCTCTACATCCAGTATGATCTGGCTTCCTTTTTTCTTTTTCTTCAGGATGTTTTCTGCATCATTTTTTGCAATCTTAACGGGGATAGAACCTTCAATGTCATGTCCGAATACATTACCGGTGACATATCCTTCTCTTCTCAGTCTTTTTGCTTTTGTCTCCATGCTTCTTTTTTCAGCTTTTAAAGTATCCATTTATCTATTCCTCCAAAAAACTGATCTGTTAGCAAGGCATTTTTTAATTTGTGTCTGTTGAGCAGGTCTTTTATTTGTTACAAGTGCATTATAACACTTATGGCAGAAAATACTGCACAAACATGGAAAAAATCGGGCATGGTTTCTTTTAAAAATACTTGTAAAAGGGCAGGAAATGTAACTCAGTCACTTATTTAATATACGACTCTCCCAGTCCTCTTACTTCCCCTTCCATCTCTCCGAGCAAGGAAAGTCCGGCTGCTCTTGCCGTCATGACTGCAGTCTTTACCGCGCTGGTCTCGCCGCTTAATGCCACGATCACTTCATTGGTATGACTGGTACCCTCATCCGGCGTCATATATTTTACGATGTCCACATCGGCTGCTTTCACCGCCAGATCCGCCATGACAAAACCGATCGCTGCCGGAGATCCGCAGACAAATCCAAAGGCTTTTCCTCTGGGAATGTCGAAGGCAAAACCAAGTGCCTGATCCGCCCGTGGGGAATAGGCAAATTCCAGATGTCCGGCATCGCTGACATAGATCTCCCCGGCATTACGCTTCGTCTTTTCCAGTGCAATCTCCACCGCTCTTCTGGCATCTGCCACGGTCTCTGCGCCGATCACAATGTAGTTTCCATGTCCGCCCCAGCCTTTGGTATCTCTGGGCAGCATAATGGAAAGCACTTCTGTGTTCGTCTCTTTTACCGCATCGTCTACCGCCGTGATCTGACCGGCTGCGCCGGTTCTGGAACTGATGATTCCCACACTGCGGTAATTCTCTTTTATTTTCATTTTCTTCCGGAGCTCCGGGTCTACACTGGCAATGACAAGTCCAATGGTGTCAAGCACGGTAGTTCCCACAAACTCCGGCATGGTATTCTGTTTCATTTGTTCACAATTCTCCGTTTTACTGACTGCAATGATTCTTTTATCATCTTATCATAAGTACTTCTTTTGTGAAAGCTTATTTTCTGTCGCAAGCCCGAACACAAACTTTCCAAACACGCAGGTGCACTTGTGGGTCTATATAAAAACAAATGCTCACCAGTTCCTGTTTTTATTCTTCACAACAAGCTTTTTCAAGTGAAATGGGCCAGGATACCAGGTAGTGAAGGAAAAATTCCTGTCTTTTTTTAAAAGACAGGAATTTTTTTTAACCAATTGCGCCAGAGACCCACAGGGCCGGCAGCCACAACAATATGGCACACCACAACAGGTTCCAAAGTCTCACGTCAGGCACACCACACAGCAAAAGAAAAAGCCTCCGCGGATTTTCCGCGAAGGCTCTGTTCCAACACTTATTTCATAAAGAATTTCTGCAGATCTGCCTCGGTAGTATCCTCGCCGATGGTAATCAGCTCGGTTCCGGTCAGACGTGCAAACATCGCGATATCATCTCTGGTCAGCGCAGATGATACGGAAGTGATCGCCCATATCTACCATGGTTACCTGAATACCATCTCCGGTTACGCCATCGAAGATCAGGCGGGCCGGATCTTCTTTTCCGCCGATTCCAAGCGGGATCACGTCAATTTCCGGTTTGGTTGCTGCAAATGCAACCGGTACTTCCAGCATAAAAATAGAAGATTCACTGGTCATTTTGTCACTATTTAACATTTTACATTTTTGCCGCATCAAAGGAAAGCAGACAACCTTCCTCTTTTCTAATGCTGTATTTTCTGTATTTCTTTCCATTACTCTTGACCATTCCACTACAAAAAGATAAAATTTATCAATAAGAAAAGTACATCAGAAAGGACAAAAGACATGACTTTACGAGACTTACCAATTGGAAAGACAGCCACCATCCGGTCTGTGGGCGGTGAAGGTGCACTTCGCCAGCATTTTCTGGACATGGGACTGATTCCCAAAGGTGATGTAACTATGGTAAAATACGCCCCCATGGGTGATCCTATGGAGCTTCGTATTCACAGTTATGAACTGACTCTGCGTCTTGCAGATGCTGAAAAAATAGAAATTGAAAATATTCGGGATACCAGTGAGGAAACAGTCACACGTAACCGTGAAAATATTCCTCATCCCGGTCTTGGTGAAGGTGGAAAATATCATCAAAAGGAAACAGAACATCCTCTTCCGGATGATGCGCTCCTCACCTTTGCACTGGCCGGTAATCAGAACTGCGGAAAAACTACATTATTCAATCAGCTGACCGGTTCCAATCAGCACGTAGGAAATTTTCCCGGTGTAACCGTAGACCGAAAAGACGGTGCTATTCGCGGCAAAGCGAATACACTAGTAACTGATCTTCCGGGCATTTATTCCATGTCACCTTATACCAGTGAAGAGATCGTCACCAGAAACTTTGTGCTGAACGAGCATCCAAAAGGAATTATCAATATTGTGGATGCCACCAATATTGAGCGGAACCTATATCTGACCATGCAGCTCATGGAACTGGATATTCCTATGGTGCTGGCTCTGAATATGATGGATGAAGTTCGTGAAAATGGTGGTTCCATTATCGTCAATCAGATGGAAGAGATGCTTGGCATCCCTGTAGTACCTATCTCTGCCGCCAAAAACGAAGGGATTGATGAACTGATCTCCCATGCACTGCATGTAGCAAAATATCAGGAGAAGCCAACCGAAATTGATTACTGTGACGCCAATGACGATGGGGGGGCTGTTCACCGCTGTCTTCATGCCATTATGCATCTGATCGAAGATCATGCTGCAGAAGCAGGTATCCCGGTTCGTTTTGCCGCTTCCAAACTGGCAGAAGGTGATTCCCTGATTCTCGACAGTCTTCATCTGGACCAGAATGAAAAAGAGATGCTGGAACACATTATTGTACAGATGGAAAATGAACGGGGACTGGATCGTGCTGCTGCCATTGCTCATATGCGCTTTGATTTTATTCAGAAAATCTGTGATGAGACCGTCATCAAACCAAAAGAGAGTAAAGAACATCTTCGAAGCGTTGCGATTGATAAAATACTTACCGGTAAATATACTGCTATTCCCTGCTTCATCGGCATCATGGGACTGGTATTTTTCCTGACTTTCGGCGTGATCGGTGCCTTCCTGTCTGATCTGCTGGATCTGGGAATTACATCTCTCGGAAATCTGGTCGATGGTCTTATGACATCCTGGAATGTGAACCAGGCGCTGCATTCTCTGGTCATTGACGGAATTTTCAATGGTGTAGGAAGTGTTTTGAGTTTTCTTCCCATCATTGTCACTCTGTTTTTCTTCCTGTCACTTCTGGAAGACAGTGGCTACATGGCGCGGGTTGCCTTTGTCATGGACAAGCTGCTCCGAAAGATCGGTCTGTCAGGACGAAGCATTGTTCCTATGCTCATCGGATTCGGATGCACCGTTCCCGGCGTTATGGCAAGCAGAACTCTTCCTTCCGAGAGAGACCGCAAAATGACAATTCTGCTCACACCGTTTATGAGCTGCTCGGCAAAACTTCCCATCTATGCCTTTTTTGCAGCAGCCTTCTTTCCTGAGCACGGTGCACTGGTCATGATCGCCCTGTATTTTGGCGGAATCTTCATGGGAATTCTCATGGCACTGCTCATGGGACACACTATGTTCAGTGGCGAAGCCGTTCCCTTTGTTATGGAGCTTCCCAATTATCGACTTCCTGGAGCAAAAAATGTCGGACATCTCCTGTGGGACAAAGCAAAGGATTTTCTGCAGCGTGCATTTACCGTTATCTTCCTGGCAACTATGGTGATCTGGTTCCTTCAGAGTTTCAACCTTCACCTGAATATGGTTTCTGATTCGAGAGACAGTATCCTTGCCATGGTGGCAGGTGTGATTGCTCCTTTGTTTGCACCTATGGGACTGGCTGACTGGCGGATCTCTACAGCACTGATCACCGGATTTCTCGCAAAAGAAAGTGTGGTTTCCACCTTGTCCATTCTGTTTGGCAGCACAGCAACCCTGACTTCCGGCATTACACCGCTGTCGGCTGCAAGTCTGCTGGTCTTCTGCCTGCTCTATACGCCCTGCGTGGCAGCCATCGCTTCTATTAAGAGGGAGCTTGGTGGAAAATGGGCGGTTGGTGTTGTCATCATCCAATGCATAATCGCATGGATTGCTGCATTTCTTGTTTATCTGATAGGGAGCTGGATTTAATCCGGCTCCTTTACAATTTCTGTTTTTATGTCACATTTTCTTCATGTTTCCTTTATTTTTCAGACAAATATCTTGTTTTCCTTTATATCCTGTTTATAATGTTAATTTACGATAATCTACTGACATATAATAGAAAGAATAAGAAAAGGATATCAAAGAATAATGAAACACATCTCCATACGAAACGTCTTAAGCTGCGTGATACCGGCTTTTTTCTTTGCTGTTTTTATGGTTCTCGGTCACTCCTTTTATGAGGATAACAGCTGGGATCTGGTATTTGGCAGTACCGAACTCTTCCGATCATCCGTACTTCACGGAATCGGATATTTCATCCTGTTTTCTGTCGGCATTGCGCTCCTGTTCCATGGGCTGGACCGGCTCAGCCGGAAGCATTACAACGAACGTACCTGGCCAAAGCCCATACAGTTTTATCTGGATCTGCTGCACCGACACCCCATTGCCACCACCTTTTTCACCCTGTTTCTCCTGTATCTTCCTTACATGATCTATTCCTTCCCTGGAATCTTCACTTCCGATACAGTTGCACAGCTGGAAAACGGTTATGTGGCACTTTTTGAAAAAACCAGCCGTCTGAGAAATCATCATCCGGTGGTACATACTCTGCTTTTATACGGATTTAGCCGGTTCGGTGCAACCGTCTTTCATTCCCCCACCATCGGAATCGGACTTTTCTCTCTGCTGCAGATCTGTTTTCTGTTCTTTGTCATTGGCTGGATGGTACAGTTTTTACTGGAGCGGCATGTTTCTGCCAGATGTCTGGGACTGGTTTTACTCTTTTATGTACTGTCCCCACGTATGAGAAACTACATGTTCCTGCTGGTAAAAGATGCCTGGTTTGCCGGATTTCTGCTTTTATTTCTCGTAGAACTCTATCGGATCCTCACTGTACAGAACTGGTCATCCGCAGAGAAATGGCAGCATCGGGGAATGTTCCTTCTCTCCGTACTCGGTATCTTTTTCTTCCGTCAGGAAGGTGTTTATCTGATCATCCTTAGTTCTCTGGTCATGCTGATCGCAACCCGGAGACGTTCCTTCCTCCGTCTGGCGGTTCTGGCATTTGCAGGATTTTACTTATATACCCAGATACTTTTACCGGCCTGCTCGGTAAAAGCATCGAATCCAAGAGAAGTATTCTCCATACCCTTCCAGCAGACCGCACGGTATCTCCGGGATGCCGGAGATGATGTAACGCCGGAAGAAAAGGAAGCGATCTCCGCGATTCTGGATTATGACAATCTGGCTGAGCGGTATAACCCGAATCTGTCTGATCCGGTAAAAGCAACTTATAACACGGATGCCGGTACGGATGAACTGCTGGCCTACTTTGAGGCCTGGTTCCAGATGCTGCTTCGGCATCCGGATATCTATGTGCAGGCAACCATGAATAATCTGTACGGATATTTTTATCCGGGCGGTTTCACCACAAAACTGTACAGCTATGATAACAGTGAAGAGCACCTGGAAGAGCTGAATGAGAGTCTTTACGCGTATGGCGTTTCCTTTCACTATCCAACTGCTTTTGATGCTGTCAGACAGAATCTGGAAACGCTTCGGGAATCCATATTCCAGCTTCCGGGTCTGGTACTGTTCAATTATACAGCAACCTATATCTGGATGCTGATTCTGTGGTTCTTCTACTGTATCCGCAGAAAGAATCAAAAAGGCCTCCTGCTCCTTACTCCATTGATGATTGTATTACTTGTCTGCATCGCAGGTCCTACTTATGGATGGTATTTCCGTTACGCATATTCCATCGCATTCTGCCTGCCGGCAGTGATCTTAACTTCATGGAGTGAATACAGACAATGAAACTGAAAAAACACATAAGACGACTTCTTCTGATAAATGCCATTCTTATTTTCATCTGCGCAGGTCTTATTACCCGGGACAGCAGCGAAGATCCGGAAATGGATCTTCCTGCTATCCATATTTTCCTCAATGACTGTACCCTGGAAGAAATCCATGATGGTGCTACCGGTATTCCTTATGAGGGAAATACCCTTGATCTGGACGGAAAAGAATATACCAACGTCAGGGTCAAAGGCAGAGGAAATTCTTCCTGGAAAATGCCCCGGCGAAGTTATCAGATCAAGCTTCCCAGTCGCGACTCTATGCTTGGCATGCCCCCGGCAAAGAAATGGCTTCTCATCGCCAATTATGCCGACGCCTCCATGATGCGCAACAAGCTCATGTATGATCTGGCCGGGCAGATGATGGATTTTGCCCCGCAGGCTGAATTTGCAGATGTATGGATTGATGATGAATACAAGGGGACCTACCTTGTCTGCCAGCGGCTTGCAACCGGAAAAACATCCATGAACCTGAAGAGCGAAGAAGGCATTCTGGCAGAGGTCGATACCTTCTACTGGTATGACACCGAATACCGTTTCAGCAGTGAATACAGTCCCGCAGTCTTTACGTTAAAAGATGCCTGCGCCGACGATCTGGGAAAAGAGGATTCGATTGCCGAAAAATCATTTGCAGACTTTGAAAATTATGTGCGCAGATTTGAAGATCTTCTTTATGCGGAAGACAAGGACTGGGATCAGATCTCTTCCATGATTGATGTGGACAGTTTTGTTGCTTTCTATCTACTGGAAGAGTTTTCCGAGAATCCGGACAGCTGCCGGACCAGTCTCTACATGTACCAGGATGGCCCGAACGACGTCTTACATATGGGTCCTGTCTGGGATTTTGACAAGGCACTCGGCTATGCCCAGAAAAAGAAATATGGCGGTGATCCAAAAAGAGATTATGTCAGCCAGATCCAGGAATACATGGGAACAGAGAAAGACTGTACCTGGTATATGGAGCTTATGAAAATTCCGGAATTTCAGGATGCAGTACAGGAATGTTATCAGACGACTGCCCGCGATGTTTTCCTGACATCAGAACAGCTTATTGAGGATTACCGACACAGAATTGCCAAGTCTGCAGAATATACAGAAAGCATCTGGCCTGTAGCAGAGATTGCTGAGAACTGCGGACATGATCCCGTACAGTTTTCCTGTTGGAATGACGCAGTCGATTATCTAAAAAACTGGACAAAAAAGAGAATTCAATATTTTGATCAGAAATGGATGTCCTCCAACTGAGAAAATGGAATCGGAGACGGCTGCTCGTCAGCATGTTCTCCGATTATTTTTTCCATCCAGATCATATTGTACCAGCGATGAAATTTGTAACCGCATTTTTGAAATTCACCTACCATGCGATAACCCAGATGGGCGTGAAATTCTCCACTGTTCTTCGTCAGTGTTTCATCCTCTTCTCCGTCTGGCCAGGCAATACAGGCATTCATGTTTAAAATGCCCTGAGTTTTCAACACCTGTTCCAGTGCATCG
Source organism: Hominiventricola filiformis (assembly GCF_020686965.1). Taxonomy (NCBI): domain Bacteria; kingdom Bacillati; phylum Bacillota; class Clostridia; order Lachnospirales; family Lachnospiraceae; genus Hominiventricola; species Hominiventricola filiformis. Next base: position 50,558 of record NZ_JAJEPS010000011.1, on the reverse strand, counting down.
TGAAGTTTTCCACCAACACCTTTGTGTATCTTCCGCTCATCCACATAAATCGACGTTTCCACCGCCCAGTCATAGGCCGGCCGGTCATGAAACGGTCCCACATAGGCATAGCCCAACAACTCTCCGTCTTCTTCTGCCACCAGATAAGGATATTTTTCCAGCGTATGCCGGATTCTGGAACGAAATTCTTCTACCGAAGGAACCTCATATTCAAACGTAATGGCCGTATGCTCCACATAAGGCGCGTATATTTTCAAAAGCGCTTCTGCATCATTTTCCGTTGCTCTGCGTATCTGCATATTTTCTCCTTCTACCAGAATTTCTTCTTTTTAAAATATAGAATGTTTAATATCGTAATCACAATACTCAAAAGAATGATGAATCCATACCCATAATGCCAGGTAAGTTCCGGCATATTGGTAAAGTTCATACCATACCAGCCTGCCACCAATGAAAGTGGCAGCACAATGGTCGTAACAATCGTAAGCAGCTTCATGATCTCGTTCTGGCGCTCATCAATCAGGGACTGGTATACTTCGCGGATCTGCACACAGTAATCTCTGAGCATCAGTGTCTCATCATGAAGTCGGTTAACTCGTTCCGTAAGCAATGAAAAACTGCGCTTTTCTTTTTCTTTGAAAATGTGATTGTCGTCCTCACACAAAATACTGCTCAGATCTGCCAGCTGCAGATAGTAATGTGAAAACAGGCTGACTTTTCTTCTGTATCCACTAATCTCATGATTGAACGGAATGTCACTGCCCTTTTCCAGCACCATGTCCTCCAGTTCCTCCAGACTATGTTCCAGTTTCGTGATAAATATCACATCATCCTTGATCAGATATTCTAGAAAATCCGCAAAGAAAATTCCAAGCTCCGGCTGTTTTTCATCGCCTGCCTTCAGCATTTCTTTCAGCCACTCTAGAACTTTGCCGCTGTCATCCACAAATATAATTTTATCTTTTTCTATCCGAAAATAAAATCCGGTATGGGAACGATTCTTTGCTCTGGACGGAATATAAAGGCTTCCCACGTAGGAGCCCTGTATCTTCTCCACTTTACAGAACCGAATCCCTCCAGATATTTCCATGCCTTCTTTTACCGCTTCTTTTTCTGTCATCACCTGAATAAATGTGCCCAGCTGATTCAATCCATATCCCTCCTGTCTGCTTCTACTTATGTTATATCTCAATCTTCCCCTTTTCGCAATTTTAATTCGAAGCATTTTCATTGACAGTTGTACCTTTGCGCCCTAAAATACCAGTAAACATATTACAGCAAGGAGCGCTTACTCATGTCATTCACAAAAGCAAAGGCTTATCTTGAATCTGTCGGCTTTGCCGATCATATTATGGAACCGGAGGCATCCACCGCAACTGTTGTGGAAGCTGCCGGTAATGACCATAGCGCCGTCCAGCTGACCATTCCGGAACTGGAGCAAGTAGCCAATGCCCGCGGATGGGTGGATGTCTGCAAGGAAGCAGTCTAAAAAGGAGGGACAAACTCCTATGAGAATGAACACCTATACCGGAAAACGGTTTGATCCCATGCAAATGACACCGGAGGAGGTCTCCCTCCGGGATATTGCCCATGCCTTAAGTCTTCTCTGCCGCGGCGGCGGACATATGAAATATTTCTATACCGTAGGACTTCATTCCCTGAACTGCGCCCGGGAAGCAGCTTCCCGCGGATGGTCCGACCGGCTGGTACTGGCCTGTCTGCTTCACGATGCCAGCGAAGCTTACCTATCCGACATTATCCGCCCGGTAAAAGTACACCTCTCCAATTATCTGGAGATTGAAGAGCAGATCATGCAGACCATTCTGACCCACTTTCATCTGGGTGATCTGACTCCGGAAGAACATGCTTTGTGGCATCAGATTGATGACGAAATGCTCAGTCAGGAACTGAAAAGTCTCATGAATGGAGAACATGAAATGGTTCCCGTTCCCCTGACGTCTAAACCCGATTTTCGGGAACGGCCCCATGAAGAGGTGGAGGAAGAATTTTATCAGCTGGCGGAATCACTGGTACAAAAAATGCAGGCATAAAGCCTGCACTTTTTTATCTGGCACTTTCCAGCCGTATCACGTCCATCAACTCTGCCAGCCGGTCCAGCAGATCTCCCTGCAGATAATAAGTCGTCTCAAAATTTAAAAATTTCATAGTCTGACTGTCCCAGAGAATCCGGATCTGCGGAGCAAATTCATCATCTCCCTCCCAGAACTGAAGAAGCACCGGAAAGAACGGAAAAGCCGGAATCTGCGCTGTCACATCCGCACCGGCAAGCCTAGCTTTCACCTCGCCGCCCATGATCTTACAGGCTGCTTTCAATTCTTCCACTTTTCCATTAAATGCATCTGCATACTTCTGTGCAAAAAGATTGGCATCCGGACTCGACCCCGCTGCCGCAAAATTTCCGATCAATTTCCAGTCACCGGTAAGCGCCGGGATTTCCTGTTCAGTTCCGTGACAGAGCATATCATAGATGGTCATGACAATGGTATATTCCCGGCACTCCACATAGCCATTCTCCACTTTTCCTTCCACGGCTGCTGTCTTTCGATCAATCCGATAGTCCGTATCCAGATACCGGATATATAAATAAGACTCATCTATTGATAAGTGAAATTTCGCCGCCAGTTTTTCCGGATCATATTTCAGGAAATACTGTCTGCCGATATCTACCTGTTTTTCATAATTGGAAGCCATCTTTTTTCCTCCGTCATCCACCTGATTTCTTCTTTTATCTTACACAACTTTCCTTTTCCTGTAAATCATGGGATTCCACATTGACAGATCATTTTTCTAATGATAAACTATCATCAATAAAAATCCCATGAAGAGCATGGAGTTTGTTCATTTTGGAATCATATACCCAAGTATAGTCGTTCGTCTGTACTTGGGTTTTTTAATGCTTACGCAGGAGGAAGTCGAAAGTGGAATGGAATCTATTATTTTTCTTTAACAGCATATTGCTTGGTGTGGGACTGGCCATGGATGCCTTTTCCGTATCTCTTTCCAATGGACTCAATGAACCTCACATGCGGGTGAAAAAAATGTGTATTATTGCAGGTACCTTCGGATTTTTCCAGGCATTTATGCCTATGGCCGGCTGGTTCTGTGTTCACACGATCGTAGAGTACTTCAAGGCATTTGAAAAATTCATTCCATGGATTGCCCTCTTCCTGCTGCTTTATATCGGCGGTAAGATGGTATGGGAAGGACTGTACGGTGAGGAGGAAGCAGAAGAAGTGGTCCGCCTTGGAGCTGCCGGCCTTCTGATGCAGGGAATTGCCACCTCCATCGATGCGTTATCTGTCGGATTTACCATTGCTGATTATGGTTTTGTCATGGCTTTCGTCTGTTCCCTGATCGTTGCTGCCACTACCTTTTGTATCAGCTATTCCGGTCTGATCATCGGCAAAAAATTTGGAACCCGATTTGCAGACAGAGCAACTGTTTTCGGCGGTGTGATTCTGGTTTTCATTGGACTGGAAATCTTCATCACCGGGATCTTCTGATCCGGAAACATCTAATACAGGAGTAATCTCATGACCCTTATACCGCCGGAACTTTTTGGAGTTCCCATGATTCCTTTTGGACTCCTCAGCGCATTTGTAAATAAAAAAGAGGTACGCATTACAGAATTTTCTGAAACAGGGTTCCGGTTTCGTACCGCAAAACCATGTTCCGCCCCGGTGAATATCCGCCTTGCTTTCTGGCAGATGGAGCTTTCTTCCTATCAAGAAGTATCCCTTTCTGTCACCTCCTTTTCCTTCGAGCAGCGATATGATTATTTTTATGAATATACTGTACTCACAAAAGATCCCGTCTATCGCTCTGCTGTAAATGCATTGTTGGGCTGGTATGGATCTTATGTCAACCTGAAGTTGACCGAAGACGACAGCGAGCTTTCCATGGCGCTCACCGGATATCCGGCGGAACAGGAGAACATACACTTCGAAACCTTCGCTGCTCAAAAACAGGCATGGTTTCAGGAACCGGATAATCTGCCGGATTTTTCATTTCTGAATACAAATACTCCGGAACTGGCGATCGAACTGGACCGTCCGGAACTTTATACTTCTTATCTGAATATGAATTTTTCAGACTGGCTCTCCCAATATTGGGCATCTAACCATCTGTCCTGGCATCCATTGTCCCGGCTGCAGCTGACTCGCCTTTATATTGGAAATCAGTTCTGTCATCTGCTGTTCCCGAAAGAGGATGTCCTGTTTGCGCTTATGGACAAGGCCTGGGCAGATGGATTGGCAATAACCCTTTCCTTTTCTTATCTTCGAGAGTTTATGCTGAAACCAATTCAGCAGCTGCTCGAAACATTAAATTTCTGGTGTCAGAAACACCAGACGACCGTGGAAATTGTCGTCAATGACTGGGCTATGACAGACCTTCTGACAGACTTTCCACATCTGCACCCTATTCTTGGAGTACTTATCAACAAACGCCGGAAAGATCCACGTCTTTCTTATAAGAAAGGGGAACTTTCTGCCCTCTCCGAAAACAGCATAAATGCAGATTTTTATCGAAATTTTCTTGCCGAAACCTGCAGGATCACACGGTATGAAGAGGAATCCTGTGGTTATCTTCCAGAACTATCGGAAGGAAAGCACAGCCTTCATCTGCCCTTTTACCAGACCAACACCTCCCAGTACTGTCCACTCTATGCCCGCTGCAAAAGAGGCAGTCGCGGCGCACAGACACTCCCAAAGGACTGCCCCCACTGGTGCAGGGAATATGCCTTTCTCTATCCGGCTCACCTTCACATGCTCGGACGATATAATTCCCTGTTTGCACTGGATACCGGGATTCTACGGTCGCCGGAACTGCTTGGTGGATGGCTACGAGAAGGCGTTGACCGTCTGGTTGTCAATCTTCTGTAATTTTATTTTAATGGAGAATCTTTATGAAACTGACTGTTGGACTTGGATCTGTCGATGAATATATTCGTTTTAGCGAAGCGGGTGCCGATGAATTCTTCTGCGGGTATGTTCCTTATTCCTGGACGCAGAAATACGACACAATGATGCCTCTTAACAGGAGGGAAGTACTCTGCTCCAATGTACAGCTGGGTGCTTTCTCCGAGCTGGAAATCCTGTCATCCATGATACGGGACTATCAGCGTCCGGTTCATCTGACCTTCAACTCTCTTTTCTATCTGCCGGAACAGTATCCGGAGATCGCTAAGATCATGAAAGCCTGTATGTGCCTTGGATTTCAGAGTTATATTATTGCCGACCCGGCGCTCATTCTGTATCTTCGGGAACATAACATTGACTGTGAGATTCATTTAAGCGGCGAAACCGGGGAAGTCAACAGCCGTATGGTCGATTTTTTCCAGCAGTTTTCTTTAAAAAGAGTAATTTTTCATCGAAAGAACAACTTTGACGATATGAAAGCAGTCATCGACGCAGAAAAATCCCATGGCGGTCTGCGGTCCAGGACAGAATTTGAGGCATTCGTCCTTAATGAAATGTGCCAGTTCGCCGGCGCTTTCTGCAATTCTTTCCACTGTGATGAACTGGGACACCTGTGCCGGGTTTCCTACTGGCTGGAGCCTTTAAGGGAATCTTGCGGTGACTCATCTCTCAGACAGCTTCACCCGTCACCACCTGCTGCTTCGCCACAAACAAGCTTGCCACATACCCCCGATCTTCCAGATGGCTATCTCTGTGGTGCTACCGGATGCGGACTCTGCGCCCTTTACCGTCTTCGGGAAATCGGCATTACTCACCTGAAACTGGTGGGGCGCGGCAATTACAATGACTATATGGAACAGGATATCCGCATCCTTCGGCGAGCACTTACCCTGCTGGAGCAGAGTACTTCCGAAGAAGATTTTAAGGACACTTTGCGTCGCACGCTTTTTTCTTATAAATGCAGCAAGGTCTGCTACTATCTGTAGCAGACCTTGCTGTGATATAGGAATGTAAGTTTACAGATTTCTTTTTATCTTTCAACTGTTCCTTCCCAAGTATCCATTGCTTTCTTATGGGAAGTCTCATCGTACCAGTGTTTTGTAACGGTCTTTGCACGAGTGTAGAATCTCACACCATCTTTTCCAAGTACATGCAGATCACCGAAGAAGGATTCTTTGTTTCCGGAGAACGGGAAATATGCAGTCGGAACCGGAATACCTACGTTGATACCAACCATGCCGCCATCGGTCAAAAACTCAAATTTTCTTGCATAATATCCGTTCTGGGTGAAGATTACGGAACCATTTGCAAACGGATTGGCGTTCATCAGAGCAAGTCCTTCGTCAAAATCTTTCACTCTCTTAATCAGCGTTACCGGTCCGAAGATCTCTCTGTCACCTACGGTCATGCCCGGTTTTACGTTATCAAGAATGGTCGGTCCTACGAAGAATCCATTCTGATACGGTTCGTCTACTTTCACATTTCTTCCATCCAGTACCAGCGTAGCACCTTCGTCTACACCTTTCTGAATCCACTCACATACTTTCTGCTGATGTGCCTTTGATACTACCGGACCAAGTTTGGTCTCCGGGTCATAGGAGCATCCCACTTTCATAGCTTCTGCTTTCTTCTTCAGCAGTGCAACGAATTTATCTGCAATGCTCTCCTGTACCACGATAACCGGCAGAGCCATGCAGCGCATTCCTGCGCATCCGTAAGTGGAGTTGATGATTGCATTAGTTGCACTCTCCAGATCAGCATCTTCCAGAACCAGTGCATGGTTCTTTGCCTCACACTGTGCCTGTACACGTTTTCCGTTTGCTGCTGCTTTAGAGTAAATATATTTACCAACACCGGTTGTTCCTACGAAAGTAACAGCCTTTACACGAGGATCGGTCATGAAAATCTCAGCTTCCTGACGGCTGCAGGTTACCAGGTTTACAACACCTTTCGGGAATCCTGCTTCCTCATAGAAGAGTTCCAGAATTCTCATGGAAGTCAGCGGAGTCTGGCTTGCTGCTTTTAATACAACCGTGTTACCGGTAGCAATTGCCAGCGGAACCATCCAGCCCCACGGAATCATAGCCGGGAAGTTAAACGGAACGATGCCTGCTACAACGCCGAGCGGCATACGGTAGGTTGCAGTATCAAATCCGGTAGTTACCTGAAGGGATGCATCTCCCTGTACCAGAGTCGGAAGGCTGCATGCATGCTCTGTCGGCTCAATAGCCTTCAGCACATCACCTCTTGCCTCTCCAAGAGTTTTTCCAAGCTCTTTGGAGCAGAGAAGTGTCAGTTCATCCAGATGCTCTACCAGTACATTTCTCCATTTAAACATCATCTGTGTTCTTGCGCTTAAAGACTTCTGAGACCACTCCGGGAAAGCAGCCTGTGCAGAAGCGATTGCCTCTTCTACTTCCTCTGCAGTACAGCACGGAACTTCTGCCATCACTTCACCGGTACTGGAGTTGGTTACTTCCATCCATTTCGTTGTCTTAGATTCTTTCCACTCTCCGTTTACACAATATTTTTTTCTTTCTACACCCATGATTTCTCCTCCAATTTTGCAAGCCATTATTTCATTTTGCGTGTTTCAATTTCGAATGTAATTTATATATATCACTTTCTGTTTTCAAAGTCAATATTATTTTTCTATTTTATAAATTTAATTTCATTATTTGAATTCTAATTTTGCATTTTAGTTTTCTATTGATTTTTTTGCCATTTTCATAGTATTATAATAAGTAAGATCGAATCAGAAAGGTAATACTATGAGAACAAATTCTAATGGAGGCAATGAGAAAAATTCCAACCAGTCCTCTGATAAACTGCTTCAAATTATGGAAGCTTTAGCAAAAGAACGCCTGCCTGTCCGGCTTCAGGATCTCAGTGCACAGGTAAATATGTCCCAGTCAACGGTGCTTCGCTATTTAAACGCACTTCAAAGTTCTAATTATGTATATCAGGAAGAATCAACTTCCCGTTATGCATTGACCTGGAAGATCTGCGGACTGAGCGAACATTTAAATTCTAATCTTGGACTACGCAGTATTACTGCACCGTATATTACCGAACTTGTAAATAAGCTGAACCTTGGTGTCTGTCTGGTTATTGAACAGGATCATGATTGTGTCTATCTGGACTGTGTGGATGCTTCCCCATCATTTCAGCATACATTCCAGCGAATTGGAAAACGGGCACCCATGCATGCTACCGGATCCGGCAAGCTGCTCCTCTCCCAGAAAACTCCATCCCAGCTTTCCGACTATCTGGTGCTCCGGGGACTTCCCAAATTCACGGACTATACCATTACTTCTCAGGATGATTTTCTCGCCGAGCTGAAAAAAGTCCGTGAAAGCAAAATGGGCATGGATAATCAGGAATGTGAATTGGGTCTGATCTGCGTTTCCATGCCGCTATACACCTACTCCGGTTCCATTATTGCCGGACTGAGTGTCTTCGGAGATTCCGATAAAATGACACAGGAACGAATTCATTCAGAAATCGCTCCACTGCTCCGTGCCGCTACTAACGAAATCTCCCTTCATCTTGGATACGAAGAAGCATAAAAAACCGCAGGTTCATGGTTATTTCATCCACGAACCTGCGGTTCTCTTTTCTTTCTCAGCTGTTCACTTTCCACTTATCCAGAGGCTTCAGCTCAATTTTTGTGCCGTTGGGAAGCTGGAACCAGTGATCATTCATCACTTTTACTGGGTATCCAGTAAGCTTCTCCATCGTTTCTGAAACGGATTCCACTGCGATGGAAATGTGACCATATCCGTTCTGCGCTTCCGTATCAATCTTCTCAGCAGTCTCATTTAACTGGATTCCTTCCATATACCAGCATCTGCGGACCGGTTTCTCGCCATCCTCTCTCCATTTTCTCATTCCAAATACTTCTTCGAAAAAACGCTGCGCATCTTCATAGGATTCCGTAAGAAGACCTGCGTGGTCAATCTTTGCCATTTTTCCGTACCTCCTTTTCTTTACAGCATATCGAATATTCTCTTTTTCTGCAACGTGAAATCTATTTTAAGAGTTCACAAAAAGTTCACAAAAAATTAGCACTCACCTCTTGACAGTGCTAATAATGCGTGCTATATTACATATAGAACAAAGGAAGGGGAACAAAAAGAAGAGTTCCTGGTACGGAGTTCCAAAAAATGACAATAAATATGAGGTTCACTGAAAGGAGAAATGACTTATGTTGATGCCTAGTATTTTTAATGATAACGTATTTGATGATTTCTTTGATTTTCCGTTTTACGATGACAGAGCTGAGAAAAAGCTTTACGGTCACCATGCAGCTAATCTGATGAAGACCGATATTCAGGAACATGAGGATGGCTACACTCTGGAGATGGATCTTCCGGGATTCAAGAAAGAGGAAATTCAGATTGAACTGAACAATGGTTACATGACCATCAGTGCAGCCAAAGGTCTGGATGAAGATGAGAAGGACAAGAAATCCGGTAAATACATCCGCCGCGAGCGTTACACCGGTTCCTGCCAGCGTAGCTTCTATGTTGGTGAGGATGTTACCGAAGAGGATATCAAAGCTGAATTTAAGCATGGTATCCTGAAACTCTTCGTTCCGAAAAAAGAAGCAAAACCTGCTGTTGAGCAGAAGAAATATGTTTCCATTGAAGGATAACTGATTCCCCCGGCGGGAAACCGCCGGGAAGTAACTTTGAACATTTTGAATATAATTTTTATTTTTAAGGAGAGATGACTTATGTTGATGCCGAGCATTTTTAATACAAACTTATTTGATGATTTCTTTGATTTTCCGTTCTATGATGATACCAAAGCTGAGAAAAAACTCTATGGTCACCATGCAGCTAATCTGATGAAGACCGATATTCAGGAACACGATGATGGTTATACTCTGGAGATGGATCTTCCGGGATTCAAGAAAGACGAAATTCAGATTGAACTGAACAATGGTTACATGACCATAAGTGCAGCCAAAGGTCTGGACGAGGATGAAAAAGATAAGAAATCCGGTAAGTACATCCGCCGCGAGCGTTACACCGGTTCCTGCCAGCGTAGCTTCTATGTTGGAGAGGATGTTACCGAAGAGGATATCAAGGCTGAATTTAAACATGGTATCCTGAAACTCTTCGTTCCGAAGAAAGAAGCAAAACCTGCTGTTGAGCAGAAGAAATATGTTTCTATTGAAGGATAAAGAACTATTGAAGAGGGAGCCGCAAGGCTCCCTCTTTTTATGTTCATCTGCTATTCCTGATTGGCCATGCGATAGATCGCAATCATATCTTCCGGATACAGATCCTTTGCAGAACCTTTATGGCCTCCGGATGCTCTTGCGCAGGAATCTGCCATCTCTTTTATCTGCTCATCTGTCGGTGCGATACCAAGTTCCTTAAAGTTTACCGGCATTCCGATCTCATGATAGAAATCTTCCATTGCCTCAATTCCTTTCAGTGCCGTCTTCTCATCGGTCTCCCCTGGTGTAACTCCCATGACATGAGTCGCATAGCGTACAAATCTCGGCAGACAATTTTTATAAACATATCTTGCCCAGCTCGGCCAGATTGCCGCAAGACCGGCACCATGAGTCACATCGAACATGCCGCCCATCTCATGCTCCAGCATATGGGATGCAAAGTCTCCGCCGTCATTTCCACAGCCGGTCAGTCCGTTATGCGCCAGACTTCCTGACCACATAATCTCTGCCCGTGCCTCATAATTCGTCGGATCATGATGGAGAATTTTTGCATATTTCATAACGGTGCGGAGAAGTCCTTCTGCGATTTCATCCGTAATCTCCATATTTCCACCCTGCGTGAAATATCTCTCCATAGTATGCATCATAATATCCGTGCATCCGGATTCAGTCTGATAATCCGGCAGAGTCATCGTCAATTCCGGATTCATAATGGCAAACTTCGGACGCGCAATATCATCATTGTAAGAACGTTTTTCCTTGGTTTCTTCATTAGTAATAACACAGCTGTTGCTGGTCTCACTGCCGGCTGCCGCAATCGTCAGGACAGATGCAATGGGCAGGAATTTCTGTGCAGTGCGTTTCTTTTCAAACAGTTCCCATACATCTTTTTCCGGCTCTGCGAGTCCGTAGGAAATTGCTTTTGAAGAATCAATTGTGGAACCACCTCCAACTGCAAGAATAAAATCAATGCCCTCTTTCTTACCAAGTGCAATTCCTTCCCGCACTTTGGACAGATGCGGATTCGGCACGACGCCGCCCAACTCTACATGAGCCACTCCTGCTGCGTCAAGAGACGCTTTCACCCTGTCAATCAGACCTGATTTCACAGCACTTTTGCCGCCATAGTGGATCAGTACTTTTTTTGCCCCATATGCCTTTACCAGTTCCCCTGCCTGATTTTCCGTGCCTTTTCCAAAAATAACTTTTGTAGGTGAATAATACTCAAATCCAAACATGTTGTTACCTCCTTTACACCTTCGTGTTTTGCTTTCCGAGATAATTATATCAGGAAATAAATCTGCGCTCAAGACAAGACTTTTTTCTGAAATTTTTCTAAATATATCCCTTTTCCTTCCTATTCATGATATAATTTCTCTGTTTGAGAAAATTTTAGCGGAGGTCGACATCATGATTTATACTGTGACATTCAATCCCTCTCTTGATTATATCGTATCAGTAAAAGACTTTAAACTTTGGAATACCAACCGAACGGACACGGAACTGATGCTCCCCGGTGGAAAGGGACTCAACGTATCCACGGTTCTGAAAAATCTCGGCATGGACAGCACCGCCCTCGGATTTACAGCTGGTTTTGTCGGAGATGAAATTCTCCGCCGGATTGAAAATATTGGATTTAAAAGTGATTTTATCAAATTGGAAAATGGATGTTCCCGCATTAACCTGAAGTTAAAGAACTATGACGGAACAGAGATCAATGGACAGGGACCAGTCATTGAACATGCTCACTTGGAAGCACTTATGAAGAAACTGGATCAGCTGAAAGCTGGAGATATCTTGGTGTTGGCCGGAAGCATTCCCTCTTCCATGCCTACATCTACTTATGAAGATGTTCTGGCACGGCTGCAGGATCGAAAAATTCTCACTGTGGTGGATGCTACAAAAAATCTGCTCACCAATGTGCTGAAATATCATCCCTTCCTGATCAAACCGAATAATCATGAACTGGGAGAGCTTTTCTGCCTGGAATTCAATACCCATGAAGAAGTCATCCCCTATGCGAAAGAACTGCAGAAACAGGGGGCACGAAACGTTCTGGTTTCTATGGGCGGAAAAGGTGCCGCTCTCGTAGCAGAAAATGGCGAAGTCTATACTTCTGACGCCGTAAAGGGCCGACTGGTCAACGCTGTCGGTGCCGGTGATTCCATGGTCGCAGGCTTTCTCACCGGCTGGCTGGAACAGCATGATTATGCACATGCCTTCCGCATGGCTCTTGCCGCAGGCAGCGCCAGTGCCTTTTCTGAACTACTGGCTACCAAAGACGAAATTATGGAGATTTATGATCAATTGCAGGTATAAAAAAGGAGGCACATTGCCTCCTTTTTTTAACCTACCGCAAATGTCATCTCTGCACACGCAGCCAGTTTTCCATCCACAGTCGCCTTTGCGGTACCCACGCCGATGGGACCTTTCTGTTTCACAATTTCCAGTTCCAGTGTCAGAACATCTCCCGGAACGACTTTCCGTTTGAATTTCGCTTTATCGATTCCACCGAAGTAAACGGTCTTTCCTTTATTTTCCGGCTGGCTTAAGATTGCCACTGCACCGGTCTGGGCCAGAGCTTCCAGAATCAGGACACCTGGCATAACCGGCTCCTGGGGAAAATGTCCGTTAAAGAACGGCTCATTATAAGTCACACATTTCTTGCCTACCGCTCTTTTTCCCGGTTCCAGTTCCTCGATCCGGTCGATCAGCAGAAACGGCTGCCGATGAGGAATGATTTCCATGATTTCTTTAATATCCATTACCATATGTATACTTCCTTTCTGTCCGGAGCCGCTTCGCCGCTTTTTTCTTACTCCGCGTATTTCTTAATCAGAATACTTGCATTGTGTCCGCCAAATCCAAGAGAGTTGGACAATGCATACTCCAGATCCATCTCCACACCGTGGCCCTGTACATAATCAAGATCCAGTTCCTCGTCTGGATGTTCCAGACCTCTGGTTACATGGACAAAGCTTTCTTCCATCTCTTTCACGCAGGTGATGAACTCAACCGCACCTGCTGCACCCAGAAGATGTCCGATCATAGATTTGGTAGAGTTGATCTTCATCTCTTTTGCGTGCTCGCCGAAGGCCAGCTTGATGGCACGGGTCTCGAAAAGATCATTGTGATGAGTACTGGTTCCATGTGCATTGATGTACATAATATCTTCCATAGCGGCGCCGGATTCCTCGACTGCCCATTTCATTGCGGTAGCAGCTCCCATTCCGTCCTCTGCCGGAGAAGTGATGTGGTAAGCATCACTGGTGGCACCATATCCGACTACCTCTGCCAGAATGTGTGCTCCTCTTGCCTTTGCGTGTTCCAGATCCTCCAGAATAACCACACCAGCGCCCTCGCCCATGACAAATCCATCGCGGTCTTTGTCAAAGGGAATAGAGCAACGCTCCGGATCCTCACTTCCGGACAGAGCAGTCAGTGCTGCGAATCCAGCTACACCGATGGGGCAGATGCAGCTCTCCGTTCCGCCTGCCAGCATTACGTCTGCATCACCGGTCTGAATGCTTCTGTAAGCCTCACCAATGGAATGCGTTCCGGTTGCACAAGCCGTTACTACGTTAAGACTCTTACCTTTCAGGCCATAAGCGATGGAAACATTTCCTGCTGCCATATTGGAAATCATCATGGGCACCATCAACGGATTCACACGATTCGGTCCTTTTTCTACCAGTTTGGTATACTCTTTTTCCACTACCTGAAGACTTCCGATACCGGAACCGATAGAGCATCCTACACGATATGGGTCTTCTTTGCTCATATCAAGTCCTGCCTGTTCCATGGCCTCTTTTGCTGCTGCCACTGCATATTGGGAAAACGGCTCCATTCTCTTTGCTGCCTTAAAATCCATGTATTCTTTTGCAACAAATCCTTTGACTTCTGCTGCCACATGAGCTTTATACTCAGAAGCGTCAAATTTGGAAATGGTGGTAAATCCATGATTTCCTGCTTTAATGTTATCAAAATACTCTTTTACATTCAATCCCATGGGAGTGATGGCTCCCATACCGGTTACTACTACTCTTCTCATCAGATCGCCATACCTCCGTCTACACTGATAATCTGTCCTGTAATATATGCTGCCTTTTCAGATGCCAAATAAGTTGCCATATTGGCAATATCTTCCGGCTTTCCGAAATGTCCCAGCGGAATCTGCTTCGTCGCTGCCTCTTTTACCTCATCAGAGAGCACCTGGGTCATCTCTGTATCCACGAAGCCCGGCGCAATGCCATTGACCGTGATACCGCGGCTTGCCAGCTCTCTTGCCATGGTCTTGGTAAGACCGATGATGCCTGCCTTGGATGCTGCATAATTTGCCTGGCCTGCATTTCCAAGAATACCGGATACGGAGGTAATATTGATGATTCGTCCTGCACGCTGCTTGAGCATCTGACGGCTTACTGCCTTAATCGTGTTAAAGCATCCCTTTAAGTTCGCATCAATGACCGCATCAAAATCTTCCTCTGACATTTTCATAATCAGATTGTCGCGGGTAATACCTGCGTTATTCACCAGGATGTCAAGACTTCCATATCGTTTGATCACATCCTTGATCATGGCATCCACGTCTGCGGTATTTGCCACATTACACTGATAAGCCTCACTGTCTTTTCCCAGCGCTTTAATCTCGTCTACCACAGCCTCTGCCTTCTGTGCAGAGCCATTGTAATTTACAATCACAGTCGCTCCATCTGCAGCCAGTGCCAGTGCAATGGCTCTTCCAATTCCTTTTGCAGCTCCGGTTACCAGAGCAATCTTTCCTTCCAGCATGCTTACTCTCCTTTCAGCTCTGCCATGGCTTTCTCAAAATCAGCCATATTTTCAATGTTCAGGGTTTTCACACTGCGGTCGATCTTTCTCATAAATCCGGATAAAGTCTTGCCAGGTCCGATCTCCACAAAGGTATCCACACCATCTGCAATCATCCGTTCTACTGACTGCTGCCACCGAACGCTGGAGGATACCTGCAGACGAAGAAGTTCTTTTACTCCTGCGGGAGAGGTCACATAATCTGCGGTCACATTGGTAATATACGGTGTAGAGAACGCATGAAGCTCTACCTCTTTCAGCGCTTCGCCAAGTTTCTCACCTGCTCCGGTCAGCATTTTGGAGTGGAACGGTCCGCTGACTTTCAACGCAACCGTTCTCTTGGCACCTGCTTCTTTCAGGCTTTCTGCCGCACGGGCTACCGCTGCCTCTTCTCCTGTGATAACGATCTGTCCCGGACAGTTGTAATTTGCAATAGAGACGATACCTTCTGTCTTCTCACATACCTCTTCAATGACAGCTGCGTCAAGTCCCAGCACTGCCGTCATGGCTCCACCGGTGGGAACCGCTTCCTGCATGTAAATACCTCTCTTACGGACTACGGAAAATGCATCTTTTTCACTCATAACTCCAGACGCAATCAGCGCACCATACTCACCAAGGCTCAATCCGGCATTGACAGAAGAGGTCACTCCCTGTTCCTCAACCGCTTTTAAAATCGCTGCCTCTGCGGTGAGCATGCAGATCTGGGTGTATTCTGTCTGATTCAGACGCTCGTCTTCCTCAAAGCAAAGTGCCGGAATGTCCAGGCCTGATGCCTCCGATGCATCCTCAAATACTTTACGGCTCACCGGAAATGTATCATAAAAATCTTTTGCCATTCCCGTGTACTGGGCTCCCTGCCCCGGGAACATAAATGCAATTTTAGACATTGTATTCTCCTTTATATAGTTTGAATTTCAAAGTATATATTTAAAAAAACAGAACCACGGAAATGTTCCAGCGGCTCTGTTCTCACAAATCTGCCTGCCGCAGATTAATTTACTTTTAACAATTTCTCTGCCTGAATCAGAATCTCATCCACGATCTCCTGACAACTCTGGCGTTTCGTGATCATACCTGCAATCTGTCCTGCCAGTACGGAACCATTATCCACATCACCTTCCACAACTGCTTTGCGAAGGCCTCCCAGAGTCAGATTTTCCAGCTGTTCAAAGGATGCTCCCTCTGCTTCCAGCTTCAGATATTCACGGGTCATCTTGTTTCTTAAGCCCCGCACCGGATGTCCGTGGCTTCTTCCCGTCACCTCGGAATCAATGTCTTTGGCTTTCAGGATACGCTGTTTGTAATTCTCATGGATCTGACATTCATCAGCTACGCAGAAGCGGGTTCCGATCTGTACTGCTTCCGCACCCAGCATAAAAGCTGCTGCCATTCCCCGGCCATCTGCGATACCGCCTGCTGCAATGACCGGCACGGAAACCGCATCAACCACCTGAGGAACCAGCGTCATAGTCGTTGCCTGTCCGATATGTCCGCCTGACTCGGTACCCTCTGCAACCACCGCATCTGCACCGCAGCGCTCCATACGTTTTGCGAGAGCTACGGAAGCGACAACCGGGATGACTTTGATATTGGCAGCTTTCCACTGTTCCATATATTGCTCCGGGCTTCCTGCACCAGTAGTAACGGCTGAAACCTTTTCCTCTACCACTACCTGGGCAATATCTGCCGCATAGGGGCTCATGAGCATGATGTTCACACCGAAAGGCTTATCTGTCATCTCTTTTGCTTCCCTGATATAATTCCGAACTACCTCTGCCGGTGCATTGGCTGCACCGATGATTCCGAAGCCGCCTGCATTGGAGACCGCTGCTGCCAGATGAGACTCTGCCACCCAGGCCATACCGCCCTGAATAATCGGTTTCTCCACTCCTAAAAGTTCTGTAACTCTCGTCTTCATACTTCGCTCGCCTCTTTGCTTATGCTTCTACGCCTTTGGATTTCAGATAGTCCATAACAGCGCCTACGGTTGTGATTTTCTCAAGATCCTCAGACGGAATCTCAACACCGTACTCCTCTTCCAGAGCCATTACCAGCTCAAACAGGTCCAGGGAATCAGCTCCCAGATCATCTTTGAAAGAAGTAGCCTCAGTAATCTCTGCTGCGTCTACGTTTAACTGCTCTGCGATCATCTCTTTAATTTTTTCTAACATGGTGTTTCTTCTCCTTTTATTATCCATTCATTGTCCCCGCCTGGCGGGATATTTTTGTATCTGCCTTAATTACTTTGACATTCAAAGTATATCTGCGTCGTGCCTGTTTGTCAAGGGGATTTTTTACCACTCGATGACACATGCACCCCAGGTCAGTCCTGCACCGAATCCGGACAGTACCACTTTGTTTCCTCTGTGAAATCTTCCCTGTTCATCAAGCTGCGCCATCAGAATCGGCAGACTGGCTGCGGATGTATTGCCGCATTCATTCATGTTCATGGGGAATTTCTCTTCCGGCTGCTTTAATCGCTTCGCTACAGACTGAAGGATTCTCACATTTGCCTGATGCAGCAAAAACAGATCTACATCATCTGCCTTCATACCCGCTTTTTCCAGTGCATCTTCCACGCACAGTGGAACGGTCCTTACTGCAAACTTAAAGACTTCCTGTCCATTCATCTGCAGGTATCCGCCCTTCGGGCAGGAAAGCACTTCCCATTTCTCACCATTACTTCCTACAGACTGAGAAAGGATTCCGCCTTCTTCCGATGCCGTCAGAAATGCAGCACCTGCCCCGTCTCCAAAAAGCACGCAGGTTCCGCGGTCTGTCCAGTCCACAATCTTCGACAGGCTCTCCGCCCCGATGACCAGTGCATTTTTATAAATACCGCTCTTGAAAAATGCATCTGCCACATGAAGCCCGTACAGAAAGCCGGAGCATGCCGCATTCATATCAAATGCCACCGCATGGTCTGCGCCAATCTGTGCCTGTACTTTGCAGGCCGTACTCGGTGTATCCGTATCTCCGGTAATCGTGGCCACAATGACAAGCTCTACCTCGGATGCATCCACACCTGCTTTCTGAAGAGCTTTTCTGGCTGCTTTTGCTGCCATGGAAGTCGTAGTCTCTTCTTTTGCCAGATGTCTGGCACAGATTCCGGTTCTTTCTCTGATCCATTCATCACTGGTATCTACCAGCGTGGCAAGATAATCATTATCTGCCCTGAATGCCGGCAGTTCATAGCCGGTTCCCATTATTTTTGCATTCATTCTATGCCTCTCATTTATTTTGATTATCAAACTATTTCCTGCAAAGAATAACAGGGAATGGAATATTTGTCAAGTGCGAAACGTGCAAAAAGTGACAGGCTGTGAGCGGAACTGTGCACACAAAAATGACAATATGTGAGCGGAACCGCTTGCGCTAAGTCCTCGGTCCAGCGGTACTAACCTTCGAGCGGCGTCTTCGCCTTGCTCTCAGGAAGTACCGGGACTGCGAACGTTCCTTTCACATATTGTCATTTTTTTCGCCAGCTTCGTACAAATAAGCTGTACGTACTTATTGTAAAAATGATCACTCAAGTCAACGTCTGTAACTACTACAAATATTTCATTGCAATATTTATATCCACTCAAAAACATTGATTTTACGCTATCTATCTTCCAATTCACTACAGTATTTTCAGTTCATCTGCTTCTTCTTTTTTCTCTTCTTCTGAAACGTGCGTATATAAATCAGTTGTCATTGCCAACGCGGAATGACCTAAGAGTTTTTACACTACCTGTTTTCAAACAGTAATTGTTCTCATATATTTTCAGTGTTACAATAAAATCAAAAACTTCAAAGAATAAATTACAACTATTATTTTTTCATGGAGGAAATAAAATGTATTCAGTCACTCAACGAATTAGTCAAATAAAACAGCCTAGAGGTGGATATGTTAAACGAAAAGATTTTACATGTATTACCTTAGAAGATGGAATTGAACTAAATTCTCAAGAGAATATCCATCCAAGTTTAATTGGTTTTGTCAATGGATCAGTTGTCCTTTCAGCCAAAGATGTCGCATCATACTTGTCATTATAACTTAACGCCTTTCCACTTAACCAAATATCTATTTGATAATCCTGTTCTTTTAAGATTTCAATATCTCTTTCTGAAATTTGCAAATATTCTGGTTTCAAATACGCAAACAGACTAGTGGAAATTTCTTGCTTTGGTAATTCCTTTATTTTGAATCCTTGTTCTTTCCAAGTAGATAATATTATCTTTTCTCCATTATAAGGTACTGATTCACATTCCTTTCCCGGAAGTAGTCAACGGCTTCATGGGACAGTACCAGCTTGCAAAAATGGTCAAACTGGCAGCGCCTCCCGTAATCATCAGGGGTAACTTTCATCTTCTCACCCCCTTTCCGTGGGGAGTGAGCAGGATGAGATCCTGTCCGTTGTCAGGGGCCTATGCTGGCCCTGGTCTGCTGACCGCCTCCTTTTCCATCTGATTTTTTGCCGGAAATGACAATCCGCGAAAATCGACAAAAATCGCCCGGCAGGTCGTAAACCTACCGGGCGACGATTTGAAGCGTTTTGTTGTTTTCTTACATGGTATAGTTCATACTCATAGCCGGAATATTCCCGTGGCGGGGCAAGGCTTTTTTTAAGCGGTAGAAGTGGATTAGATTATAATGATAGTAAAACAGCATGGCGGCGTCCTCCCGTGGGCCGCCATGCCTTTAACTGCTGGGAATGACAGAAAGAAAGCAGCGGCCTTGATTTCTCAAAACCGCCACCAGTGAATATAAATTAAGCGTGAAAATGGGTCTGCCCAGCAGCGGTTTTTTTCTTTTCTGCCGCTGGGCAGATGTTTTTTCTTTAGATACATGATAAGAGGAATTTTTGAAGATTCCATAAAGATTTGAAAAATGCACGGACATAAAAGACGTCCATTACACTATCGGAAAATCAGCAAGGAAGTTTCATAGTAACCTTTGCGCCGCCGGTTTCTTTTGAATTTTCTAAAATAAGCTGACCATTATGTTGTTCCATAATCGAATTTGTAATATATAGACCCATACCAAAGTGTAACTTTGAATTGCGGCTTTGATCGCCCATATAGAACCGTTCCTGTGCGTGGCATAATGCCTCTTTAGAAAACCCCGTTCCCTCGTCTGTGACTGAAATTTCCACGAAACCGTTGTTACTCTGAACATCCACATAAAGCGTTCCGCCTTGCGGGGAGTAGTCCAGCCCATTACTGATAACATTCATAATAGCACGTTCTATCAGCACCCTATCAAATTTCAGCATTTGAGGGAGTGAAACAGTATTCATTTGCAGCCGGATTTCTTTTGTCCGGCATAGTGATTCCATATAACCGAACAAGTGCTGCATGAACGCTGGCAAGTCTATACTTTCAATATGGAGCTGATAACCAACCGCCGCCCGTGATATATCAATCAGGGTTTGAATATATGACTGCATCTGGCCGGAGCTTTCCACGACGTAACCAGCGTATAATCGTTGCTCATCATCAAGATTTGTTTCTGTGAGTAAATCAGCATTTCCTTGAATAACCGTCAGAGGCGTTTTCAAATCATGGGCAAGCGCGGCGATTTGCTCTTTCTGTGTCTGTTCGGTTTTCCATTGCCGTTCTAACGAAATTTTCAGATTATCTTTCATATCTGAAAAAGATGCAAGGACATCTTCAAACTCTTTGATTTTGGCGTGTCCTACTTCAAAATCAAGGTTTTGCTTTGAAACCTCCGCAGTTGCTTCGAAAAGCGGGGTCAGTTGTGTACGCAGGTTCTTAGCAAATCTGGCGGTCAGTATGATAATGACCAGCAGCGAATTTACAGCCATCAGGATAAACGCAAGCGTGTCAGGAGATGGAAAATATTCCGGTAGCCATGACACTGTAAATTGAGAACCAATATAATACCTTAAAACGCAAAATTCGTTTTCCCGGACAACAAGTGCAAACTGCCTCCCCGTAGCATATTCAATATATTCTCCCTTTGCGTACAGCAGGGCAATTTCTTTTTCATCATCGTCCATATTGCTGTAAAGCTCATTAAAGTTCTTGTCCAGAATTAAGTAGCCGCATCCCTGTGGAATCACAACCTTTGTAATATCCGGGGCAATCGTCAGCGTTGGAATGATCTCTTTTACCTGCAATTCACTTAGATTTGCTCTTGTAGCTAATCCAGCATTTACAGCAAGTCCCTCCAAACCAAAAGGGACAATAATTGCCGCTACCAGCATGACAATGAGGGAGATAGCAAACTGGCGAAACAATATTTTCAATGTAGGTTTCTTTTTCACTCCCATTTATATCCTATCCCCCATACGGTGCTGATCGGACTTATTTTGAAATGCTCCAATTTCGCACGAATATTTTTTATATGCGTTGAGATCGTAGAGTTATCGCCTATTCCATCAAACCCGAAAACGGCTTCATAGATTTGTTCTTTTGTAAAAACCTGTCCCCGGTTTTTCGCAAGGTATTCACAGATTGAATACTCGCTTTTGGTAAGGGGAACCGGCTGTTCTGAAACATACAGTACCTTTGCGGAAAGGTCAAATCTTATATCAGGCTCAAATGAAAGTGTGCTGTGATGCTCCCTTTTTTCTCTGCGTAAATGTGCCGCGACACGGGCGCGAAGCTCCTGAATACGAAAAGGTTTCGTAATATAATCATCCGCACCGATGCCCAATCCAAACAACATATCTTCCTCTAATGTCTTTGCGGTCAGAAAGAGAATCGGGCAGTCTACCATATTCCTGATCTGTTTGCAAAACTCAAACCCGTCTGTGCCAGGCATCATCACATCCAAAAGAATGAGGTCATAGAAATGCAGCTTTTTGATGTCTACATCATCCGCATTTTGACAGACTGTTATCAAATATCCATCTTTCCCCAAACTGTTCTTAATCAATTCCAAGATAGAAACTTCATCGTCAACTACAAGTAAGTGGGGCAAAAAATCACCTCCCACCCCATTATACCACATTGTCGAGGTTACTCATCATTATTTTTAATGTCAGCTTTCCGATATTCATTGTTGATATTTACAGCTACGGCATTGCTTATATCCACATCCACAATACTGTAAACGTAGCCGAAACTGAAATCTTCCCCCGCCACATTTTTGAAGCGTTTCGATACCTGCCCGATTTCTTCTTGCAGTTCTGACATTTCAAGACATTCATCCGTTATGGTATATGTCAGGCCGTTATATGAAATTTCATCATAGTTTGCGGCGTTCAGCTCATAATACGGCAGAGATTCATTTAACGCCTTATTTTTATCGGCGGTATCGCGGAGCGCACCGCAGGCCGATAAGCATATAAGACTTACAAGCACAATTACCACGGCAAACAGGCACTTTTTATTCACTGTTTTTACCTCCCTCCCAACCATGAAACCAAACCAAACTGGCAATCAGCAGACAAACAGTGCAGCATACAGAAATAATCATACCGCTGAAAAAATCGGTTTTTACCTGTGCATACAGTTGGGGGCTATCCCATGCAAGCACAGTGTAATCCATAGCACGAACGCCCCAGGCCCAGGGAATATATTTCCATGTAGCGTCACCAAGCCCTGTTATCATAAGGGCAGCTATTAAACTCCCTGCAATTCCCAATCCCATAGATGCA
Source organism: Hominiventricola filiformis (assembly GCF_020686965.1). NCBI lineage: Bacteria > Bacillati > Bacillota > Clostridia > Lachnospirales > Lachnospiraceae > Hominiventricola > Hominiventricola filiformis. Next base: position 27,984 of record NZ_JAJEPS010000011.1, on the reverse strand, counting down.
CCTTTTCCGAAGCTCATTCCCACAAACAAATGAATCAGGTAAATGGGAAGCATGGTAATCAACAATAGAATCCCTGCTTTCAGGTAAAGGCTTGCCGGAGCATCCCTATATAGTGCAGCGAATGTTCCTAACGCTAAAAATGTTGCGCCAAAAGCACAGATCATCAGAAAACCAAGTTTACCAATATACGTTGCCATGCGAGATGGGATTGTTCCCAACAAAAGCTGATAATGCCCGGCCTGATTTTCGATCTGAACAACCAGGCCCACAATAATGCCGATCAGAAACGGGAACGCAACGGCCAGCACTTCCAGATAGGCACTGATTTTGGTTGCCAGTTCCCATCTGGATATATGATAGTAACCCGCAAAAATCGCCGCACATATAATCGGAATCATGCTGTGCATATAGAGCAAAATGCTATGTTTACACTTCTGATATTCTGCTTTCCAGCAGCGAACCACAGATACCATAGTTACCCCACCTCCTTTTTCTCAAACCATCTTGCAGTTAAAAATGACAGCGCCGCAAACCAGGCCAGCGAAATGACCAATACAAGTATAATCATCCAAAATGCCATTGCCGTACTCTGATCTGCAACCGGCTCACCATTAGGCAAAATACCTAACACGGAAATCATAAGATGCGGCACCCAGCTATACGGGCAGATCATCCACAAAGAGGTTGTAGCCGTGAAAATCCCTAAAACGCTTCCAAGTCCGGCATTAAGAATAACCGTGACAAAGATACCAACTTTTTTTGATAACCATAAGCACAGCGGAACTTCCCATAGGCTTGCAATGACAATACAAGCTGTTCCGGCCGCAGCCTGCCAAATTCCGATTGTCAGGGGAATTTCGTTGATAACTAATATTGCAAAACCGCCCAACAGATTTAGCGCCAGGAAAATGAAATTCCCCACACAGGAGTAAATACCGGCCACTCCAATTTTTGCTTTCCAGACTTTGTTCTGCGAAACAGGCAATGAAGCAACGGCACGATATTTTAGTTTGCCATTATCCCGCTGTTCAATCAAGGCACAGGTGAGCGTAAGGAATCCAGGATAAAGCAGGATATACCACCAATTATAAGAATTGAGCTGGAACCAAAGAGGGGCAAAAAAGTTCATAAGCGCAGTTACAAACGGGGCCAGAACGATCAGCGTTTTTGTGAAAGTTCTCTTATGCTTTAGGTTCTCTGCCTGAATATATGCCATCTCCATTTAATATCCCTCCTTACCATTTCTGCGAATAACATCCATAAAGAGTTGTTCCAAATCTTCACCGGCGCGAAGCTCTCCCTCATATCCAAGGACGCCGCCAGCAATGATACCCACATGATCTGCAATCTGCTGGACTTCTGACAGAATATGGCTGGACAAAATAACTGTAATCCCTTTGCAGGGAAAAGAGCGAATTAACTCTCGAAGTTCCTCAATCCCTAAAGGGTCAAGGCCGTTAGTCGGTTCATCCAGAATCAAAAGCTGGGGACTGTTCAGCAATGCAATAGCAATACCAAGCCGCTGCTTCATACCAAGAGAAAACTGCCCGGCCCGTTTCTTGCCGGTATTCGTGAGCTGGATAATTTGCAATACCTCGTTAATTCGTGCATCGTCCAGGCCGAGCAATGTAGTTCTGACTTTGAGATTTTCGTATGCAGTCAGATTTTCGTAAAGCGGGGGCATCTCAATCAAAGCACCGATATGCTCCAGATCATTCCGCTTCCACGGGTGGCCGTCAAACTCGATGCTTCCCGATGTGGGGCGCAAAATGCCGGTGAGCATTTTTAAGATCGTGGATTTGCCAGCCCCATTCGGCCCCAGCAGACCATAAACCGAGTTGCGCCGGATGTTCAGTGACACATTGTTTACCGCCATTTGCCCCTTGAAATTTTTGCAGAGGTCAGTCGTTTTCAAAATCATATCCATATAATCAAGTCCTTTCTTTGATTTTACGGATAGCATACCGGGCAATTTTGAAGATTTCATAAAGATTCCCGAAAACAGAATATGAACAATACACCGTAACCGTGGAGCATATCGCAACAAAGCACCAACCTACGCATTTAGGACCTTAAAAAGCCCTATATTTCAAGGTTTTTCCCGCATAGTCGGCGGGGTATGTGAGTGTTTTATCCTATCCCCGCCATAGTGCCGCTCTAAATGCGTAGAATTTACCAGCAGAAAATCGCCGGTTTCTCTGGCTCCATACTCCCAGATATCAGAAATCAATCCTGATACGAATACTATTGCAAACATTATAACAATGATAAAAAGAACTTTGTCTTTTGGGAAACAATATGGTCCAATCATCAAGGATGGTTTTACTTTTGAAGGCGGATACACATCTATCATATCAACAGGAGATGGAGATTATTTAACTAAAGATACTTTATGGGATTTAAAAGTATTAAAAGAAGAAATCAAACCCAAATACACCTTACAGTTACTTATATATTTAATTATGGGGCTACATTCTGTACATAAAGAATTTAAGAACATAACACAGTTAGGTATTTATAATCCACGCTTAAATAAAGTATATATCATTAAATTAGACACTATACCTCAATCTATAATAGATACCATATCACGAGATGTTATAGGTTATGGAATATCAAGAGAAGAATTAAAAGAATTACATACAGCACAGTTGGACGAACTTAAAAAGAATTTCTTTAAAACTCCTATTCAAAAAAGCTCTCCAAATGTAAATGATTCTAATGATTATTTAGATAAAAAAATTTATGGATATTCAAGCAAAAAAAAATATATGTCCGTAGCATTTCCTCCTAAAATAATTGATGAATCAATATATGAAAAAGAACCTATTTTTTGGAGTGGCAATGCTCTTCCTTCCATTATCACTCAAAAGAATCTTCCATATATAGTAAGATTTAAAGCTTGTTTCAACCTAAAAAATGGAAAAGAACCTTTTGTTATGAATAAAACAAGTCTTCTTTACCCTTTTAACAAAGCTTTAACTACATCTGACATTTACGATCCTAAGTCTAAGAAATATTACTCACAATATTTAGACAAGAATGGTAACATAGTAAAATCAAAACCAACCCTAATATTAACCAATAATGATTTCAAATTATTTCAAGAATTATATATTGTAAAGGATTTAGAAATCCTAGATGGGTGTTACTTTTTATAACTAAAATACAAGATATCCTTATTTTTAATCAATTATATCAAATAGACGCAGGAAGTATTTCCACTACCTGCGTCCATTTTGACTTGAAATATTTACTCCATTTTAAAAATCTGTTACGATATTTTGCGGTATTCCATGATACCTTTTCTTTGAAGAAAAATGTCTGTAAACCTCGATTTTAAGCAAACTTTTCAATATTTCCAAGCACTTTATTCTGTTGTAAGAACTTCTTCTCAATTATTTCCTTACAATATCTATAATATTACTGCAAATATTTCAACGGATTCACCTGTGAACCATTCACAATAATCTCGAAATGGACATGGGGACCCGTACTGCGGCCCGTATTGCCGCTCAGGGCGATTTTCTGACCCTGGTCAACTTTTTGCCCGGCAGATACCAGAATCTTGCTCAGATGACCGTAGCGGGTCTGTTTGCCGTCCGGATGACGGATAGTGATACAGTTTCCATACCCTCCGGACCAGCCTGCGCTGACGACGGTACCGCCGCAGGACGCTCTGACTGCCGTTCCCTTCGGTACTGCCCAGTCGATACCCTTGTGCATACGTCCCCAACGCCATTTAAATGTAGAAGTCAGGGTTCCGCCGGTGATCGGTTTGATGTACGTCGGAGGCGTCTGGGTTCCTTTCTCGATAATCTCCGGTACCGGTTCCGTAATAACATTCTCTGACACCATCTCCCGGCTGGTCTCCGTGCCGTTCCTGGATGTGGTAAGCACCGTTACCTCATGATGCCCCGGAACTGCCTCCTGCCGAACCACCTGCTGGGTGGTGTACCAGCTGTCATTCTCTATGTACTGCGTCTCCGCATCATAATCCTCTTCATAGGTAGACTGTTCTGTAGTCAGAACAGAAAGCTCCGGTTCCGGCACACTGATGACGATCTCGTCACCCAGATGCAGCGTCGCATCCCTCGTAAGACCCGGGTTCAATGCCAGCACCTCATCCACATAATAACCGCGGCTGTTGGCAATGACAGACAGAGTGTCTCCCGGCTGTACCTCATAAGTCTGGTTTTTCTCCGTTTCCTTGGTCACCGCTTCGATGGCCTCTGAAATCTTCGATACCCGGTCCGCATCTACATATGCTTCTGAAATCTCCACTTTTTCTGAAAAATTCAGTGCTTTCAGGCCATCTCCCTCCGCCAGTTCTTCTTTGGGTGTTACTTCTACGGTAAACACATTCAGTTCGCGGCTGGTATCGGAGATTACATTTACCTCAAAAAGCCCATCCGGATCATAGGGTTTTAGAGCCGCCTCCAAAAGTGCCTTTACTTCATCTATTCCATACAGATAAACTGTAAATTCATTCACTTTTACCAGATAATATTTCTGCTTTGCGGCTTTCACCTGCTCTTTTAAAAGGTCATAGATCACATTTTCCAGTTCTGACTGTTCCAGTGTCGTTCCAAAGAGTCTCGGCACTTTCTGAAAACTGCACTCCACATTTCCAAGTACCAGTCCTTCGGTCTCTCTGGCAATTCTGGCTCTTGCATTTAAGAATGCCTGATTTACTACCTCCGGGTCTGCCACTGCACCAATGACTTCACCGTTCAGCAGCACCTCATTGTAGGTAATGGAGGAACTGACGCTGTCACCCTGAATTGGAATGACCATCAGCATCATCAGACAACAGGCAACCGCCCATCCAGCATAATTTAGTTTGAATTTTTTCCCGAATAATTTTTTCTTCTTTTTCTTCCGCATGTATCCTTTTTCTTTCTGACTGAATAACCGAAGGTTCCGACGCGTTCACCAAGGCCATAATATTCTCCGTGAGAATAAGCCACCAGCCCGGACTTGTTCAGTTCAAACTTTCCGTTTTCGTTCATATACCGGTCATCAATGGTCACGTTGGTCACTTCCGCCAGAAAAAGATCATGGCTGCCAAGGGGCTTTACCTCCGTCACCTTACACTCAATATTCACCGGGCTCTCCCCAATACCAGGGGACTGTACGGTCTGTGACGGCTGTTCCGTCAGATGCATTTCCTGAAATTTGTCTACGTCCCGACCGGAACGGACGCCGCAAAAATCTGCTGCCCGCACCAGTTCCTTCGTTACCAGATTAATGACAAATTCTCCGGTCTCTTTAAGAATGTCATAAGAATACCGCTCTTTCCTGACAGAAATCGATACCATGGCCGGTGAAGAGCATACCGTTCCCGCCCATGCAATCGTGATAATATTCGGTTTCTCTCCCGGCCGTTGACAGCTCACCATCACTGCCGGTACCGGATACAGCATATTTCCCGGTCTCCAGGATTCTTTTGCCATAATCTGCTCCCTCTATGTTCCTGCCCCGCAGGGCATTTTCTCTTAAAAATCTGCAACAGTTCTATTTTACGCACTAATGGGCGGTTTGACAAGGAAAAACACCTGATTTTCACGTTATTTTCACAAAAAATGACACCTCCATTGGGAGATGTCATTTTTATAAGGATATCTATGGCTTATGCTACGTACTCTTTTAAAATGTTTTCCAGAGCGGAACCACTGCTTGTGTGGCACCGGACTACTTCTACATTCTTCCTCTTTGCTTCATCCACAGCCGTTTTCACCATCTTATGAGATACGGTGTTGGTAAAGAGAATGAACAGGTCCGGGGTCCCCATCTGCTTGTCCATGCTGGCAGACATCTGTGTAAATATCTTTGCCTTGCATTTATAGTTCTTACAGATCTTCATATACTGACAGACCATCCGGTCATGTCCTCCTACAATTACAACACTCATGAAAACGGTACCTCCTCTTCTTTTATTCTGCTAATTTCTTTCCAAGTTCCACAAGTTTTTCTTCTGCTTCATCATCCGGAGCATCACAGCAGATAGCGTCTTCTCCACCGAGAACTTCAGCACCTGCATCCTGCATCTGTTTTACCCAGTTGCGCATCCACTCACCGTCTCCCCATCCATAGGAACCGAAGAGTCCGATTTTTTTACCTGCTGCAAATTTTGCTACTTCCTCAACGAATGGCTCCATCGTGCCTTCCTCAAGTACTTCGTCTCCCATTGCCGGACACCCCAGTGCAAATGCTACTTCCTCCTTCAGCTCTGCTGCGTCAAATCCGTCTACGGATACAACCTTTGCAGTTGCTCCTGCTGCCTCTACTCCTTTTGCAACCATGGAAGCCATTGCCTCAGTGTTACCAGTCTCGCTGTAATACACGATTGTAATCTGTGCCATCTTCAGATTCCTCCTCAAAATAATTATACCTGATAACTGATTTCGTAAAGATTGCTGCCAGCCATAATAAGCTGAAGCACTGCATCCCGGACACTCTGGTAAAGCTGAAAGGTACTTTTCGCTTTCTGTTCATCCCGATATACTTTCCAGTACCCGGAACAAAGATACTCTTTTCCGTGATGTTCAATAAATCCTTTCACATCTCCCAGCGGATATCCCAGAAACACACCCATCTCATGGGGAAATGGCTGCCGTCCTTCTTTATACTCCGCGAATCTGTGCTGAAGCCGCAAAAGCTTCTCATCCAGACTTTCCCGAACCATCCGGTATCCATACTGTTCCAGAAATTCTCCTGTCTGGGGCCATACAAGTGCCGATTCCAGACGATCTCTCCTGTACAGAAGCCATGTGCTTTTGTTTTTTCCTTCATACAGGCACAGGCTGGAAATATGGGGAAGCTCCTCCATCTGTAAGAATACCTCTTCTTCCTCACTGGTCAGAATCAGGAGATTCGAAGGTTTCACATCCGCCAGAACCGGAGCACATTGATTAGCTATCACTTCCCACAATTTCTTTTCCATTCTGCACCTCTTTATGTTTCATGGTTAGTCTTTACTAATTAGTTATTACTAACTCATAGTAACAAAAAACACAAAAAAAAGCAACCATGTTACTGATCACTTTTTCTCAATAACATGATTGCCTTTTCTCACTTATTTAATACGACACGCTCAATTTCCGGAGCTTCCGCATAGCCTTTTTTTTGCAGGGCATCTGTCAGCAGTTTCCTCCACTCGTCACCGGTGAATTCCACTTCTTTCTGATTCTTCAAGATGACACGGAATCCATTCTTCGGTTCCTGTAAAAAAGGATCCAGACGATAGGGAGTATGCGTCTGAAATACACCCAGCTCTCCCAACGCATTTACCATACGATAAACGGTGGCAATTCCAATATTCTTGTCTCGTTTGGACGCCTGATAATAGATTTCCTTACAGCTGGTACATTCCTGTTCAAATACAATGTCCAGAATCAGCTTCCGCTGTTTAGTAATCCGCATCCCTTTGTTTCGAAAGAGTTCCAGAATTTTATCTTTCTCTCTGGCAACTCGAATCAGTCTTTCGTCTTGCACCCGGAACAACCTCCACAGTTTCCACTGCAGCCGCTGCAGCTCTTTCCGGATTTTTTATCCTTCCAGATACTGTGTGCAGCCGCTGCTGCAATTGCCAGAACAATCAGTCCTACAAATAAAGTTCCCATTATGCTTTCGCCGTTCCTTTCACATTTACCTTCAGGGTAGTTGATTCTTTATACGGACGAACCAGCAGCCAGATGAACAGCACGATCAGTACAGCTGCAACGATCAGCCACGGACTGAAGATACCATATACAACCAGGTTTCCTACCTGATTGATCACCAATGATACGCAGTAAGCAAGCAGGCACTGATATCCGATTGCAAACCAGGTCCATTTTGCATTGTTCATCTCTCTTCTGATTGCTCCGATTGCTGCGAAGCACGGTGCACACAGAAGGTTGAATACCAGGTAAGCATATGCTGCAACTGCGGTGTAATCCTGGGCGATGTTGCTCCAGAATTCCTGTCCGTCTTCAGCTACCTCACCCAGTCCGTACAGAACACCAAAGGTACCTACTACGTTCTCTTTTGCTACCAGACCAGTAATCGCTGCCACAGTCGCTTTTGCATTGCCGAATCCCTGCGGAATGAAAATCCAGGAAATTGCATTACCAACAGTTCCAAGGAAGCTGTTTGCGAAATCCTCTACTGCGCAGTAGCTGCCGCCCTCAAATCCATAGGTAGAAGTATACCAGATAAAGATGGTAGAGAGAAGGATAACCGTACCAGCTTTCTTAATGAAGGACCAGCCGCGCTCCCACATACTTCTTAATACGTTAAGCACTGTCGGTACGTGATAAGCCGGAAGCTCCATAACGAAGGGAGCTGGATCACCGGCAAACATCTTGGTTTTCTTCAGGATGATACCGGAGCAGATGATTGCTGCGATACCAACAAAGTATGCACTCGGTGCAACCCATGGAGCTCCGCCAAAGATGGCGCCTGCGAACAGGGCGATAATCGGAAGTTTAGCTCCACACGGGATAAAGGTTGTGGTCATGATGGTCATACGACGGTCACGCTCGTTCTCGATGGTTCTGGAAGCCATGACACCCGGAACACCGCATCCGGTACCGATCAGCATCGGGATGAAGGATTTTCCGGAAAGACCAAATTTACGGAAGATACGGTCCATAATGAAAGCAACACGTGCCATATATCCGCAGTCCTCAAGGATAGCCAGGAAGATGAACAGGATCAGCATCTGCGGCACGAATCCAAGAACAGCTCCAACACCGGCAACGATACCATCAAGGATCAGGCTCTGCAGCCATCCAGCACAGCCAACGCTGGTCAGGAATCCCTCAATCGCTGGCGGTACGATCTCGCCAAACAGCACATCATTGGTCCAGTCAGTTACGAAAGTACCTACCGTTGTGACAGATATATAATATACAAGGAACATCACTACTGCAAAGATCGGAAGGGCCAGAAAACGGTTGGTTACGATCTGGTCGATCTTGTCAGATGTGGTCATCTTTCCTGCTTTTGCTTTCTTGCAGCATTTTCCGATGATGGAAGAAATGTATACATAACGCTCGTTGGTGATGATACTCTCTGAGTCGTCATCCATAGCCTGCTCAGCAGCTGCTACGATACCTTCTACATCCGGAACCTGAGCCATCTGCTCTTTGATCTTATCGTCACGCTCAAACAGTTTGATTGCGAAGAAACGTTTCTGCTCTTCCGGAACCTCACTTCCAAGCATATTTTCAATATCGGTCAGGGCATTTTCCACCTTTTTATCAAAGGTATGTACGATCTGCTGTGCCTGTTTTGCACTTGCAGCCTTCACTGCTGCCTCTGCAGCTTCCTTGATTCCGGTACCTTTCAGTGCAGAAATCTCAACCACCTTACATCCAAGTACCTCAGACAGTTTGTCGATGAAGATCTGGTCACCGTTTTTCTTAACAACGTCCATCATGTTGACTGCCATCACCATCGGGATACCAAGCTCTGCCAGCTGAGTGGAAAGATACAGGTTACGCTCCAGGTTGGTTCCGTCTACAATGTTCAGGATTGCATCCGGACGCTCGTTAATCAGATATCCTCTGGCTACAACCTCCTCCAATGTATAGGGAGACAGAGAATAGATACCCGGAAGGTCCATGATGATAACATCATTATGGCCTTTTAATTTTCCTTCTTTTTTCTCAACGGTAACACCCGGCCAGTTTCCTACAAACTGGTTTGCACCGGTCAGACCATTGAACAATGTTGTTTTGCCGCAGTTAGGGTTTCCGGCAAGTGCAATTTTCATTGACATTTTGACCTCCTGGGGTTAGTAGATTCTAACCCATATTTTTAAAAATAAGCTGTTTTTACACAGCTTTTTACAAGTTACTGTACTTCAATCATCTGAGCATCTTCTTTTCTCAGAGACAGCTCATATCCACGGACCGTTACTTCCACCGGATCTCCAAGCGGAGCAACTTTACGAACAAAGATCTGTGTTCCTTTGGTGATTCCCATATCCATGATCCGGCGTTTTACAGCGCCCTCGCCATGGAGTTTTACTACGGAAACAGTCTTTCCAACAGCCACTTCTTTTAACGTCTGCATTTTGTTCTCCCTTCCTTATGGTCGTTTTACGTCAGGCAACCATGATCTTGGACGCCAGTCCTCTGTCCAGTGCAATACGGACACCTTTTACAATCAGAATCATTCCGCCTGGAGTCTCACCTACACACTCTACTTCAGCTCCCGGAGCAAATCCAAGATCCTGCAGATGACGCAGTGTTTCATCCTTTCCGCGAAGAGTCTGTACTGTGCGCTTTTCTCCAATACTCATCAGTGCTAATGCCATCATGTTCCCTCTTTTCTTTCTCATTCTGGGGTTTATTGAAAACGACTATCATTTACGTTCCATATTATATAGTTATAGCTAATTATTGTCAACTAACTTTTTGAAATAATCCGCATTCATTATTGATAACTTTTATCAGTATTATAAAAAATGCATAAAATAAGGGCATTCTTTCGAATGCCCTTTTGATAATCTGTTTCATTACTACTGTTGCAGTACTGTAACTATACTTGGAATCAACTGCTTCTTTCTGGATACCAGACCCTTCAGAACAATATGTTCCATGTCCGGTGACAGCTGGAATGCGCTGCGCGCCACATCTTTTGCCTTCTCACCGAAGCAGAGAAGTTCTGTATCTTCCTTTACAATATTGGTAAGCATGACAAAGCACATCTCCACACCCAGTCCCTCAAACCGTTCACTCAGGTACGGTACCAGTTTCTCTTTGACCTCTTCCAGCTCAATCGCATTCATACTGTTGATCTGTGCCACGATAAAGCTGTGATCTCCTACCTGGAATTTCTTCTTATCCTGATTAAAGATCTCCTTCGGTGTCCGGGAACTCATATCACTTCCGGCACTGAACATGTCGATAGCAAATTCTTCGATCTCCACGCCACAGATCTCGGAGAGCTTCTCTGCTGCCATCCGGTCGATGGACGTACAGGTCGGAGATCGGAACATAAGCGTATCGGAGATGATCGCCGCCATGAGTAATCCGGCGATTTTCTTTGAAATCTTCACACCGTTTTCCTGATACATCTGATAGATGATCGTTGCCGTGCAGCCTACCGGCTGGTTACGGAAATAAACTGGCTCCAGTGTCTCCAGCGTACCGATCCGATGATGGTCAATAATCTCCAGAATGTCTGCAAACGCAATACCGTCTACGGTTTGGCTGGCTTCATTGTGGTCCACCAGAATCAGCCGTCTCTTACGCAGGTTCAGAAGGTTCCGGCGCGAAATCATACCAATATAATTTCCATCCAGATCAAGGATCGGAAAATCACGGTACCGTTTCTGTCCCATGATGCCTTTGATATCCTCTGTCTTCTCCGTCACTTTGAATGTAACCAGTCCTTCTCTCTTCATGAAATGAGAGATCGGCATACTCTGATTGATCATACGCGCTACCGTGAACGTATCATGGGGTGTTACGATAATACTGCAGTTGTGTTCCTGTGCCAGCTTCTGAATCGTCTTGGATACTTTTGCACCCATACACACAATAATGCAGGCTGCATTCATCTCAATCGCACACAGCTGGGACTCATAGCGATTACCCAGAATGACCATGTCGCCTTCATGGATATAATCTTCCATTACATCCGGATTGGCTGCTGCGATAACGACTTCCCCTCTGTCGTAGAGCGCATTCTTGTCTCCAAGAAGCAGCTCTGCATCCAGTGTCTCCAGAATATTTTTATACGGAGTTCCTGCCACAGACAGGATACAGTTGTCATAGACATCCATGTATGCATTGGCAATATCACCGATAGTGATCAGTCCCTGCAGTCTCTGGTTGTCTGTAATGGGCAGGGTAACTACTCCCAGTGCCCTCATCATATTCCACGCTTTCTTCAGAGAAATATCTCCTGTTACTCCCTGCGTCTTGCGAATCTCAATATCACTTACATCTGTCATAACATCCGGCACATAGATAGGAGCCTGCGCCTGAAAAAAATTCAGCACATACTGTGTCTCCTGATTGATCTGACCGGCTCTTGCTGCACAATATCCTCCTCCATGCAGCAGATTTTTCAGTTCTGCATAAGCTACTGCAGAACAGATGGAATCAGTATCCGGATTTTTATGTCCGATGACATATACTGGTGATGTCTCTGATGACATATCAGTCCTCCTTATTTCATTATATTGATGCAAACATTTTAGCACTTTGCAGTTTCAATTACAAGTCACGCAACTTCCCCTTCTTCATTTGTTTGTTTTGTACATGATTTTTTTGTAGCCTTTCTTTTTTTTGTGCTATTTAACATATTTTTCAAAGTTTGTTCATAATTTATTCATATTTCAATGCTATATTATAAATGTCTTAAAGATAAGGCATTTAAATTATGACAGACAGATTTTTTCATAATAGCCCCGGCATCCGTATTGTCGGGGCACTCCTCATTTATAAATAACTTTTCTCATTTATGAGTTTCTCACTTTCTAAAGATCGACGGGGATGATCAGATATGACCATCCCCGTCGATTTTTTTCATTGCTTCATTTAACGACATCATCTTCGTGTCCAGACGTGAAATGATGGATGCGCACTCCTGCAGCTCTCTTTCAAAATAATCCGGGGCATTTCCCTCATATTTATAATAGATCTTATGCTCCAGGCTGGCCCAGAAATCCATAGCCATAGTACGGATCTGCAGTTCCACTTTTGCGGGCACCACAGCATCTGCCAGTGCTACAGGAATAGACAGCAGCATATGATAACTCATGTAGCCGCTTTCTTTTGGGTTCTTTATGTAGTCTTTGATGCTTAATACTTCCAGATTGTCCTGCTTTGCAATCATATCAGACAGGAAATAAACCTCTGAGAAGAAAGAACAGGTGATCCGAATTCCGGCAATATCATGAATGTATTCGATCAGATCATTCACATTGAAACTATGTCCCTGTTTCCGGAGTTTCTGCATAATACTCTCCGGCGTTTTCAGTCGTGTCTTCACATATTCTATCGGATTGTAGGAATATACCTGGCTTAATTCATTATTCAGCACGTCGATCCTGCTGCGCATCTGGATCAATGCTGACTGATAGACAAACATAACGGTCGCAAACGCGTCTTTTTCTGAATGTTTCTGAATATACTGCTGTATGCTCATCTCTTCTGCCATTTTCCGTCACCTCCTGTTATATTGCATAACGGTATAATTATATCATAGGGTTATCTGTAGTTTCTGTCGAATTTTGCAGATCACTCATATTCTTTTCTTCTTATTATTTGTCAATTCATAAGTTTTTCTTATATCTTTACATACTTATAAAAATTCAGTATACTAAAGCGCAGGAGGAAAACAGATGTTTCGAGTTTGGGGAAAAATATTCAAAGATAATCATATGCTCGCGGATACAACAATCTGCGATGGCGGAGACGATTCCCGTACACATAAAATCTTTCATGCACTGGATGAGATCTGTTATCAGTTTGATCTTAGCAAGCCGATCTGGTTGGAATCCAACATCCGGGAATTTAAGCGCCATGCGAAGACCCGTTTCCGGCAGGACAGTTTTGTGGATGAAGTAGATTTTGATTTTCTTGAATTTCAGGTAATAGAAGAAGATTAGAAAACCGGCGGAGATATGTCCGCCGGTTTTTTTATTTACTGTTTCAGGAAGCTCTGGATCAGGTTCCAAATGGAAGATACCATTCTGGTCACGAAGTTTCCCACTTTCTCACTGTCCAGCTTGATGCCCATAGCATCCAGTTTATCATACAGTTCCTTGGCCTGAGATGCCAGCTTTCCGGCATCAATGTCCAGATTGTCAAGCTTCAGCAGAAGATCTACAATCCGTGATACCTGCTCATCGGTCAGTTTGAGATCCATCTTATCAGATGCTTCATTAACAAGCTCTGTCAGTTTTCCCGGATCATCCAGTCCTTTTTCTGCAATCTGTTGTTTCAGATAGGCAATCAGATCGGAGATCTGCTCAGAATCCAGTTCATCCGACAGCTCGCCGGTCAGTACCAGCTCATCTGTTGCCGCATTGATCGCCTCATCACTGACGGTTGTTCCACTGTAAGTCTCATACGCTTTTACCGCACCGATCAGTGCAGCCGTGCCACTGATGGGCATGGGAGCTGCTACAATCACTTTTGCATCCTGCACTCCTGCCGTCAGAAGCGCATTCCGGTACATGGCAATCGTACAGTAGTTGATATTATGGGTCTCTACGGTCAGTCCTGCACCGCTCTCCTGCGGTATCAGAAGCACGGATGAAAGGGAATGGCTTCCTACCACGGAAGAACCCAAAGATTCATCCAGATACTGATGCTCCATATCATTGGTAATCGTAACAGTTTCATAAGAAGCTGCTTCTGCTTCCGTAATTCCCATTTCTGAAAGCACAGTTGCTCTCTGATCTGCGCTCAGATCTGCTCCAAGGGCAAGCACACCGGTTCCGGCGGCCTGTGCCTGAATTGTTCCTGCACACAACATGGTCATAACCAATAACAATGACAGCCATTTTTTCATAGTTACATTATCCTCCTGCATTTCTGCGTTTTCCCCTGCTGCAAATCTCGTTGCACCAGGCCAAAATTTCGGCTGTGACCTCCTTTTTGTTATAATCATTCAGAAGCTCATGTCTGGCTTCCGGATAAATACGGCAAGTCACATTCTGCATTCCTGTTTTACTCAGCATCGCTTCAAACCGGCGCACGCCTTTTCCATATCCTCCCACCGGATCTTCCTCACCGGAGAGAATTAAAAGCGGCAGATCTTTCGGCATTTTTGCCGCCCTTCGTCTGTTAATATCTTCTTCCACCGTGCGGAATAATGCTTCATAAGCACCTCTCGTAAACTGGAAGTTCATTTTCTCATCCCTTAATACTTGAATCAGCACCTGTGGATCTCTGCTCATCCAGCTTCCGGTTCTGGCATTGTCCGGATATTTTTTCGCATATCCGCTGACCGTCAGCCGGTTTAAGAGGCGGCTCTTTCCTTCCCTGCCGCCTTTCAGCAGCTTTCCTGCCCAGACGGTCAAAAGTCCCAGCTTCACCATAAGAAATGGCTGCTGCCCGGTTCCTATAAGCACCGCTCCATCTATCCGCTCTCCATGATAGATCAGATAGCGGCGTGCCAGAAACGAACCCATACTGTGACCCAACATAATATAAGGAAGATTCGGAGCGGCTGCCACTGCCATTCTCCGTACCAGTTCCATATCCTTCAGCCAGAGCACCGCTCCGTCTTCTCCCAGATGACCCAGCTCTTCCATACTGTTCACAGAATCTCCGTGACCCAGATGATCATGACCGATCACATAGTAACCGGCCTCTGCCATTTTCTCCGCAAATTCATCGTATCGCTCTATATATTCCAGCATCCCGTGTATGATCTGCAGAACACCAATCCATTCCTGCTCCGGATCATACCAGCGGTAGCCGTGTATCATATGCACTCTGTCCATTGAATCCACATAAAATTCTTCTCTTACAACCATTGTCTTTTTTGCCCTCTTTTTGGTTTTCTTTCTGGCAGTATAGCATATTGTTTCCCAAAATAACGGGATTTCACAGAATTTTAAGGATTCTTAAGATAGTTTAAAAAGCTCCCGAATCCGGATGGAATTCGGAAGCTCTCGTATTCATTACAGCTGTGTTGTAACAAAAATATCGTAGATTGCCTTGATTGCCTTCTCAAAATCTTCGTTTCTCACTCCGATAATAATGTTCCACTCACTGGAACCCTGGTCAATCATTTTCACATTTACATTGGCATGTGCCAGTGCTGAGAAAATTCTTCCGGCTGTCCCGCGGTTGGACTTCATGGCACGTCCTACGACTGCTACAAGCGCCATGTCTCCTTCCACTTCCAGATAATCAGGATTTACTGCACGCTGAATGCCTGCAAGTACCTGCTGCTCTTTCTCCTCAAACTCGTCCTGATGAACAACGATGCTCATGGTATCAATACCTGATGGAATATGTTCAAAGGAAATGCCCTGTTTTTCAAACTCTTCCAGAACCTTGCGGCCAAAACCAATCTCGGAATTCATCATATCCTTCTCGATGTTGATTGCCACAAATCCCTTTTTACCGGCGATACCGGTAATGGTATAATCCGGTTTATGACAGGTGCTTGCCACAATCATGGTTCCCTTATCACCCGGACGGTTGGTGTTCTTGATATTGATCGGAATACCCGCTTTACGTACCGGGAAGATCGCATCCTCATGAAGAACCGTTGCACCCATGTAGGAGAGTTCACGAAGCTCTTTGTAGGTGATGACATCGATGGTCACCGGGTCTTCGATCAGTCTCGGGTCTGTTACCAGGAATCCGGATACATCTGTCCAGTTCTCATAGAGATCCGCTTCCACTGCTCTTGCTACGATGGAACCAGTCACATCAGAGCCTCCTCTGGAGAAGGTCTTGATCTTTCCATCCTCATATGCGCCGTAGAATCCAGGAATAACTGCCTTCGGCATGTCTTTCAGCTTTTCTTTCAGCAGTCTGTCTGTCGTCTCTGCATCGAACTCTCCATCTTTGTTAAAACGAATCACCTCTGCAGAATCCACAAACGGATAGCCGATAAAGGCAGCCATCAAAATACCGTTCAGGTACTCTCCGCGGGAAGCCGCATAATCGCTTCCTGCTTTATTTTTAAAGTTCTCCGCAATAGTCTCAAATTCCTTATCCAGAGAAAGCTTCAGGTTCAGCCCACCGATAATCTCATTGTAACGGGCTTTGATCTGTTTTATCTGTCCGTCGAAATCTTCTCCGTTAGCTGCGGCATAATAACACTGATACAACATATCTGTAACCTTGGTATCTCCAGTGTACCGTTTTCCAGGCGCAGACGGAACTACATAACGGCGGCTGTCTTCTGCCAGAATAATCTTTCCTACTTTCCGGAACTGTTCTGCACTGGCCAGTGAGCTTCCACCAAATTTGACTACTTTTTTCATCACTTTATCTCCTCGTATTTAAAAATACTATTCATGATTATACTTGTATTGCGCGGAGAAAACAACTGTTTTTTCTAAAAGAATGCCGGGATGCTGTACATTTTTCCGCATCCCGGCACTGATTGGTCCTTTTTATTTCGTATCCTGTCCGTAATAAGCATTTGCACCATGTTTTCTGTAGTAATGCTTATCCTGCAGCTCCTGCGGTGCCGGCTGGATTCTCGGCTCGATAACCTCGGCACGATATGCCATCTTGGCAACCTCTTCCAGAACAACCGCATTATGAACTGCTTCATGTGGATCCTTACCCCATGCAAACGGTCCGTGGTTCTTGCACAGACATGCCGGAACATCCATCGGATTTCTTCCGCTCTCCTTAAAATAGTTCACGATCAAGTGGCCGGTATTTGCCTCATATGCCTCCTCGATCTCCTCTTTGTTCAGACAGCGCATGCACGGGATATCTCCATACATATAGTCTGCGTGAGTGGTACCATAGCACGGAATACTTCTTCCTGCCTGTGCCCAGCTGGTCGCATAGGAAGAATGGGTATGAATAATACCCCCGATCTCCGGAAATGCTTTATAGAGCTCCAGATGAGTCGGTGTATCAGATGACGGTTTGTAATGTCCCTCCACACGGTTACCTTCCATATCCATAACAACCATATCTTCCGGTTTCATCACATCATAATCCACACCACTTGGTTTGATCACAAACAATCCTTTTTCACGATCGATTCCGCTGACATTTCCCCAGGTAAATGTAACCAGACCGTATTTCGGCAGAAGCATATTGGCTTCCCAGACTTCTTTTTTTAATTCCTCCAGCATTTTAAAAATACCCCTTTCCAGCTTCGAAAAGCGCTCACATATTTAGTTCAAATATATACTGTTTCCAGTATAATGTCAATTCGCTTTTCCGTCGGGAGTATCCGCCGGGAACTCTTTTAATCTACCTTTGCAGTATCCATAAATCAGCTCTGCATCCATGGCGTCCACTTCACCATCTCCGTCCACATCTGCTGCCTTTAACTGCTCTTCGGACGCCTCGATTTCTCCATTGGCAATCTGGACTACCAGTTTCGCATCATCCTCATTGACAACACTGTCACCATTCACATCTCCGGTAAGTTGTTCCGCTCCTGCTATGGTAAGCTCCACTTCTGCAGACGGTGCTGTATAATCCACCCCTGCCACGCCGTCTTTGTCCTGATATTTCACATGCTCAAAACGGATTTCAAATTCGGTATCCTCTGCCGTCAGCGGCTGATCCGAATAAGAAATCAGATCCGTAATATCTCTGGAAGTTCCATTGGTATAATGAGCAATGACTTTGATTCCTGCCGGTTCAAACAGGTCACCCACTGCATAAGCCGTCTTTGTCGGAGGTTCTGCAATCTCCAAATGGTCAATGGTGCTTCCCAATGCCATCAATCGTCCGGAATCATTTTTAAAATAAATGGTTCCGTCTTTGTCCACAATCGGGCTGCAGATGGCATACTGGGCCTCTTCCCCATCCGGGGTAAAGAGTACCGGAGCTGTCTCATAATCCACCAGTTTTCCATTGACCCGATAACTTTCCGTTATGGTTTTTCCCGGTGCGGTCTGGTCTTCCTTATCCGTAATCACCCGTAATTTGCCAGGTGTATAATTATCAAAGAAATAGATATAGGCAACACCTTCGCTCTTCTCGTAGGCAGTTGTCAGAAGTCCGCTGGTCTGCGGATAACCCATGGTTTTTACCTGGTATGCAATTCCCCAGTTTTTAAGATCCAGCACCGTAATATTATGGCCGGAATAAGCACCAAACTGGCTGGCTCCGCAGACACCGATGTAAGCTCTGTTTCCATAGATGGTCGGAGTACTGGTACTCATGGGAATTTCTTCACTGCCATTTTTCAGCTGGATATACTTCAGAGAATTTTCATCAATAATACCATTTTCATCTGCGGTCACCCCATAGAAATATCCGCCCTTGGATGTGAAATAGTAGGAGTTTGTCCCCTCCTGTCTCACAATGTTGCATCGAATATCCCCGGTGTGCGGAAGCGTGATCTGGCTGATCACAGCTCCCGTCTTCGGATCCAGAGAAAGAAGACTGGCATGTCCGGTCGTATAGCTTGCTTCACCATCATCGGTTCCAATCAGGACAAAATCATTCGATACATAAGCTCCTGCCCAGTAGAAACCGCCCTTCTGCGTATAGGCCCAGGAAGCTTTCTTCTCTTCCTTGGTGGAAGAAGGATCTTCATCCGTCACAGACAGGCATACAAAATTCGCACGCTCCACTTCAGACCGCCAGAAACCGGTATAAATATATCCATTCTTATAGATAATCGGACAGTTCGGCTGACCGCCCAGTTCATCATGGTAGATCCACAACGGTTTCAGCGTATCCGCATTAAACGCCTGGATACAGCCATTCGCCAGCCCCACGAAGATCATGCCGTCCGCATAGGTCGGCGGATTAATGGCAAAGCTGGAAGCATGATCCATGGTTCCGCTGGCTTCCACTTCTCCCGTCATTTTGTTCACTTTATAGATCTGGTTTTTTGCGTAAGTATAAATATAATCCCCTATCAGAATCGGACTTCCGCATGCATCGGAATCGTATCCTTCTCCTAATGCTGTCGACCAGTACAGAACGGCTTCCTCTGCAGTTCTCGGAACCGGAATATTTTCTACTACTCCGTTATTTTCCTCATCATACCGGAAGGTCGGCCATTCTGCATCAAATTTCACAAGTGAAGTATTTTCCGATGCTTTTTCCAGTTGAACGTTCACCGTCTCCGCCTGGGAAGATGCCTTGTAATTGCTGACTTCCTTTGCCCGATATCCGCTGGCTGTGATGCGGTACGTATAAGAGGTTCCGGGGATCAGCCGATACACGCCATTCTCCGGCAACACTGTTTTCTTGTTTCCATTATTTTTCACGAGGATCCGCGCATTTTCCGGTTCCGTCTGAAATGTCACCTCTACCGGATCCATCTGCCTGATGTGAATCGTATAAGTCATGGGAACGCTGCCAGCAGCAATATTGTGAATCTCAATCGCTACATTCTTTTCATCCCATCTATCCGGATCATCTCCCAAGGCAAATTCTACATTTTCCAGTGAGTCATATCTCGCACCATCCATCAATGCATAATATCCGCCACAGCAATCCGTGGTATCCAGCGTGTTCGGAAATTCCGCCTGGAACCAAATTGCCTTACTTCCACGCTCTACCGTCACCCAATATTCATCAACATTACGGTTAAAACTGATGATATTTCCTTTCTGATCTGTCAGATCAAGGGAAGTTCCTCCAAGAGAAGCCGCGAAATTGATTATATGGAGGGATCGTTTAATCTTGACTTCATAGTCCTGATACAGCGTAACGGATGCATCTGTATCTGAAGTTTTGGAAAGACGCAGGCTCAGGTTCTGTCCATATCCGGATTTTGCAACCAGTGAGCCGAGGATCGTGCAGGCGCCAGTTGAGGAATAAGGTTTCTTAATCTGCGTCTCATAAAAAACGTCATTGGTTGAACTAATCGTCGTCTGCTTCTGATAGCGGGCATTAATCCGATAGCCCGTCTCACCTGTTGCCTGTGCATAGACTGCCGTATTCATATCCGGTACCACACACTCATACTGATGTGTACTCTTCTGATATTTAGAATTCAGTGTAAATTCTTTTCTTTTCGCTGCTCCTCCATTATCATACAGTGCAAAGGCTGTCATAGCATCTTTAGTCTCTGGTGCTGCCACATGCACCGTCTTTCCTTCTGAAGCCAGGAACGATGCTGTACTGTGATACCAGCTTCCTTTGGTAGCTGTATAAGTATATTGCTCTCCTGGTATCAATAAATAAGTTCCATCATCCTCTGCCTTGATTTCGGATAACGCCTGGTTCGTCACCTGCACTTCTGTATCCGCCGGGACTTTTAACGTCACTTTGGCGGCATCTGTTCGGGTGATCCGCAGTGTATAAACAGTGGGATTTCCTTCTCCATAAGATACTGATACCGGAATCTCATAGGTTTTCTTCTCCGGCAGTTCCACAATGCCGGAAGCATTCTGATCCACCAGTACCGTACACCCTTCTTCCAGGGGCGTTCCACTGATAACCACTCTGTCAGAAGTCGTGCAAAGCTCATATGCCATGGTCAGATTCTGAAATCCCGTCATCAGCTCCGTATTTCCTGCCTTGACAAAAATATTTTTCAAAGTCGGATAGCGCTGCAGTTCCATCTCATAGGACTGAATCATCACATAGCCAAAATCCGCCCTGTTCTCATCTGTAACAGTATACTGTGCTTCCAGCTGGAACGTCCGTCCACCCATTCCCTTCTGCAGACAAAATGCCAGCGCAGTATATTCGCTGTTCCAGGTTCTGGCAGTTTCTGATTTGTCTTTGCCATCTGTTCCTGTGTAAATCGTCCTCAGACGCGTTGTAGCATCATCCAGAAGTGCACCGGATGCCGCATTCAGATAAATCCCGGAAGAACTGATGGTATCTGGAATCTGATAGACCGCTTTATGTGCAGATTTGTCCTGCTCTCCCGCATAAGGATTTTTGTTCTTGTCCAGTAGCTTAATATCCCCGAACCATTCGCCATCCGGGAGTGCAACCGTCAGATTTTTCTCAGAGACAATCTCCACATTTCCTTCTGTCCGGTTCCAGGTTCCATCGGATACAGAAAAATGATAGGTTCCTGCCGGTACCTGAATCGTTGTGCCATCTGCCTTTGTCTCATTCCCATAAGCATCTGTCATGGTAATCTTCAGACCGGTAACGGTCTGACTGCCTTTTGTCGCGGCAAATATTACCGTATATTTTGGTCCGTTTAAGATTGCTTCATAATCATTGACCGCCTGCACCAGAGCTGTCTGCAGACCTTTCGCATCTTCACTTCCTGCTCCGCGGCAGAGTCCTTTTAATGCATTGTCATATGCCTGCTTTGCAGGCTCATACTTCTGAAGCTTTTCATAATCTTCTTTTGCCCGGTACTGACCCAGATAACGGATCAGTTCCAGCATATTTTCTGAATAGGCATCTTCTGCTTCTGTAAAACAGAGAACCGTTACGTCTTTCAGCTTCGTATCCAGCTGATAGGCATTTCCGTCAAAAAAACGCCGGTAATTGCCGGTCACTCCGTCGATGGAAACAATCCATCCATCCTCCAGTCCTGCGAACTCATGTCCACTTTCCGCCAGAAGTTCCTTTACGGTCTGGTCTTCTCTTCCCGTAACCGCTGTCGGTTCTATGATCATTTCCGACTTTGTGGAAGCAGTTATGTAAACCGTTTTCGTCCCAGCCGCTTCCTCTGCATGCACCGTACCGCCAAACCCAATCAATAATGCGGCACAGAAGATCAGGAGTGCTGATAGTTTCCTTATAGTCTTCACGTTTTTATCCTCCTCTATCGGCAGATACATAGAATCCAACGGTATTTCAGCCGTTCAATCAGATTCCATTTTGCCATACAGTTTTCCCGTACCTGCTCGGCAAACTTCATTTCCTGTCCCTTTTGTTCCTCCGTCATAGGATGACTGCTGAACATTGCCTCATCAGAAAGTGCCCGCATTTCCCGGTTTTCCTTCTCCTCCGCAGTTCCCCCATGCTGCATCAGGCAGACCGCATAACCATACCAGGCCGCCACACCTTCTTTCGGTGAAAGCTGTTCCATTTCCTGGAGTTTCTTCAAAAGCTGTCTTCTACGATAAACCTGACGCCCAATCAAAGCCAGCAGCAGAAGTAAAAGAAGCAGAAATGCCCAGACAGGCGTCACCTTCCATTCGCTTCTGTCCCCGGATTCTTCTTCCATGGTATCCGGTTCTTCCTGCGCCATGTAGTCCTTATCCGGCGCTTCGTAAGAATCCTGTCCCAGACCAGTATCCTCGCTGACTCCGATCTCTTCCTGATCAATATAGCCAGGCGTTGTCTCAAAGGGAATCCATCCGATACCGTCCAGATAATACTCTGCCCACGCATGTGCATGGGTCTCATCCAGCACCAGTTCTTCTCCCGGTGCTGCCGCATTAGCCTCCTCCGGGCGGAGATAATATCCTTCCACATACCGGGCCGGCACGCCATAATAACGAAGCATCAGTACGGTTGCCGTCGCATAATGGACACTGTATCCTTTTTTCTTCTGTTCCAGTGTATAGGCAAGAAAATCATTATTTCCATTCAGTGTCACGGCACTTTCATCATATGCGAGATTTTCTTCCAGACACTGGTAAATACGTTCTTTGATCTCTGACAGTTTCAGCCTGCCTTCCGCAGGGGGAAGCAGACGTCCCAGCGTCGCCGCTGCCGTATCCGTAATCTGAAGATCTTTATCATATACGTATTTCCGGTAAGCATCCTCACAGCGAAGATATTCCTGCTCTTTGTCCGCCTTCTGATGATCCGCCAATTTCTGTAATACGGCATACCACTGGGGAACGCTTCCCGAAAGATAAGAAATCGTCCAGTTTTCCTCGTTCTTCTTTACTTCTGCATCACCAATCACATCCGCAGAAAGCAAGGAGCTGTCATGCAGCGCATAGGGAAGATACAGGTGTTCCCTGCAGGCGCCCAGATTTGTGATCTCCACTGTCTGTTCTGCCGTCTCTTCCTCTGTCAGATCAGAAGCAAGACCGATCATTTCATTTCCGTAAAACCCATTTTTATGAAGCCAGTAAAACAGCGCCTCACTGTCTGCTTTTTCTTCCGCCGGAAGTTCCTCCCAGGCAGTTCCGGTGTAGTTTTCCCTGATGACGCCGCGCAGATACAGTTTTCCATACTGATCCGCCTTCAAGGACAATGCCGCCGCATCGGATTTCTTCCAGCTTCCCAGATTTTCCAGATTTCCTTCCGGCATGGACTCCGTACTGCTATCATACAAAAAACGATGGACACTGTCCTTCCACCAGTTCTCTTGAAACAGGTCCATTCTTCCCAGGAAAGTGCCCGCCGTCAGGAGCAGTACCAGCGATACTGCAATCACCGCCGCATAAGCCGGAAGATTCCCCTTCTCTTCCCTGTCTTTTCCGATCTGTTCCCGGAATACCGGAAGCAGTAGCACACCTGCCAGAAATACAGCTGCCGCAATCACTTCCCTGGAAAATCCGCTTATCAGTGCTGCTGCCGCCAGAAAAATCACCGGTGAGACCGGCCATAATGTTCCATACCAGATGGCATTGGCTGTCAGAAATGCTGCCAGAAATCCAATGGAAAATAACGTAAAATACACATTTCCTTCTGCATTTACCTGAAAGTCCAGATAAATCTTTCCTGTTTTTTCCGTCATAAAATGCAGCATATCATTGGACAGTATCAGAAATCCATCCCGAATCCGTCCATAAAAGATCCCGGCAAATAAAAGATAAGGGATCAGTACGGCTGCCTGCCGGCCTTTGCTGTATCCTGCCAGCAGAAAAATTCCCAGACAAATGGAAGTGCCGCAGATTCCAGGGATTACCCATCCGCAAGACACAGAAGGAAATGCCGGCACAAACAGTCCAGATAATCCCATCATCAGAAACACAGCCGCCAGAAATCTTCCGGCATATGCCCTTCCACCGTCCACCGCTTCTTCCGGCACCGCCATCGCAAGCCCTGTTTTTGTCACGTCTTTTTTCCTCATCTACAACACCACCATCTGAAGATCCTCTGCAAAAGTCTGTGCATGGTATACCATGGTATTCCACCGGTTATCCGCAGGAATCCCATCGCAGAGCAGAATGGAGATCTCTCCACCGGAAAATTCCTCCAGACTCTCCGGAATCCTCTTTGCAAAATAAATGATCTTTCCATATTCCGCCCGGCCATAAGCATCCATCCAGAGAGAAACTCCATCTTCCACTGGATTCTGCCCGTTTTTGAGCATCTGTGGCAGAAGTCTTAACAATTCTTCCAATGTAAACGCTTCTTCCTGGCAGATCTCCTGTCCATCCGTCCATCCCAGGGTGTACTGTACTCCATCCTGGCTTAATGCCTGACAGATGGATGATACCGATTCCGCCATTGCATCCATCTCATCCGGACTTGCTTCTTCTGTATTCTTGTCCCAGAATACCAGCAGAGAACGGGATACCGGAAGACTTGCTTCCTTAATTAATATGTGGTTCAATTTGCTGGAAAGCTTCCAGTGAATCTGCTTTACCGGATCACCCGGTACATAATCCCGAAGCTGGAAAATCTCCGACGCATCGTTTCCTTTCCGGTCCGGTGCATAATTTTCCTCCTCATCCTGCTGACAGTAAGGAATCTGAAGTGACACTTCCGTGGAAAAGGTATTAGGAAGAATCGAAGTTCTTCCATCGCTTTTACAAGGAATTCTAAATGGGAGGAATCCAAACCAATCCATCACCGTTACTTTGCTTATCTCTGTATGAATATAGCCACAGTGTGTCCCGCAAATCGTGAACTCACTTTTGCCACTTCCTCCTGCCGGTACAGACATGATCAGCTCCAGTATGGAGTTCTCCCCTGTCAGCCTGTTTTCCGCCTGCACTGTACAAAAGAGATGAACTGCCGGTATTCTGGCATGATTCTGAATGGTCACTTCTGCCTGAATCTCTTTTCCTTTCTCAGCTGTGGACGGCATTTTCAATTCTGCTTCCAGTTTCTCTTTTAATAAGAAATTCATCCCCCAGGTACCCACAGGCAGAACCAGCAGCAGCACAACTCCGCCCCAGACCTGTGGAGCCATTCCCGACACCGCAACTGCACAGAGTAACAGGAACAGCAGCAGCCATCCTCCTAATGCAGTGAATTGTCTTTTTCTCATCTGGCACGAAACTCCTTCACTGACGGTTTTTTCACGTCTTTCAGAATCTCTGTCAGCAAATCATCTGCAGTGTATTCATGAAGCCGCGCCTTTGCGGACAGAACCAGTCGATGTGCACATACGGATAAAAATACTTCTTCTACATCTTCCGGCAGCACATAATCTCTGCCTTTCAAAAATGCATTGGCTTTCGCAGTCCGGCATACCGCCAGCGCACCTCGGGGGCTGACACCCAGCTGAATGTATTCCTGATGACGACTTGCCTCCGCAAGATCCGTTACGTATCCGTAGATTTCATCTGCCACATAGACTTCCGCTGTATCCACAATCAATTTTCTGAGTTCCGGAATATCCACTACCGCTTTTAACTGATCCAGCGGATTGGAATGGTGACGTTCTTTCATCAGCGCCACCTGGCTGTCACGGTCCGGATATCCCATGCTGAGGCGCATAAGAAAACGGTCCAGCTGTGCAGACGGCAGAAGCTGTGTACCTGCAGAACCAACCGGGTTCTGTGTTGCAAGTACCACAAACGGATCCGGAAGCGGATGGGTCACGCCATCTACTGTTACCTGATGCTCTTCCATTGCTTCCAGAAGCGCTGACTGTGTCTTACTGGACGTACGATTAATCTCATCTGCCAGCAGCAGATTGGTCATAATCGCTCCTGATTTGTACTGCAGTTTTCCGGATTCTTTTTCATATACAGAAAAACCGATAATATCAGAGGGAAGTGTATCGGAAGTAAACTGAATTCGTCTGGAATCCAGACCCAGTGCTCTGGCAAATGCCATGGCAAGCGTTGTCTTTCCTACTCCCGGAATATCCTCCAGCAAAATATGTCCCTGTGCCAGGACTGCCATCAGTACTTTTCTGATGACATCGTCCTTACCAATAATTGCTTTTTTAATCTCATTTTGAATCTGTTCTGTCAGCTCCTGCATTTGTCTTCCCCTTTCTTCTCACCGCCAGTACCACTGCTCCTGCAGCAGCTGCCGCGATCACAGCAATCACGATTTTCCTCATCGAAGTTCCGCTTTCCTGCGGACCTGTGTATTGTTCAAAACTATATAACCGCTCTTCACCCTGTCTGAGACGAAGAAGCGCCGTCTTCGCAAGAAGCACCTGCTCGCTTGCCATAAAGTTACTCTCTCTGTCAGACTGTGCATGTGCATATCCACCGTCATTTCTTGCAAAAGCTTCCATGCCATCGAGAAGCGTCACGCCATTTTTTGCAAACCGGTCATCTTCTGCCGGATCAGTTCCAAGAGCACAAAGAGCAATGACCGTCTGTGCACAGGATTCTGCACTTTCCTCCCCATAACTCACATAAGAACCATGTTCTGTCATGTGTTCTGACAGCCAGACAAGTGCTTCGTCAGATGCCGCCTTTACTTCGCTGTCTTCCTGATACGGCGCCAGCGCCTGCAGTGCCATGGCTGTGAGATCAGGATCTGCCGATCCTTTCTGCAATCCAAAACTTCCATCCTCGTTTTGCTCCGCAAGAATCTCTTCCACCATCATTTCCCGTGTATACTTTGCATCCTGTGGTTCCTCATAGGATCCTGCATCTGCAGCAATCAGAGAATAAATCCATCCATTCACGCCCTGGTCTCCCAGGCTTCCACCCTGGTACTGCCAGATGCCATCTTCTACAAGATCTGCTCCTCCAAACTGTTCCGGGTCTCTTCCCAGTGCCAGGACCGTAAGAATGACACGGTCATATTCCGTCGCTTTCCGGTCAGAAAGGCTGCCATTCCTTTCATAAGTTTCCTCCACATAGGTTTCCAGGTTTTTTGCATAAATCTGATAATGGTCCTTTTCTCCCGCCAATGCCAGAGCCATGGCCGCCCAGTCACTCTGGGGAGAGCCAGCAGGCAGTATTTCCTGCCGATTTAGGATCATTTCGTCTTTTCCTTCCAGTGCGGTTCTTAAGCCTTTTGCCGCACTTCGCACTTCCTCTTTCATAGTTCCGACAGCTGTTCCTGCGCCCAGCAATATTAGCATCATACACAGCAACACTGGAATTATCCGTCTTCGTTTCATGCTTCTTCTCCTCCCTGGTCAGGGGCCGGATCGGGATCCGGTTTATCTGGTTCCGGATCCGGATTATCTGGTTCTGGGTCCGGTTGGTCAGGATCTGGCTGATCGGGATCCGGTTGGCCAGGATCTGGCTTGTCGGATGCATCTTTACCATCTTTAATACGGTAGTAATCATCCATATCTACGCTGAGTTTTACCGTGGTATCTGGTTTT
>NZ_JAJEPS010000010.1:0-115340 GCF_020686965.1 Hominiventricola filiformis | reverse complement strand
AGGGCAGAGGTGGAAGCGCAGTAATGCGTGAAGCTGACTGTTACTAATAGGTCGAGGGCTTAACCAAGAGGTTTAGGGTAAAGGTTTTGGAAAGAAAAAGTATTGACTGTATGCAGTTTTGAAGGTACAATATCTTCATATTCCTCGATAGCTCAATGGTAGAGCACACGGCTGTTAACCGTGGTGTTGTAGGTTCGAGCCCTACTCGGGGAGCTGGTTTTTAAAACTATTAAAATTTTATATTCGGCTCCATGGTCAAGCGGTTAAGACACCGCCCTTTCACGGCGGTAACAGGGGTTCAAATCCCCTTGGAGTCATTGCCTATAATAAGGGCTGAAATATGCCGATGTGGCTCAATTGGCAGAGCAGCTGATTTGTAATCAGCAGGTTATCGGTTCGAGTCCGATCATCGGCTTCTTGGACCCATAGCTCAGTTGGTTAGAGCTTCCGGCTCATAACCGGATGGTCCCGGGTTCGAGTCCCTGTGGGTCCACTTATAATGAACCTGTAAGAACTTGAAGAGCATATTTTATATGGCCTGGTGGCTCAGCTGGTTAGAGCGCCGCCCTGTCACGGCGGAGGTCGTGGGTTCGAACCCCATCCGGGTCGTTTGAAGCGTATGCTTCATTTAATTGCATATGGGATCTTAGCTCAGCTGGGAGAGCATCTGCCTTACAAGCAGAGGGTCATAGGTTCGAGCCCTATAGGTCCCAT
Source organism: Hominiventricola filiformis (assembly GCF_020686965.1). Classification (NCBI taxonomy): domain Bacteria; kingdom Bacillati; phylum Bacillota; class Clostridia; order Lachnospirales; family Lachnospiraceae; genus Hominiventricola; species Hominiventricola filiformis. Next base: position 114,626 of record NZ_JAJEPS010000010.1, on the reverse strand, counting down.
TTTACAGAGTAATCTGTAGATGCCGGCGTGGCGGAACTGGCAGACGCACAGGACTTAAAATCCTGCGGGACTTACCTCCCGTACCGGTTCGATCCCGGTCGCCGGCACTTGCGTGAGTTTCCATCATGCAGATATCTACTTACTAAATTATATATGTGCGCGTAGCTCAGCTGGATAGAGCGTCTGACTACGGATCAGAAGGCCGGGAGTTCGAATCTTCTCGCGCACGTTTAAGACCATTTGGAATTGACCAGATGGTCTTTTTTTTGTATAATCGGCCTATGAGAAGGAGATTGATATGAACAGACAGACATTTATTGACACTTTAAGACGTGCATTATATGGAAGAGTCAGCGACTATGAGCTGGCGGATCATATACGATATTACGAAGATTATATTCAACAGGAGATCATGAAAGGAAGAAGTGAGCAGGAGGTTCTGGGAGAGCTGGGTGATCCAAGGCTGATTGCCCGGACGATTCTTGAGACTTCCGGTTTGGAAACTCCGAATGTGGAATACACCATTGACGAAGACGGCAGAGAGGATTCCGGCTATACGTCATCAGATGGACAGATAAAGGTTCATGCATTTACCGGATGGAAAGCGGGGCTGGTAATGGCGCTGATTGCTGTGGTGATTATTGCGATTATTGTGATGGCACTGGGGCTGTTTATTTATCTGTTACCGGTACTGTTGATTTTCCTGGCCATCTCCTGGTTTGTGAAAAAGTTTTTGAGATAAAACGACGTATAATTTGACTGAAGAAGACTCATACTACTGCTGTAAATCATATTACAGGAGGAAATGATTATGAGTTATGAGAGTGATTCCAGAGACAAGAGCAGCAATGCGAAAAATGCCAGAAACTGCAGCAATGCAAAAAATTCTTCCAAGAGCAAGTCTCAGAACAAATCTATGGACAAATCTGAGAACAGAACAGAAAACAAATCAGAAGATCGCGAATATTAAGGAAAGAAAAGAGAGGGTGCGGCCATGTGGCGTACCCTCTTATACGTAACACGGACAGAAGAGCGGCTGCATAGACTGAATATAAGAGAGAGCGTAATCAGAAAGGAAAATGTCTATGGAGACAATTTCAGCCAGGGAAATTGACCGTTATATTTTTGACCGGAACTACCTTCTCGTGGATGTGAGGCAGCCGGCAGACTATCGTAGAATGCATGTCCGTGGGGCTGTCTGCATTCCATATGAGACACTGAAAGCACGGATCCGGGGACTTGGATCAACGATTCCAATCCTGTATTGTGAGAGAGGCGGACTGAGCATGCAGGCGGCGAGAGAACTGGAAAAAGAGGGATATCGGGCACTGTCTGTTGTAGGAGGAATCAGAGCCTACCGCGGAAAATATCTTGAGGGCAACAAATCCTGAGAAGGGATTGACAGGCTTTCACGGGACAGATAAGATAGAGGAGAAATGAGGAGAACGGAAAGGACATAAGATGAGCAGAATAGAACTGGTAGCGCCATGCCACTTTGGCCTGGAGGCAGTATTAAAGAAGGAAATCGTGGATCTTGGGTATGAGATCGTACAGGTGGAGGATGGCAAGGTAATCTTTGCCGGGGATGAGGCGGCTGTCTGCAGAGCCAATATTTTTCTCCGTACGGCAGAGCGTGTATTATTAAAAGTAGGAAAATTCAGAGCTGTTACTTTTGACGAGCTTTTTGAGAAAATTAAAGCCCTTCCATGGGAAAACTATATACCGTCGGACGGAAAATTCTGGGTGGCTAAGGCTTCTTCTGTGAAGAGTAAACTGTTCAGTCCGTCCGACATTCAGTCCATTGTGAAAAAAGCCATGGTGGAACGTCTGAAAGGTGTATATGGCCTTCAGTGGTTTCCAGAGACCGGTGCAGAGTATCCAATCCGTATTTCCTTTATGAAGGATGAAGCACTGGTGTGCCTGGATACGACGGGACTCTCCCTTCACAAGAGAGGGTATCGTACTATGGTGAGCAAAGCGCCGATCAAAGAGACGCTTGCAGCGGCTCTGATTCTGCTGACACCATGGAAGAAGGATCGGATACTGGTAGACCCGTTCTGCGGAAGCGGTACGTTTCCTATCGAGGCAGCAATGATTGCAGCCAATATGGCGCCGGGCATGAACCGGTCATTTACCGCCGAGAAGTGGACGAATTTTCTGCCAAGAAAAGGCTGGTATGAAGCGGTGGACGAGGCCTTTGATCTGGTAGACGACCAGATTGAAACCGATATTCAGGGATATGATATTGACGGAGAGATTATCCGTGCAGCCAGACAAAATGCTGAGGCAGCGGGTGTGGATCATTTGATTCATTTCCAGCAGCGGCCGGTGAGCGAACTGTCTCATCCGAAAAAATATGGATTTATTATCAGTAACCCGCCTTATGGAGAACGTCTGGAAGAAAAGGAAGCACTGCCGGGATTGTACAGCCAGATTGGAGAGCGGTTCCGTACACTGGACAGCTGGTCTATGTATCTAATTACCAGTTACGAAGATACGGAAAAATATATCGGGAAAAAAGCGGATAAGAACCGGAAGATTTATAATGGAATGCTGAAGACATACTATTATCAGTTTCTTGGGCCGAAGCCACCGAAAGGAAATCGACAGGAGAGAGACAAATGAAGATAGAGAAGATGATATTTGCTACCGGAAATGAAGGAAAGATGAGAGAGGTCCGTATGATTCTCGGAGATCTTGGAGCTGAGATTCTGTCACTGAAGGAAGCCGGGATTCAGGCAGAAGCGGAAGAGAACGGAACAACATTTGAAGAAAATGCTGTGATCAAGGCGAAAGAAATTATGGAGAAAACCGGTGCGCTTGTGCTGGCGGATGATTCCGGACTCGAAGTGGATGCGCTGAACGGTGAGCCAGGTATCTATTCCGCACGCTATATGGGACATGAGACTTCCTATCATATTAAAAATAAAAATCTCATTGAACGGCTGGAAGGAAAGACAGGTGAGGAGAGGAGTGCCCGTTTCGTGTGTGCCATAGCTGCATGTTTTCCGGATGGCAGAGTACTGACCACCAGAGGAACAATGGAAGGACAGATTGGTTATGAGGAAAAAGGAGAGAACGGGTTCGGATATGATCCCATCTTCTACCTGCCAGAATATCAGTGTTATTCCGGTGAACTTCCGCTGGAGGAAAAAAATAAATTAAGCCACAGAGGAAAGGCGCTTCGTCTGATGAAGGAGCAGCTGGAGGCTTTATGAAAGTTCTGATTGTAAGTGATACCCACGGCCGGGAACAGAATCTTGCGGAAGCACTGGAACAGACCGGCTCCATCGACCAGCTCATTCATCTGGGGGACGTGGAAGGTGGAGCAGAGCATATCCGGGAGCTTGCCGGAGACGCGCCTGCCGCGATCATTGCCGGAAATAACGATTTTTTCTGTGATCTTCCGAATGAGCGGATCTTTACACTTGGCGGACACCGGATTTTTATGACGCATGGCCACGGCTACTTCGTCCACAGTGGAACTCTGTATCTGAAACGGGAGGCCAGAAAGAAGGGCGCAGATATTGTTATGTTCGGCCATACCCATAAGCCATATATGGAAGAAGATAACGAACTCTTAGTCCTGAATCCGGGCAGTCTGTCCCTGCCGAGACAGGAGGGACACCGTCCGACTTACATCGTCATGGAGATTGCTGACGATGGTCAGATCTCATATGAACTGTGTTATCTCTAATAGAAAACTGGCCTAAAAATGTGATCGAAAAAAGTTTGAAAAAAATTAAAAAAGTTGTTGACTTTTCCCGTCTAAGTGTATATAATACTGTTTGTGTCCGAACGAGGGCAACGGGAACGGGGTGTGGCTCAGCTTGGCTAGAGCGCCTGGTTTGGGACCAGGAGGCCGCAGGTTCGAATCCTGTCACCCCGATTAGCATACAATTTAAAAACACCTTGCGGGTGTAGTTCAATGGTAGAACACTAGCCTTCCAAGCTAGATACGTGGGTTCGATTCCCATCACCCGCTTTGGATAGCAATTATCCATAAAATGTGTCCGTAGCTCAGCTGGATAGAGCAACGGCCTTCTAAGCCGTGGGTCGGGGGTTCGAATCCCTTCGGGCACATTTGAAGCTTTGCTTCATGAAAAAGTTGATATGGTGGGTATAGCGCAGTTGGTTAGCGCGCCAGATTGTGGCTCTGGAGGCCTAGGGTTCGAATCCCTATATCCACCCTGAATCAAAGATAATGGGCTATCGCCAAGCGGCTAAGGCACAGGACTTTGACTCCTGCATTTCGCTGGTTCGAATCCAGCTAGCCCAGTTGGGTAGAAGAAATGCTACATAAGAATGGGATATTAGCTCAGTTGGTAGAGCACTTGACTTTTAATCAAGTTGTCCGGGGTTCGAATCCCCGATGTCTCACTGATCAGACACTGGTTTTCCAGTGTCTTTTTTGTTTCTGGCATGCTGACGAAAAATGACGGATCAGGAGGCAATCCGTTGACAGGACAAGGCAGTATTTGGATCTTTTGTTTGGAAAAAAGTCTAAAAATGTCGAAATTTTATGTGTTTTGTCAATGTACATATGCCCGTCAGGGACGTATAATAGGTTCAACAAGTGAGAACGATACCACAACAGTTTGGTTTCCTTTCTTACCTGTTCAATTAAATATTTATAGATGGTACCGTACCCCCCTTAATCCCCCTTAATGAATAAACCCTCCCTTTTTTGATTATTCTTTAATTGCGGTAGCATCATAAATATACGAAAAGTTGTTATAGAAAGACCAGAGGTCCCCCGCCTCTGGTCTTTCTGTGTCTGAAAAAATTTTACATAAATTTTACATTTCTATCTTTCTGCCTTTACATTCCACGAATAATATGTTAATAGATAAATTAGGTTTATAAGGTAGATGAAAGGCAGAGGTTTGGTGTATGGCATTGATTTATATTGTGGAGGATGACCAGAACATCCGGGAGATTGAAAGTTTTGCTTTGAAAAACAGTGGTTATACGATAATGGATTTTGAATGTGCGAAAGATTTTTACCATCAGTTGGCGGAAAAAGTTCCGGATTGTATTTTGCTGGACATTATGCTTCCAGATGAGGATGGTCTGGAGATACTGAAAAAGATAAGATCGATTCCGGATACCAGAAAGGTTCCGATTATGATGATTACGGCCAAGACTACAGAACTTGACAAAGTCAAAGGACTGGATCTGGGAGCAGATGATTATATTACCAAGCCTTTCGGAATTATGGAGCTGATTTCACGTGTAAAAGCACTTTTGCGTCGCAGCATGAATATGGAAGATGAGAAGTTCCTTTCTGCAGGAGATATTTTCCTGGACGGTGAGAAGCATATGGTATATGTGAAGGACGAGCCGGTAGATCTTACTTTTAAAGAATATGAGCTCTTGAAACTGCTTATTCAGAATCAGGGAATTGTTATGTCCAGAGATGTAATCATGGAGCGAATCTGGGGAATTGATTTTGAAGGAGAGTCAAGAACTCTGGATGTACATATCAAGACATTGCGCCAGAAGCTGAAAAATACAGGTACGCTGATTAAAACCGTGAGAAATGTGGGGTATATGATCGAGTGAAAAAGAAGATACGCCGGGAATTTATATTAGTTGCTCTCTTTACGATTACGCTGACTACCCTGCTGGTAACAGCGGTTTTCTATGAATTTTTTAAAAAAGAAGTGATGGATGAGCTGGATATCGATATACAGGTGCTGCAGGAAACAGGGGTTTTCGAAACGGCAGACATAGAAAATGGTCTGCGGGAAATGCCTCTGGATGATTTGAGAATTTCATTAATTGCCCAGGATGGTTCTGTCCTTTATGATAATGATGCGAATGTGGGAAATCTTGGTAATCACGGAGACCGTCCGGAAGTGTCGCAGGCCTTACGGAGTGGAGAAGGACAGTCCGTCAGACGTTCAGATACCATGGATGAGAGTGCTTTTTATTATGCAGTCCGGCAGGAGGATGGAACAGTTCTTCGTGTAGCCAGAGAGACTTCCAGTATCTGGAGAATGTTTAAAGATGCTTTTCCGATGGTGTGTGTGATGGCGCTGGCTATTTTTTGCATGTGCTATGTGCTGGCGACCCGTGCAACAAAAACATTGATGAAACCAATTGACTATCTGGGGTGTCATCTGGATGAATGCGGCGAGATAGAGACATACGAAGAACTGGTGCCCTTTGTGCAGACCATTAAGAAACAGCATGATGATATTATGAAAAATGCTCAGATGCGGCAGGATTTTACAGCAAATGTTTCTCATGAGTTGAAAACACCGCTGACATCGATATCGGGTTATGCAGAACTCATTGAGCACCGTATGGCTTCTGCTCAGGATGTGCCGCGTTTTGCGGGGGAGATTCACAGAAGTGCCAATCGGCTTCTGAGCATGATTAATGATATTATCCGGCTGTCAGAGTTGGATGTGATGGAGACAGAGGATATGGTATTTGAGAGGGTGCCTCTCTATGTTCTGGCAGAAAGCTGTGTGGATATGCTGCAGTTAAAAGCGGAAAAGCATAATGTAACGCTGGAATTGAAAGGCACACCCTGCCATATGGCCGGAAATCGGGAGATGGTGGAAGAGATACTTTATAATTTATGTGATAATGCCATTCGTTATAATAATCCGGGTGGAAGTGTGACCGTGACGGTGGTGCCAAAAGGAGAAAAGGTAATGCTTCAGGTGGCAGATACAGGAATCGGTATCTCCAAAGAGCATCAGCAGAGAGTCTTTGAACGTTTTTACCGAGTGGACAAGAGCCGCTCCAAAGCAACCGGAGGTACCGGGCTTGGTCTTGCCATCGTAAAACATATGGTAGCGCAGCATCATGCAGAGCTTACGTTAGAGAGTGAGGAAGGAAAAGGAACGACCATCACGATTCTGTTTGAAAAAGCAGATTAGTCTGCTATAATGGAACATAAGTAGATGCAGAACGAATGTGAGGAAAAGATTATGAACTATATCCATCAGGCACAGTATTATGAAACAGACCAGATGGGCATCATCCATCACTCCAATTATATCCGGTGGATGGAGGAAGCTAGGATTGCCTATATGGATGAACTGGGATTTCCGTATAAAAAGGTAGAGGAAGCTGGCATTATCAGCCCGGTTTTAAGTGTGCAGTGCGATTACAAAGCCATGACATATTTTGGTGACCGGGTGTGTATTGATGTAAAACTATCTTCTTTCCGCGGAGTAAAATATGAGATTTCCTATGAAATGAGGGATGAGAAGACCGGTGAACTGCGGGCATCTGCTACATCTGCTCATTGCTATCTTGGCAAAAATGGAAGACCATCTAACATTAAGAAAGAGCTTCCGGAACTGTATGCAAAAATGATGGAAGAATTGCAGAAGGTGGAAAAGAAATAGTGAAAGAACGATATGTCCTTCTGGACAGTATCAGGGGGATCACTCTGCTCAGTATGATTTTGTATCATGGCATGTTTGATCTGGTAGAGATTTATGGACTGTATGTTCCATGGTTTGTGGAGAGACCGGGATATATCTGGCAGCAGAGTATCTGTTGGATTTTTATTCTGCTGTCCGGCTTTTGTTGGAATCTTGGAAAAAGGCATCTGAAACGGGGGCTTGTGATTTCAGCGTGGGGTCTTCTGATCACTGGGGTGACGTATGCGTTTATGCCATCGGAAAAGATTCTGTTTGGAATCCTGACTTTTACCGGAACGGCTATGCTGCTTCTGATCCCGCTGTCAAAAGTGTTGGAACGGATTCCATCATGGATGGGATTCGCAGGAAGCTTCCTGCTTTTTGGACTGACAAGAAATGTGAACAGAGGAATTTGGGGCTTTGAATTACTTCATTTTGGAAGGGTGCCGAAAGTCCTGTATCGGGGACTCTTTATGACGTTTCTTGGTTTCCCGGATCCTGAATTTTTTTCCGGAGATTACTTTCCTTTGTTTCCATGGATTTTTCTTTATCTGACCGGATATTTCCTGTATGGAATGTTTATGAAGTTTCCAGAAGTGAAGAATGCTCTGAGGATACATTTGCCGGTTCCTTTTTTGGAGGCAGCAGGCAGACATAGTCTGCTTTTGTATCTTTTGCACCAGCCATTGCTTATGCTGGTATTTACAGCGGCAGATGTGTTGAAAATTCTGTAATTGACTTTTTGGAGTGCAGATGATAACATATGGGACATGAGCGGAACTGATGGAATTGGCAGACATGCAAGATTTAGGTTCTTGTGCCGTGAGGCGTGTGGGTTCAAGTCCCACGTTCCGCACTGAAATTAAGCAAAGAAAAGGAGAATCCCAATTTCGGATTCTCCTTTTTGCAATCATGATTATTTCATCAACCCTTTTTGTTTCAGGTACAGTTTGATCTGTTCAGCAGCTTCCTCGATGGTCATGTCACCGGTATTCAGGCACAGATCATAATTGGATGCGGTATCCCAGGTTTTCCCGGTATAGTAGTTGTAATATTTATGACGCTGTTTATCTGTCTCACGGATCCGCTCCTCGGCCACCTCTTTTTCCAGAGAAAATGTCCACATCATTCGATGAATTTTACTCTCCATATCACCACATACAAAAATATTCACCACATTATCGTAATCCTTTAATACATAATCTGCGCATCGGCCGATGATGATGCAGGATTCGTTTTCTGCCAGTTCTTTGATCAGTTCAGACTGGAAGCGGAAGAGGTTATCCGGGGAAACGATATCTTTTCCAAGAGATGGTTTCTGACTGGCCGGTTTCAATTCTTTGATCAGTTTGTACAGCAGGTTGTTTCCAGGGCGCTCATCATTTACATGAAAAAATTCTTCCAGAACACCGCTTTTGTCAGAGACCATGCGGAACATGTCTTTGTCATAGTAGGGAATGTCAAGTTCTTTGGACAGAAGCTTTGCAATGTTGGTAGCGCCTGCGCCGCATTCACGGTTTAATGTAATGATAAAATTTTTTGACATGAACACCACTCCTTCAGATTGTGCAATATAATCTAGTTTTTTCTTTATTATAGCATAGGAACTGTGCAGAAACAACAAAAAATACGAGCAGATTTAACTGCTAGCACTCAACTTTGATGAGTGCTAAAAAATCCTTGACTTTTGGAAAGAGTGGGATTATAGTACATAGTAATGAAATTATTTGAAAGAAAGGCAGTGTATAATATGAGCGAAAAACATGGATCACTTTCCATTAACAGCGACAATATTTTCCCGATTATTAAAAAATGGTTGTATTCTGACCACGATATTTTCTTCCGTGAACTGATTTCCAACGGATGCGATGCTATCACCAAGCTGAAGAAGCTGGATATGATGGGTGAGTATACACTTCCGGAGAAATATAAACCGCAGGTACAGGTTCTGGTGAACCCGGATGAGAAGACTCTGAAGTTCATCGATAACGGACTTGGCATGACCGCAGATGAGGTGGAAGAGTATATCAACCAGATTGCATTTTCCGGCGCAACGGATTTCCTCGCACAGTATAAGGACAAGACAAATGAGGATCAGATCATCGGTCATTTTGGACTGGGATTCTATTCCGCATTCATGGTAGCAGATGAGGTGCATATTGATACTCTTTCTTATAAGGAGGGAGCAGAGCCGGTACACTGGGAGTGCGACGGTGGTACAGAGTTCTCCATGGTAACCGGCGAGAAGAAGACCGTTGGTACCGAGATTACCCTGTTCCTGAATGAGGAGAGCCTCGAGTTTGCCAACGAGTACCGTGCCCGTGAAGTCATCAGCAAATACTGTTCCTTTATGCCGGTCAACATTTATCTGGCAAAAGAAAATGGGGAACAGGAATACGAAACCATCGATGAGAGTGAACTGACCGAGGATGATGTAGTTGTAGAACATATTCATGAGGATGCCAAGACGGAAGAAGTCGAAAAAGAAGATGGCACCAAGGAAACGAAAGAAGTTTCTCCTGCCAAAGAACTGGTGAAGATTAACAAACGTCCGGTTTCCTTAAGTGATCCGCAGCCGCTGTGGACCAAACATCCCAATGAGTGTACCGAAGAAGAGTATAAAGAGTTCTACCGCAAGGTATTCAACGACTATAAGGAGCCGCTGTTCTGGATTCACCTGAACATGGATTACCCGTTCAATCTGAAGGGAATTCTTTATTTCCCGAAGATCAATATGGAGTATGAGTCCATTGAGGGAACTATCAAACTGTATAACAATCAGGTATTTATCGCTGATAATATCAAAGAAGTCATTCCGGAATTCCTGATGCTCTTAAAAGGTGTCATCGACTGTCCGGATCTGCCGTTGAATGTATCCAGAAGTGCGCTGCAGAACGACGGTTTTGTAAAGAAGATTTCTGATTACATTACCAAGAAAGTAGCGGATAAGTTAAGCGGTATGTGTAAGACAGACCGTGAGAACTATGAGAAATACTGGGACGATATCAGTCCGTTTATCAAATTCGGCTGCATCAAGGACGAAAAATTCTGTGAGCGTATGATGGAGTATGTACTGTTCAAGGATCTGGATGGTAAATATACGACCATGAACGAGTATCTGGAAGCAGAGAATCCGACTGATGGTGATGCTGACAAGGTGGAAGAAAAGACCGAAGAGAAGACGGAAGAAAAGGCTGACAGCGATGAGAAGGAAACTCCGAAGACCACCATCTACTATGTAACGGATGAGATCCAGCAGAGCCAGTACATCAACATGTTCCGTGAGCAGAAGATGAATGCAGTCATCCTGAAAGACAACATTGATAATCCGTTTATCAGCCATCTGGAAGCAAAGAATGAGAAAGTCAAATTCCAGCGTATTGATGCTGATGTGACCGATTCCATGAAGGAAGAAGTATCTGAGGAAGAGCTGAAAGGGGAAACCGATGCATTGACTGCACTGTTCCGTAAAGCACTGAACAATGACAAACTGGAAGTAAAAGTGGAAAAACTGAAGAATGAAAAGGTTTCTTCCATGATCACGCTCTCTGAGGAGAATCGGAGAATGCAGGAAATGATGAAGATGTACAATATGTACGGTATGGATCCGTCCATGTTCGGCACAACTACGACTCTGGTTCTGAATGCAAACAATGCTCTGGTGAAATATCTGTTCCAGAATCCGGAGGGTGAGCACAGCAATATGATCTGTGAGCAGCTCTATGATCTGGCCATGATCAGCCACCAGCCTCTGAATCCGGAAGCCATGACCAGATTTGTGAACCGCAGCAATGAAATTATGATGCTTCTGACAAAATAAAATACCTACATCTGCTGGAAAGGAATTTCCTGCTGATGAAAATATTTCCGGACCATGTCATCCCAGGCATGGTCCAGTTTTTTGTCCAGAGTAAAGACAGAAAGAGATGTTCCTGTGGTGCAGGTGAGCGTATGCCCGTCATAACGAAGATTCATGAGCAGACCGCGGATCTGCTCAGGTGGAAGGTCAATCCCTGTTTGGGCAAGCAGACGGATTACATTGGAGGCGGCCAGCTGAAAGGTGAAATGAAAAGCGAGGGGCGTCTTCTTACCCTTGATGAGTTCAAAGCAGAAAGGACGTACTTCACTCCAGAGAGAAAGAGAGCGGTCTCCTATCTGGTCCTGTTCTTCGGCAGAATAGTATGCTTTTTGAAGGGTACCGTCTATTTCAAATGTATTAAAAGTAGTAATGCTGCCTTCCAGAAGAAGAAAACGGTCAAAGGTTTCACTGAGCAGCAGTTTTTTCATAAAGACCCGGATATCGGCGATCTGAAGTGCAATCATAAAAAACCTCCATGGATAAGATAGCTTTATTATAGAAGAAATGGAAAGGATTTGCTATACTAGATTTATAAAGATACAAAGGAGCGTTCGATGGAATTGAGGATAAAAAACAGAACCGAAGAGTTGAAAGATTTTATTATGAAAGGAACCTCTCCGTTCCATGTGACGGCAGAGGCTGCCCGGAAATTAAAAGAGGGTGGATATGAAGAACTGAATTTCCATTGTCCATGGCAGCTGGAGAGGGGCGGACGTTATTATGTGATGCACCGGGATTCGACACTTATTGCATTTTCTGTGGGAGAGGACTGGGATGGTCAAAATGATTTCCGGATGGCAGCAGCTCATACAGATTTTCCAAATCTCCGGATCAAGCAGAATGCAGAGATGCAAAAAGAAGGCTACGGTCTTCTGAATGTGGAAGTTTACGGAGGGGCCATCTTAAATACATGGCTTGACCGGCCATTGTCTGCAGCTGGCCGCGTAGCCCTGAAGAGTGATGATGTATTTCGGCCGCAGATGCGCCTCATTGATCTGAAAGATCCCATGTTTATCATTCCGAATCTGGCAATCCATCTGAACCGGGAGGTAAATAAGGGAACAGAGCTGAATAAACAGAAGGAACTGCTTCCGATTGCAGGAGTGTCCGGAGCAGGATTTTCGGAACATTTCTTCAGGGAACTTCTGGCGGAGCGGTTATCTGTCCGTCCGGAGGAGATTCTGGATTATGAGATTGGTCTTTATAATGCAGATCAGCCGGTCTATACAGGAATGAACAAAGAATTGTTCAGTGCGCCGCGAATTGACAATCTGTCCAGTGTGCTGGCTATTCTGAACGGACTTATGGAAGGAGGACGGGATGCTGTGAATGTGGCAGCGTTCTTCGACCATGAAGAGATCGGCAGCAGAACCAAGCAGGGAGCCGGTTCTATGGTGCTCTCCATGGTACTGGAGAAAATAAGCAGTGGTCTCAACCTTGACAGAACCCAGTTTCTGCAAGGGCTTTCCGAGAGTATGCTGCTTTCTGTGGATGTGGGACACGCATTTCATCCGAATTATGCAGAGAAGATGGATCCCACCAACCACAGCCCGCTGAACGGTGGATTTTGTATCAAGGAGGCGAGCGCTCAGTCTTATGCCACAGACTGCGGTGCAGTAGCCATCATTGAGCAGATCTGTATGCAGGAGGGAATTGCCTATACGAAATTCTTTAACCGTTCGGATGGAACGTCCGGAAGTACGCTTGGTTCCATTGCATCCAGCCTCGTTCCGGTACCGACGGTAGATGTGGGACTTCCGTTGCTGGCTATGCATTCTTCCCGGGAACTGATGGGTGTGAAGGATCTGGATGCTCTGACGGATATGATCCGGGCTTATTATACCTTATAGTTGAGGGATTTTCATATTGCATATAATATCATAGTGTGGTAATATTATCTGGTATTAAAAACTACGTCGAAAAAGATGATATGGCTGAAAAGCTGTTTTTATAATCAAGAGAAGGAACAAAGGTGGTATCAGATATGAGTTATCGTATAGTAGTTGACAGTTGTGGGGAATTTACGGAGGAGATGGCAAAGGATTCGCATTTTGTGCATGCGGCTCTGAATCTGGAGATTGACGGAAATCATTTTGTGGATGATGAGACGTTTGACCGGCTTCGTTTTCTGGATCTGGTGGAGAAAAGCCCGAACTGCCCGAAATCAAGCTGTCCGTCTCCGGAAGTCTACAGGAGTGCATTCGACTGCGGAGCTGACCACCTGTATGCAGTAACTCTTTCAGCAGAACTGAGCGGCTCTTATAACAGTGCAGTCTTAGGACAGAATCTGTATCTGGAAGATCATCCGGATGCAAAAATCCATGTATTTAATTCCTGTTCCGCATCTGTAGGAGAGACGCTTCTGGCAAAGAAAATTCAGGAATGCGAAGAAGCAGGCATGGAGTTTGAGGAAGTTATCAAAGCGGTGGAAGCATATCAGGCAGAACGTCAGACTTTTTTTGTACTTGAATCTCTGGATCATTTAAGAAAGAATGGGCGGTTAAGTGCGGTGAAAGCGTTCGTGGCATCCGCCCTTAATATTAAGCCTGTCATGGAAGGCAATAAACAGGGTATCATTGAGCAGGCGGGTCAGGCGAGAGGTATGCAGAAAGCACTTCGCATGATGGTGGAACTCTTAGTGGAACGTATGAACAAACCGGAGGAGAAGACCGTGGCGATCGTCCACTGCAACAATGAAGCGCGTGCGCAGTTCGTAAAGGAAGAGATCGAGAAGCGGACGAAGGTAAAAGAGATCATCATTCTTCCAAGCTCAGGAGTCAGTACGTTGTATGCTGCTCAGGGTGGAATTATTCTGGTAGGTTAAAATAATGAAAAGGAGACTTTCAAAGTCTCCTTTTTGTGTTATAATGAATAAAGAGACTATTAACAGGATGGTGTATTGCGAATGGCCAGAGAACAAATGAGAATTCAAAGTCCGAACGGAATTGACCTGCGTTCTGCAGGAATGCTGGTAGGGGAAGCCAATAAATTCCAGTCATATATTATGATGTATCATGGTGAGTATAAAATGAACTGCAAAAGCCTGATGAGTATGCTAGCATTTCCGGTAGGACCGGAGGCAGATGTGGTAATCGAGTGCGAAGGAGAAGACGAAGAAGAGGCTTTGAAGCATATAACCGAATTTATTAAAAATCTGAAACAGTAGAAGCGTAGAGATACGCTTCTTTTTGCTTTTTAAAATCATACATTCTGTATTGACAAAATGATAATATTCAGTATACTGGAAGTATCTTAAAAATTATTCATCAGTTGCATTTCAGCAGCTAAAAATCCCAGTTTTTAGTATAATAAGAGTGGTTCGTATCGCGCGGAAAAGGATGAGGGAGGAAACGCTATGATACAAAAGGAAGATCGATGGATTATGGAGGAGATTTTTCGACTGTCGGACCAGGCATTGGTCAGGATGATCAACGGACTTTTTGGTACGGAATATCAGGATGAGGAGAAAATCTGGAAAGAATGGCGGGATCAGGAAGCATTGAGTGTCTGCCTGAAAGTAGGGGGCATGAATCGTTATGAGTTTTCGCTGCGGAGGCTGGATGGATGCCTTCAGATCTGTGCAGAAAACAGAGGAAATATATTTGTATATGAGAAAATGGCGGTCGGAGATGTGATGCAGATCCGGGAGCCGCAGATCCTGTATTTTGGGAAAAATCATCGGGAAGAGTACAGCAGGACATTGGAATTTCCGGGAAAAGAGCGGGTAGAACTGCCTATCAGAGTGATTACTCTGGAAGACTGCTCAGCCAGAAAACTGGAAGAAAATGGGATGATTCTTTTCCTGCCATTTTTGTTTTATTGTATCTGTGAGCTGGAAGTATCGGATCGGAAGAAGGAGAGGATCTGGAAAGAATTTATCTGCCATGATATTGTTGAAGCATTGGATCGGAGTTTTAAAAAGGGAAGCCTGACGGCATTTGATGTGCAGCGGATGAAACAGCTGTGCAGGCATATGGCATGGAAAATGCTGGTTCGGGAAAAATGGATGCAGGAACTGGAAAATCAGGAAGAAATGTTGTCATCGCTGGAAGCGGATGTGAAATTCCTGGAACGGGTACATGAAATGGAGATGAACAAAAAGGAGCAGCAGTACGCTACTCCTCGATGTGTTCCAGTCCCTGATTCAGAATTGTGACCACATGGTCATCAGCCAGAGAATAGCAGATCGTCTTGCCATCGCGGCGGTATTTTACCAGACGGTGCTGTTTCAAGATCCGCAGCTGATGAGAAATGGAACTGGGGGTCATGGATAGCTCGGCAGCAATATCATTGACGCACAGTTCCTGGTTTAAAAGTGCGTACAGGATTTTGATCCGGGTGGAATCTCCGAATACTTTATAGAATTCAGAGAGATCGTAGATTTCTTCCTCGGCGGGAATCATTATTTTTTCTGACATGGCGAATCCTTTCTAAAAGAGGAATGCGGATCAGACAATGGAAATCTGGTTCGTATTCCTTTTTATAGTATAGCAGAACATCTGAATAAAATCAATAACTGTTCATATATTCATAGATAAACAGATAGTAAATTCACCAATCAAACACAGATTAAACACAAGTTAATCAACTTTTTGACACAAATTTCCACTATGATAATTTGGAGAGTAAATATGGCTTTGATAGGGAAAGAGAGCCTGGTAAGGAGGAAATTTGTGAACGTACCAAAATTACTGAATGTGGTGCAAAAATTAGGAAACAAGAAAAAGATGCTGATTCCGGTAGTGATAGTGCTGGTTCTGGCAGGAGGATTTGGTGTACATGGGCTGAACCGACATAAGGCAAGAAAGGCCATGGCGGAGAAGATGAGCCAGGTGGAAACGACGACTGTGACAAAGCAGAATCTGGTGGATTCTATCAGCGTGACCGGAACCGTTAACAGTGCAGATGCAAGAGATGTGTCTGCAATCGCCTCTAATGTGGAAGTGGAAACTGTTAATTATAAAGTCGGCGATTATGTCAATGAAGGGGATGTAGTGGTCGTCCTAGACAGTTCCGAGCTGGAGCGAAAGCTGAAAGAGGCACAGAATAGTCAGGCCCTCAGTGAGTATAATGAGAACAAGTCTATTGAGACAGCTTCTGAGAGTTATACCCAGGCTGTGGAAGATGGAACGGATGATTATAACAAAGCGGTAAAAAATGAATCACAGGCAAAAGAAGATCTGCAGGATGCGGAGGATGATGCAAGCAGTGCAGCCAGTACTCTGAAGAAACGGGAGAAAAGTCTGAGCGCAGCAAAAGAGGCGTTGAATGCATTGACAGATCCGACAGAAAGCTACACTGCGGCAGCAAACGCACTGGAGAGTGCGAAGAGCACACTGGCAGATGCACAGGCTGCACTGGCAAAACTGGAGGAGACAGCTCCAGGTTATGCAGATGCGAAAGCAGCTGTTGACACCGCACAGCAGGAAGCAGATGCCGCTCAGGCAACCTATGATTCGGTATCAGCAGAAAAAGCCACTTATGATGCAGCTGTGCAGGCAGTAAATGAAGCTCAGGCATCTTATACAGAAGCGCATCAGGCTTACATCGCGGCAGCCGACGCAGAAGAAAAAGCGTCCGATGCTTACGAAACTGCATCCGACAATCTGACCGATGCGTCTAAGAATAATGACCGCAATATTTCCAATGCGGCGGATTCCCTGGAAAAGGCGCAGAAACAGAAAGAATATTCCAATGACAGCAGTGCTCAGACGATTGAGGACTATCAGGAACAGATCACAGCCTGCACGGTAACGGCACCGATCTCCGGAGTCATTACGGCTATGGAAGTAGAGGAAGGGGATACCTATCTGGGAGAAGGAAAGACTCTGTTCAGTATTGCCAACAGTCAGAATTTTATTGTATCTGCCAGTGTGGATGAGTATGATGTAAGCAGTATCAGCAAAGATATGACAGCTGCAGTTATCGTGGAAGCACTTGGGGACGATGAACTTCCGGCAAAAGTGTCTTATATTGCACCGACGGCAACGACATCCACATCCGGAAACAGTGCAGGAAGCGCCAGCTATGATCTGGAAATTGCATTGGATGATGAAAATGCGGATCTGCGTATCGGTATGACAGCCAAGGCAAGTATTGTAAAAGAAGCGGTATATGATGTCCTTACTGTGCCCTATGACTGTGTGACAACAGACGAAGATGGAAATTCTTCTGTTACGATTGATAAAGATGGAGAAAAGGTTCAGATACCGGTAACTGTCGGTATGCAGAGTGATTATTATGTAGAAATCTCAGGAGATAATATCGAAGAAGGCACTGTGGTATACTACAGTACACCTATGGTAAATAATCCGTCTTCGGGTGACAGCTCCTCTGAAAGTTCTCAGGACGGCGTTACTTTTAATATGGGTGGAGGCAGCATGGGCGGCGGTGGTAATCCCGGCGGCGGTGGAGCGCCTGGCGGCGGCCCTGGTGGATTTTAGACCGGGAGGCAGCTATGGAAGAACAACACAGTATGATTGAATTGCAGGGAATTATTAAAAGATTCTATATCGGGCAGCCCAATGAGCTGGAAATTCTGCATGGAATTGATCTGAAAGTAAACAGAGGTGAATTTGTCTCTATTGTAGGTTCTTCTGGTTCAGGAAAAACGACCATGATGAATATTATCGGTATTCTGGACCGGCCTACGGAAGGGGAATATATGCTGGACGGAGTGGATGTAGCCCATGCAAAGGACCGGGATCTGTCCATGATCCGGAATAAAAAGATCGGATTCGTTTTTCAGACTTACAATCTAATCAGTCGGACCAGTGCCCTGAAAAATGTAGAACTGCCCATGCTCTATGCGGGAATCGGCAAAAAGGAGCGTACAGAACGGGCAAAGGAACTTTTAAATATGGTAGGAATGGGAGAACGGATGTCGCACACACCGGATGAATTGTCAGGAGGACAGAAGCAGCGCGTGGCCATTGCAAGAGCTATGGCTAATGAGCCGTCTATCATTTTGGCTGATGAGCCCACCGGTGCATTGGATTCCAAGACTGGCCGGATGATCATGGATATCTTCCACCGGCTCAATGAAGAACAGGGAAAAACCATTGTGCTTATCACTCATTCCCAGGAACTGGCGGAGGAGACTCAAAGAATCGTGACATTGAAAGATGGTATAATTATCGGTGAAAGGAGAAGAAGCGGATGTTAATAGGTGAAAATATACTGTTGGCATTGAACGGTCTTCGTGCCAACAAAATGCGTTCTCTTCTGACCATGTTGGGTATTATCATCGGCATCGCATCGGTCATTGCCATCATGACACTGGGAGATTCCATCAGCAGTTCCGTTACAGACTCTATGGCATCCATGGGTGCCAACAACATTACCGTAGGTGTATCTCAGAAAAGTACGTCACAGGAGACGACATCCAGCGGAATGACCTTTTCTATGGGCCCCAGATTCACGAAGATGACCGAGGATGATTATATCTCAGATGAGATGCTGGATAGTCTGGAAGAACGATATGGAGATTCTATCCAGGGATTTTCGCTTACGGAATCTGTGGGCAGTGGAACTGCACAGCTTGGCAGTCTGTATGCTTATGTAAATGCAACGGGAGTGAATGAGGCAAATCTGGAGAATACAGATCTGACACTTCTGGCAGGAAGAACGCTGACAGAGCGTGATCAGATAGAAGCGAAAAAAGTATGTCTGGTATCCGATTATCTGGTTAACAACCTTTTTAATGGAAATAATATGGCTGCAGTGGGACAGACGGTGGATGTACTGTTCAATAGCAGGTATTATACCTATACCATTGTCGGGGTCTATAAATACGAAGAATCTGATATGGGATTTTCCAGCAGTTCGGAGGAAGACACGGAGACAACTCTCTATCTGCCTTTGCAGACAGCAAAAAATCAGACCCATAATACCAATGGCTACAGCCAGTTTACCATTCTGACGGCATCAGGTGTGAGCGCCACCAGTTTTTGCGATACGGTGGAGAATTACATGAATGAGCGTTACTATCAAGATAATGAAAGCTTTGAGATCAGTGCCATGAGCATGGAATCTATCGTGGAGAGCATGACTTCCATGTTGTCTACCATTTCGTTGGCCATTGCAGCCATCGGCGGCATTTCCCTTTTGGTAGGCGGTATCGGCGTTATGAATATTATGCTGGTATCTATCACGGAACGTACCAGAGAAATCGGCACCAGAAAAGCACTGGGAGCAACCAATGGCTCCATCCGTCTTCAGTTCATCACCGAATCTATCGTGATCTGTATCGTGGGCGGTATGCTTGGAATTATTCTCGGAATGATCATAGCGACAGTGGCCACCAATATGATGGGCTACGCGGTCAGTCCGTCCATCACCGGTATCGTGGTGTCCGTCACCTTCTCATTGCTGATCGGTGTGTTCTTCGGATATTACCCGGCCAATAAGGCGGCGAAGCTAAACCCGATTGAGGCGCTGAGATATGAGTAAACTGCTGGCTGGAAGATCCTTCCGGGGACGAACATACGGTTGAAAAAAAGGGATTTTTATGCTATCCTGTTATTCGGAGGTTCTTACGAATGAGAGGAAAAAAATTATGCAGTCTGGTACTGGCAGCAGTGATCCTTGCAACAGGAGTTCCGGCGTCAGCAACCAGTATTAAGAGTATACAAAATGAAAAAGCAAAAAATGAAAGTGAACTGAAGAATATTCAGTCCAAGATCAGTGGCATTGAGAGCCAGAAGAGTGCTCTGAGCAGTGAGGTCAGCAGTCTGAATGATGATCTGACTGATACGCTTCTGAATATTCAGGTACTGGAGAGTGACCTGGCAGATAAGGAAGTGGAGATTGAGCAGGCTCAGAAGGATTATGAGGCAGCGAAAGCGACCGAAGAACAGCAGTACGATTCTATGAAAAAGCGTATTCAGTATCTGTATGAGACCGGCCAGGAAAGCTATGTGGAAATGCTTCTGACTTCTGAAAGCGTGGCAGATCTGGTGAATAAGGTAGATTATGCGGAGGAACTGCAGGCATATGACCGCAGACTTCTGGATGAGTATAAGGCTGCCAAACAGGCAGTGATTGATCTGCAGGCACAGCTGGAAGAAGAAAAACAGGAACTTCTTGAGATGGAAGAACAGCTGAAAGAAGAAAAGGCTAATCTGGAGAGTGTCATTGCACAGAAAAGGAGTCAGATTGCCGATTTTGACAGCCAGTTAAGTGCAGCCAAAGCGAAGGTCAGTGAATATCAGAAGAAGATCAAGGAGCAGAATGCCCAGATCAAACAGCTTCAGAAGGAAGAAGCAAAGCGAAAAGCGGCAGCAGCTCAGAGCAGCACTTCTTCTTCCGGAAGCAGCACGGCTTCTTCCGGCAGTACGTCGGGATATTCTTCTAAGAGTTCCGGTAAGACAGCAACGGTATCAGGAGGAGGCGGTGGTTCTTCCATCGCATCCACAGGACTCCGTTATGTCGGCAATCCTTATGTATATGGAGGAAACAGCCTGACCAACGGAACGGACTGTTCCGGTTTTGTTCATCTGATCCATTCGGCATGTGGTATTTCCACACCCCGTGATTCCAACTCTCTGGCAGGAGGCGGACGTGCAGTCAGCGAGTCGGAGATGCTCCCGGGGGATGTGGTCTGCTATTACGGTCATGTGGGTATTTATATCGGTAACGGACAGATTGTACATGCAAGCACACCGAGCAGTGGTATTAAAGTCAGCAATATGTATTACCGCAGTATCCGGTGTGTCAGAAGATACTGGTAATAAAAAAATTGAAAAAATGAATTGACAAATCATAGTTGAAAGATTATCATGATAACCGATACAGAAATTCATGTATCGGTTATTTTTATAATTTGAGGAGGAAACAATTATGAAAAAGTTAGTAAGTCTTGCTTTATCAGCAGTTCTTGCACTTTCTGTTGTTGCCTGTGGCAGCAGTGATACTGCAGCATCCACAACAGAGTCCACTTCTGAAAGCTCTGATGCGACTGCATCTGCAGACGGAGCCTTCAAGATCGGTGGAATCGGACCGATCACCGGTGGAGCAGCAATTTATGGCCAGGCTGTTATGAATGCAGCTCAGATGGCAACGGATGAGATTAACGCAGCAGGCGGAATCAACGGATATCAGGTAGAGTTCCGTTTTGAGGATGACGAGCATGATGCAGAGAAGTCTGTCAATGCTTATAACACTTTGAAAGACTGGGGTATGCAGATGCTTATGGGTACTGTAACCTCTACACCGTGTACTGCAGTTGTAGCAAAGACTGCAGAGGATAATATGTTCCAGCTGACTCCTTCAGGATCTGCTGTAGAGAGTATTGCACAGCCGAATGCTTTCCGTGTATGCTTCTCTGATCCGAACCAGGGTCTTGCATCTGCACAGTATATTGGAGAAAATCACCTGGCAACCAAAGTTGCTGTTATTTACAACAGTTCTGATGTATATTCCAGCGGTATTTATCAGAAGTTTGCTGAGGAAGCTCCGAATCAGGGTATTGAAGTAGTATCCGCTGAGGCATTTACTGAGGACAGCAAAACTGATTTCTCCGTACAGCTTCAGAAAGCAAAAGAAGCAGGCGCTGAGCTGGTATTCCTTCCGATCTATTATACCGAGGCTTCCATCATCCTGACTCAGGCAAACAGCATGGGTTATGCACCGATGTTCTTCGGATGCGATGGTCTCGACGGTATTCTTGGTGTTGAGAACTTTGATACTTCTCTTACCGAGGATGTTATGCTTCTGACTCCGTTCGTAGCTGATGCACAGGACGAGAAGACACAGGCATTTGTATCTGCTTACGAAGAAAAATTTGGTGAGACTCCGAACCAGTTCGCAGCAGATACATATGACGCAATGTACATCATCAAAGCTGCAGCTGAGAAGGCTGGTGTGACTCCGGATATGAGTGCATCTGATATCTGCGAGGCAATGAAGACTGCTATGACAGAGATTACTTTCGATGGTCTGACCGGCGAAGGAATGACCTGGGATGCTGATGGTGAGCCGAGCAAAGCTCCGAAGGCAATGAAGATCGTAGATGGTGCTTACACCGCTATGTAATTAGAATTACACGATAGTTCCGGCCAAGAGCCGATTGGAACAGAGACGTTCTGATAAAGGGCGTCTCTGTATTTTTTACAGTCAGGTTTATCCACTGTAAACACAATAACTATTAAGAGGAGTTGAATGAGTATGAGTTTTGTATCCTACATATTAAATGGCATCAGCCTTGGCAGTGTGTATGCGATCATTGCACTGGGATATACGATGGTATACGGTATTGCCAAGATGCTGAATTTCGCTCATGGTGATATCATCATGGTAGGAAGCTATGTGGCATTTATAGCCATTAACAGCATGGGGCTTCCGGTTCCGGTATCTATCCTGCTTTCCGTTGTAGTCTGCACGGTGCTTGGTATGGTAATTGAGAGGGTGGCATATAAACCACTTCGTCATGCCTCCAAACTGGCAGTACTGATTACAGCAATCGGTGCCAGCTACTTTCTCCAGAATGTAGCACTTCTTATTTTTGGTGCAAACACAAAATCTTTCACTTCCATCGTAGGAAATGGTTCTGTTCAACTGGCAGGAGGAGCACTTTCGGTTACTATGGTGACGATTGTTACGGTGATTGCCTGCGTCGTAATCATGATCGGCTTGATGGCATTTATGAAATATTCCAAAGCAGGTCATGCAATGCTGGCCGTATCTGAGGATGACGGCGCTGCACAGCTGATGGGTATCAATGTCAATGCGACAATTGCACTGACCTTTGCCATTGGTTCCGGACTGGCAGCCATTGCAGGCGTTCTGCTCTGTTCGGCTTATCCGTCTCTTACTCCCTATACTGGTTCCATGCCTGGTATCAAAGCATTCGTAGCAGCAGTATTTGGTGGTATCGGATCTATTCCGGGAGCATTTATCGGCGGCATTCTTCTGGGAGTCATTGAGATCCTTGGAAAAGCTTATATTTCTTCACAGCTGGCAGATGCCATCGTATTTGCTGTGCTGATTGTAGTGCTGGTAGTAAAGCCGACAGGACTTCTTGGAAAACAGATCCAGGAAAAGGTATAAAGGAGGCTGCGGAACATGAAGAATTTATCAAAGAATACAAAGAGCAGTCTGACAACCTATGGAATGGTTGTTGCAGCTTATATCATATGTGAACTTTTCCTTCAGACCGGTCATATGACCAGTCTTCTGAAAGGACTTTTAGTACCGCTTTGTGTCTATGCAATTCTGGCTGTATCCCTGAACCTGACGGTTGGTATTTTAGGAGAGTTAAGCCTTGGTCATGCGGGATTTATGTGTGTGGGCGCATTTACCAGCGCGGTATTTTCCAAATGTGTCATGAATACGATTACAGTTCCGACGGTGCGTTTCCTTCTGGCACTGCTGGTAGGAGTCGTTTGTGCAGGTATCTGTGGTGTACTGATTGGTATTCCGGTACTTCGTCTGAGAGGAGATTATCTGGCCATCGTAACCCTGGCATTTGGTGAAATCATTAAGAACCTGGTCAATGTTATTTATCTTGGAAAAGACAGTGCAGGATTCCATTTCTCCATGAAGGATATTATGTCCCTGAATATGGAAGCAGATGGTGACGTGATCATCAAGGGAGCACAGGGAATTACCGGTGCGCCGACGGATTCCAACTTTACCATTGGTATTATTCTACTGTTGATCACTCTGTTTGTAGTTATGAATCTGGTAAATTCCAGATCCGGACGCGCCATCATGGCCATCCGTGACAATCGTATCGCAGCAGAATCCATCGGTATCAATATTACAAAATACAAAATTCTTGCATTCAGTATTTCCGCAGCTCTGGCCGGAGCCGCAGGTGTGCTGTATGCCCATAATCTGTCTACTTTGACAGCTTTGCCGAAGAACTTCGGTTACAACATGTCCATCACCATCCTGGTATTCGTCGTACTGGGAGGTATCGGAAATATCCGCGGATCTGTGATCGCAGCCGTTGTTCTGACACTGCTTCCGGAACTCTTACGTTTCTTAAGTGACTACCGTATGCTGATCTATGCAGTTGTCCTGATTGTAACCATGATCCTGGTATGGAGTCCGGGCGGTATTGCATTCAGAGAGCGTCTGGAGAACATGAATCCGTTTCGTAAAAAAGAGAAAGAGGTACAGTAGTTATGGCAGCATCTGAAAATACACCTATGCTGGAAGTCAAGAATCTGGGTATCTCCTTTGGAGGACTTCGTGCAGTAGATAATTTTAATATGACCATCGAAAAGGGACAACTTTATGGTTTGATCGGTCCGAACGGTGCCGGAAAAACAACTATTTTCAATATGTTAACCGGAGTTTACAAACCGACCGATGGAAAGATCTGTCTGGACGGTGAAGATATTACCGGAAAGAGTACGATGGAGATCAATAAGGAAGGAATTGCAAGAACCTTCCAGAACATTCGTCTGTTCTCTGACCTGACCGTGCTGGATAATGTAAAAGCAGGTCTGCATAATCAGAAAGAATATATTTATTCTACTCTGTCAGGAATTCTTCGTCTGCCGTCTTATCATAAAGCAGAGAAAGCCATGGACGAGCGTGCCATGGAACTTTTAAAAGTATTTGACCTGGAAAAAGAGGCAGATTATAAAGCATCCAATCTTCCTTACGGAAAACAGAGAAAGCTGGAGATTGCCAGGGCACTGGCTACGAATCCGAAGCTCCTTCTGCTGGATGAACCGGCAGCAGGCATGAATCCCAATGAGACTCAGGAACTGATGAATACCATTCATTTCGTAAGAGATGAGTTCCATATGACGATTCTTCTGATCGAGCATGATATGAAACTGGTATCCGGTATTTGTGAGAAACTGACGGTACTGAACTTTGGTCAGGAGTTGGCCAGCGGAGATACCTCCACCGTTCTGAACGATCCGAAGGTTATCACGGCATATCTTGGTGAGTAGAGGAGGAACGACAATGGCAATGCTTGAGATTAAAGACCTGGAAGTATATTACGGAATGATCCAGGCAATCAAAGGAATCTCCTTTGAGGTAAATGAAGGCGAGGTTATCGCCCTGATCGGTGCCAACGGGGCCGGAAAGACGACCATTCTTCACACCATTTCCGGACTGATCGCTCCAAAGAAAGGAAGCATCACTTTTGAAGGACAGGAGATCACAAAGATCCCGGCTCACAAGATCGTAGAAAACGGACTGGCACAGGTACCGGAGGGCCGCCGTGTATTCCCGTCCTTAAGTGTTCTGCAGAACCTGAAGCTGGGTGCTTATACAAGAAAAGATAAAAAAGAGATTGACGATACATTGAAGATGATCTATGAGCGTTTTCCGCGTCTGGAAGAACGTAAGAACCAGCCGGCAGGAACTCTCTCCGGAGGTGAGCAGCAGATGCTTGCCATGGGACGTGCCCTCATGTCCAAGCCACGGATCATCCTTATGGATGAGCCCTCCATGGGTCTCTCCCCGATCTTCGTAAACGAGATTTTCGATATTATCAAACAGGTCAGCGCCAGCGGAACCACTGTTCTTCTGGTAGAGCAGAACGCAAAGAAAGCTCTGTCCATCGCAGACAGAGGTTATGTTCTGGAGACCGGTAAGATTGTAAAAGAAGGAAAAGCTTCGGATCTTCTAAATGATGAGGCAGTAAAGAAAGCTTATCTGGGAGAATAAAACAGACATACGAAAAAAGACCACGATCAAGAGATTGATTGTGGTCTTTTTTGCATAATTTACAGGTGCTTTAACTAATCAGGAGTGACAGAATGTCACTCCTGACATTCTGGTTCTTATTTTTAGGAGAATGCAGTATGGGTTTGCTGTACCGTTTGGGCATATGCAGCCGGCAGCTGTGCCTATACCCGGATGAGACGGAATATCTCCGATTATTCATGCATTTTTCTGGACTATTTCAGCCTGGCGGGCAGATAGCCAGGAAAGTTCGTCAGACATCCAACAATTGTTCT
The DNA here is from genome assembly GCF_020686965.1 of Hominiventricola filiformis. Taxonomy (NCBI): domain Bacteria; kingdom Bacillati; phylum Bacillota; class Clostridia; order Lachnospirales; family Lachnospiraceae; genus Hominiventricola; species Hominiventricola filiformis. The sequence continues at coordinate 88,449 of NZ_JAJEPS010000010.1, read as the reverse complement.
TACCGTGGGTGCGGGGGTCAGTATAGTGATCTTCCTGCCCGAACTATCTGCAGATTTACTGGAAAAGGCGGTTAAGGCAGGCACAGAGCAGGAAAAATGGGTGGAACGTACGAAAAGGATTTTTATATGCCCAGATCATACCTAGATGGTGCCAGGAAAAGTAATTTATTTTTATCGGGTATTTCTTGTAGGTGTTACGAAGCAAAATATTTCCCTGCATTGAATGATTATTAGTCAAAATCACCACATTCTTGAATTTACTACTGGGAAAAACCGGCAGAATGTGATAAAATGATCCTATCATGATAAAAATCGGACAAGGGGTAACTATGTCCGGACAGAGGGGAACGTATATGAGTAAAAAATCAGTCAGTGAAGCTGCTGTAAAACGGCCATGGTGCATGATTACAGACATGGATCAGTATCTGTTCGGGGAAGGCACACACTATGAGATATATAAGAAGCTGGGTGCGCATCCGACGGAGTATAACGGCGAACAGGGAGTTTATTTTGCAGTATGGGCACCCCATGCAAAGGGTGTGCGCGTAGTTGGGGAATTCAACTGCTGGGGAAACGACGGATATCCTATGAAACGTCTGGACCCATTGGGAATTTACGAAGTGTTTATTCCGGGACTCCGGGAAGGCAGTATGTATAAATATCTGATTGAGACGGAAAGTGGAGATTATCTTTACAAAGCAGATCCGTTTGCATCTTATGCGGAAAAACGTCCGGGTACGGCATCCAGAGTGGCAGATATCAGTCAGTTTATCTGGCATGACGAGCGCTGGATGGAGAAGAGAAAGACATGGAACAGTGCAGAGGAAGCATTGTCCATCTATGAAGTGCATCCTGGTTCCTGGAAACGTCATCCCCATGAAGAGGATGAGGATGGCTTCTATAATTATAGAGAACTGGCGGAAGAGCTGACGGCGTATGTGAAGGATATGGGATATACCCATGTGGAACTGATGGGAATCGCAGAGCATCCATTTGACGGTTCCTGGGGCTATCAGGTAACTGGATATTTTGCACCGACATCCCGCTATGGAACGCCGGAAGATTTCCAATATATGATGGATTATTTTCATAAGCACGGCATCGGTGTCATTCTTGACTGGGTTCCGGCTCATTTTCCGAAAGATGCGCATGGTCTTGCGAATTTTGACGGGCAGCCCCTCTTTGAGCATCCGGACAGCCGAAAGGGGGAGCATCCGGACTGGGGAACCAAGATTTTTAATTATGAGAAATCAGAGGTACGGAATTTCCTGATTGCCAATGCGCTGTTCTGGCTCAATGAATATCATGTAGATGGTCTTCGTGTGGATGCGGTGGCATCCATGCTGTATCTGGATTATGGAAAACAGGACGGTCAGTGGGTGCCGAACAAATATGGCGGCAAGGAAAATCTGGAGGCCATCTGGTTCTTTAAACATCTGAATTCCCTCATCCGTGGAAGAAATGACGGAGCAATGATAATTGCGGAGGAATCCACTGCATGGCCGGGTGTTACGAAGGATGTTAAAGATGACGGTCTTGGATTTACCTTCAAGTGGAATATGGGCTGGATGAACGATTTCCTGGAATATATGAAGCTTGACCCGTATTTCCGGAAAGATAATCATAATAAGATGACCTTTGCCATGAGTTATGCGTGCAGTGAGAATTATATTCTGGTACTGTCCCATGACGAGGTAGTGCATCTGAAATGTTCCATGATCAACAAGATGCCAGGTTATATGGATGACAAGTTTGCAAACCTGAAAGCAGGTTATGCGTTCATGTTCGGACATTCAGGCAAAAAGCTTCTGTTTATGGGAAATGAGTTTGCACAGCTGCAGGAATGGAGCGAAGAACGTGAGCTGGACTGGTTCCTTCTGAAAGAAGAACGTCATCAGGGCATGCAGAATTTTGTGAAGGCACTGCTTCACATGTATAAGAAATACCGCTGTCTCTATGAGCTGGATGACAGCTGGGATGGCTTCCAGTGGATCAATGCAGATGACTGCTATAGAAGCATTTTCAGTTTCGTAAGATATAGCAAGAGTAAGAGAAAGAGTCTGCTTTTTGTTGTAAACTTTACGCCGATGGAGCGTCCGGATTACCGTGTTGGTGTGCCGAAGAAGAAAAAGTATAAACTGATTCTGGACAGTGATGCGAAAGAATTCGGCGGAAAAGGACGGAAGCGTCCGGAAGTATATGAGGCAAAAAAAGGCGACTGCGATAACCAGAAATATTATGTGGAGTATCCGCTGGGTGCATATGGAATTGCAGTCTTTGAGTTTTAATTTTTTCGAAAATCTTAAAGAAATCCTAATTTTTTGGACACAAAATGGACACAAAGATTCGGTATCCTGTCACACGTAGTAAAAAATAAGCCTAACGAGGAGGAAAAGACTATGAAAAAGAAATGGCTTGTATTATGCTGCGTAGGAATGTTAAGTGCATTTGCTATGACTGGATGCGGATCTTCCGCAGATACCACTGCTCCGGCTGAGGAGACCCAGGAGGTAGAAGATACCACAGAGGCAGAGGACACTACAGAAGCAGAAGATGCAACTGAGAAAGAGACTGCTGTAGAGGAGGAAACTCCGGCAGCAGGTGAGGAGACCGAGGAAGCAGCAGAGGACGCTGATGCAGCAGATGCAGAAGCAGAGGATGCAACCGAGGAAAATGCAGCAGCTGATGATGCACAGGAAGAAGTTCCGGCAGAGGATGCTGAGGCAGCTCAGGAATAATAGAAAGAATAAGAAAGGGACCGCTTCGTATGGAGCGGTCCTTTTTCAATATGTGTGATTATTTACTCAGAATCTCTTCTTTTCTTTCCAACAGTTCATTGGAGAGCAGCTGTTTTTCTACATTATCGAATCCAAGACGGTCGATGGTGCATGCAAAACGCTCGCCCGGTTTGCCCTGGTCACGGAACAGAAGAATAGCTTTCTCGATGACATCGAGAGCTTCCTCCTTGGAAGTGAATACTTTGTGGAGTGCTTTTCCATGGGAGATCTGTTTGCCCCAGCGTCCGCCGATGTAGATCTTGAATCCATATTCTCCATCGGTGATGGAGTCGAAGCGGCAGTGTCCGACACAACGACCGCAGTTTTTACAGATATCTTTATCAATCTGCATGACGCCGTCGACCAGTTTTGGAGCACCGTTGGGACAGGCTTCTGCTACAGAACATTTCTTACATCCTTTGCAGAGGGATGCATCATAGGTCGGAATTCTCTGACCGATAATACCCAGGTCATTTAAGTTTGGTTTTACACAGTTGTTGGGACATCCGCCCACTGCAATTTTAAATTTGTGCGGAAGTTTGTAAGCACGGTATCCTTTGTAGAAACGTTTGTGGATTTCCTCGGAGAGTGCGAAGGAATCCAGAAGTCCATACTGGCAGGTGGTTCCTTTGCAGGATACAATCGGACGTATCAGTGGACCGGTTCCTCCTGTTTCCAGACCTTCTTTTGCCAGATATTCCTGGAATGCGTCAATATTTTCATAGGGGATGCCCTGTACCTCCACGGTCTGACGGGTAGTGAATGTAAGAATGCCGTTTCCGAATTTTTCAGCGGCTTCTGCAAGACAGCGCTGCTGAGCAGCGGTTACCTTTCCATTGACAGTGATGACACGGGCTGAGAAATTGTCGGTTCCCTTGTTGCTCAGAAATCCCATGCCTTTTAAGCGTTTTTCTTCCTCTTTGCTGACGGTTAATGTTGCCACGATGGTTCCTCCTTTTTTGTATGTACATTCACTATAGCACTTGTTGATATATTTGAAAAATGATATTATTTGATAGAAATAATAGGTTTTACCTATAGATAAAAGAGAGGAAATACATATGACTATTCGGCATCTGAATATATTTTTAGCCTTGGCAGAGTATGGTACTATGAGCGCGGCGGCGGAGCATCTTTATCTGTCTCAGCCGACGGTGAGCCAGGCTGTTCGAGAGCTGGAGCAGCACTATCACTGTCTGTTATTTGAACGTCTGGGGAAGAAACTGTATCTGACTGATCAGGGAAGACTGCTGCTCGATAAATCCCAGGAAGTGGTCATGCAGTTCCGGGAGCTGGAGGAACTCATGTGGAATCAGGGACAGACACCGGTGTTGAAGCTTGGCAGTACCCTGACGGTGGGAACCTGTCTGACGCCGAAGATCATTCTGGAGCTTGAGCAGGCGGTGCCGGGATTGGAAGTGCATTCCTTTGTGAGTAATACAGTGGAAATTGAGCAGAAGCTTCTGAAAGCGGAACTGGATGCAGCAGTCGTGGAAGGAGAGATTCATTCTCCGGATCTCATTGTGATTCCGATTATTGATGATTCGCTGGTGCTGACTGCGGGGGTGCATCATCCGTTTTACGAAAAAGAAATGCTGCATACGGAAGAACTGGATGGTGAGAGCTTTGCCATGAGAGAGCAGGGAAGCGGAACAAGAAAGCTGTTTGAAGAATATACCGAACGGCACGGGTTGTCGATCAAAGTGACCTGGGAGGCGAACTGTCCGCGAACCATCATCAATGCGGTGCTTTATCATAAAGTATTGTCGGTGATGTCCCTGCGTCTTTTAAAACATGAGATACGGCATCAGCGCGTCCGGATTTTTTATAATGAACATAAAGAATGGGACCGGAAGTTCAAGCTGGTCTATCATAAAAATAAATTCCTGACGCCGGCCATTTATGAATTGGAAAAACTCCTCTGGCAGTATAAAACCATGGAACTGCCGGAGGAGTGTGGGGTGTTACGTTAGTATTTATTATTGTTTACAGGTGATGACGCAGACAGGGAAGGGTGACAGCATGTGAAAGGAACGTCCGCAGTCCCTTCTCACATGCTGTCACCTTTATATGCCTGGTTCAATTACCTGTGAGCAGGAATCTATATTACTCTCCCGCAATCACCTTCGGAATATGGTGCATATCCGCTGCGATGTCCGTAAAAGAACTGAAAAAGCTTCCGATGATCTTTCGGGTGGAAGCAAGGCAGTAGAGGTCGAGCAGGGCGTCGTGCATGCCATCTACGCTGTCGCGGCGGAGGCAGCGGTTCTCATTGGAGAGAATCCGTCCCGGGAATGCTTCCCGAAGCCGTTTCTCTTCTTCCATATCATCGGTGGCCAGATAGAACATCGTCGCCGGATCAGCCTCCAGTTCCTGCTTCATGGAATGGATAAAGGCATCCGTGGAGCTTTTGCCGATGGCGGGCTGGTTGTCTGTGCGGCGGATGTGCACGCCCACGCAGGAAGAGCCAAAGCGGGAAGTGATGTCGTCGATCCGTTTCTGAAGCCGCTCGGTGGGAACGAAGAGGTGATAGTCTTCGGAGGGATAAAACCATTCCCAGGTAAAAATATATGTTTTTCCGGTAAGAGATGCCACATAATCTGGATCCAGACACCCATCGGAATTCCGGTGTGCCAGAATGGTTTCATTGGTCAGATAATTTTTTGCCGTCTTCTGGTGAAAGAGCTTTCGCGGATCAGCCACGGAATGAATGCTGGTGATTTTAAATCCGGTCACCGGCTGAAATAATGACTCAAAGGGGCAGTTCAGCTCTGCATTGCAGTTCCACAGAATCTGAAGCTTTTCTTTCCGTTCCCGGGCCAGTTTCCATCCGGAATTAATCACCCGCATTCTATTGCATAAACCGCCGGAAGGTTGTATGATTATCATTGAATTACCTCGCTTATACTAAAGTTAAAAAGAGTATAGCACAGAAAGGTCAGGAATGAAAGTTTTACAGATCAGCACCGTATGCGGCAGCGGCAGCGTAGGGCGCATTACTGTGGATATTTATCATACATTGGAAAAACAGGGGGATGACTGCCTCATTGCCTATGGCAGAAGAACCGCGCCGAAAGGTGTACATGCATTTTGCTTTGGCTCTCCGGTCAGCATGGGAATTCATGTGTTGTCTACGTTTTTTAAGGGCGAGCATGGATTCGCATCGGCATCAGCTACCAGAAAACTGATCCGTAAGATCGAGGAATGGAATCCGGACGTGATTCAGCTTCACAACATTCATGGATTTGTCCTGCAGACGGAACTCTTATTTGACTATCTGAAAAAAGCGGGAAAGCCGGTGGTGTGGACCCTTCACGACTGCTGGCCTTACACCGGGCACTGTGCGTTCTATGATTATAACAATTGTGGACAGTGGCGGGATGGATGCAAAGACTGCAAAGAGTATCGAAATACTTATCCTTATGCATTATTTAAAAATAATACGGCGAACAATTATAAAAGAAAAAAGGCGGCATTTACCGGTGTGGCGAACCTTACTATTGTGACACCCTCCCGATGGCTGGCGGACGAAGTGAAACAGTCTTTCTTAAAAGACTATCCAGTCCAGGTCATTCCTAATGGGGTAGATCAGACGATTTTCCGACCAACAGAAAATGATCTCCGGAAAAAACTGGGGTTGGAGCATAGTTTTGTGATTCTCGGTGTAGCCAATGTGTGGGAGCGGCGGAAAGGACTATCTTATTTCTGCGGGCTTGCGAAAAAACTGCCGGAAGACTGTAAGATCATTTTGATTGGATTAAACGAAAAGCAGATCAGGGAACTGCCAGAAGAGATCATTGGCATTACCCGGACGGAAAATGCGGAAGAACTGGCTGGATACTATTCCATGGCAGATGTGTTTGTCAATGCCACGCTGGAAGATAATTTTCCGACCACCAATCTGGAGGCATTATCCTGCGGAACGCCGGTCATTACCTTTGAGACCGGAGGAAGCCCGGAGAGTCTCGATAAGACCTGTGGCCGGGTGGTGAGAAAAGGAGATGCAGAGGCATTGCTGCAGGCAATCTTTGCCGAGAGGGAGCATCCCATGAGAAAAGAAGACTGCCTTACGAGGGCGGTACAATATGAGAAAAATGACCGTTTTATGGAATATGCAGCGCTGTATCACAGGCTGTGGGGTCAGGGAGAATAGATGAATACATTTCCAAAAGTATCGGTAGTAACCACTACCTATAATGATATTGAAAATCTGAAGCGGATTCTCGCAGAGGTGAAAAAACAGACCTATCCGAATATCGAGCACATTATTGTGGACGGCGGGTCCACGGACGGCACGGTGGATCTTTTAAAAGAACTGGAAGAAAAAGAGCCGGGCCGCATTTCCTGGATGTCGGAAAAGGACAATGGTATCTACGATGCCATCAATAAAGGCATCTGCATGGCAACAGGGGATATTGTGGGCTGCTGTTTTGACCGGTATGCAGACGAGGGCGTACTCATGCGCATGGTGGAGATCATGGAAAAAGAGGGTACGGATGGCGTGCATGGAGATCTCTGCTATATGGATGGTGATCGGATCGTCCGGAAATGGCATCAGGGCCAGGGTGTAATTCGAAGCGGCTGGATGCCGGGACATCCGACCTTGTATCTGAAAAAAAAGGTTTACGACAGGTTCGGTCTGTACCGGACAGATTACCGGATTTCCGGGGATTATGAATTTATGGTCCGCATTTTATACCGGAAAGAGGTAACACTTTCTTATTTACCGGAAATACTGATTTATATGTCCCATGGAGGTACCAGCACCAACAGTCTGGGGGCCTATGTGGAATCTATGATGGAAGGACACCGGGCGCTGGTGGAAAATCATGTTCCTTTTGCATGGGTAACGGATCTGTGCAGGGTAGTGCGGGTGCTGTCACAGTTTGTCATCCGGTAAGATCTGTGGTACAATAAAGGGTAGTGAACCTAATCAGGAGAAGAAAAAAGTATGAAAAAACTTGTAATTATTCCGGCTTTCAATGAGAGTGGGAGTATTTTGCGGGCAGTACAGGATATAAAAGAACACGCGCCGGGTTTTGATTATGTGGTCATCAACGACTGTTCTACAGATGATACGCTGCAGGTATGCCAGAAAAACGGATTGAATCATGTGAATCTTTCCGTGAATCTTGGCATTGGCGGAGCGGTGCAGACGGGATACCTTTACGGCTGTCAGAACCATTATGACGTGGCAGTGCAGTTTGATGGGGATGGACAGCACGATGCGGCTTATCTCGAGCAGATGTCGGAAGAACTGGTGCGAACAGGCAGTGATATGGTCATCGGCTCCCGCTTTATTGAGAAAGAAGGATTCCAGTCTTCCGGATTGCGGAGAGTGGGCATCCGGTATTTTTCCACCCTGATCCGTCTGGTGACCGGGGCGAGAGTGACAGATCCCACATCCGGCATGCGGATGGTGAACCGGGATGTCATGAAGATTTATGCGGAGAATTATCCGAAAGACTATCCGGAACCGGAGAGTGTGGTGGCGATTCTTCGGAAAAAGAAGAAAGTAACGGAGCTTCCGGTGATTATGAGGGAGAGAGAAGAGGGAACTTCCTCTATTGCAGGACCGAAATCCGCTTATTATATGATAAAAGTAACCCTTGCAATTTTTATGGAAATCTTAAGACGCTAGAGAGGAGAGTGGGATTATGATGACACTGAAACTTCAGATCGTCATTGCAATTGCCATTCTGGCGATTCTGGCGGTTCTGGTTAATATGATACGGAAACGGAGTCTGGAGCTGAAATACGCACTGGTCTGGATGATGGTGCTGGCGGCACTGTTGATCTTTGACTGTGCTCCGGTACTTTTAAATATCGTATCGAATTTTCTGGGAATCTATGCACCGGTAAACATGATCTTCTTTCTGGGATTTTGTTTTTCGCTGTTGATTATATTTTCGCTGACAGTAGCGCTGTCCCGTCTGTCCAACAGTGTGCGGACACTGGATCAGATGGTGGCACTGAATGAAAAAAGACTGCAGGACCTTGAGCAGGAACTGAAAAAGGAGAAGGAAAAAAATGAAGAAAAAACTGATCATCACAGGATGTAACGGACAGCTTGGAAGAGCAATCAATAAGGAACTGGCGCCCCACAGCGAGTATGAACTGGTGAATACCGATGTGGCAGAACTTGACATCACCGATATTGACAAAGTCATGGAGCTGGCAAGAGAGGTAAAACCCTATGCAATCCTGAATTGTGCTGCATTTACCAATGTAAACGGATGCGAGACTGCCGGTGACATCGTATGGAAAATCAATGCATTAGGACCGAGAAACTTAAGTATCGCAGCAACAGAAGTCGGTGCAAAGATGCTTCATATTTCTACGGACTATGTCTTCGACGGACACGGAACCAGACCCTACACCGAATTCGATACTCCGGATCCCCAGAGTGCTTACGGTGTGACAAAACTGGCCGGTGAGAAATTCGTACAGCAGTTTGCAAAAGAGTTCTTTATCATCCGTACTGCATGGCTCTACGGCGATGGCAATAACTTTGTAAAGACCATGCTGAAACTGTCCGAAAACCATGACGTGGTCCGCGTGGTGAAAGATCAGCTGGGAACTCCGACCAGTGCAGCAGAGCTGGCAAAGGCTATGGCTTATCTGCTTCCGACGGAGAACTATGGCATTTTCCACGGTACCTGTGAAGGAGATACCAACTGGGCAGATTTCACGGACGAGATTTTCCGCCTGGCAGGAAAGAGCACCAAAGTTGACCATATTACCACGGAAGAGTATGTAAAAGACAACCCGGCATCTGCCAATCGTCCGGCTTACTCGATTCTTGATAATTTCATGTTCCGTCTGACCGGAGATTTCCGTTTTGCAGACTGGCATGATGCCATTGAGGAATATATCCGCGGACTGTAAGGAAGAGAATGATGGAAAGAGAAAAGAATGATATTTTGTATCTGGTAGTGCCCTGCTATAACGAGCAGGAAGTGCTTCCGGAGACTTCCAAAAGGCTGAAAGAAAAGATGGAAAGTCTCATGGAACGGAATATGATTTCCAGAGACAGCCGGATTATGTTTGTAAATGATGGTTCCAAAGACCGTACCTGGTCCATGATCGAGGAGCTTCATGAGCAGGACCCAATCTTTGCAGGAGTCAAGCTTTCCAGAAACAGAGGACATCAGAATGCGCTGCTTGGCGGACTGATGACTGCCAAAGAGTATGCAGATATGACCATTTCCCTGGATGCAGATCTGCAGGATGATATCGACGTCATCGATCAGATGGTGGAGAAATATTATGATGGCTGTGAGATTGTCTATGGTGTGCGTTCCGCGCGTACGACAGATACCTTTTTCAAACGGTTCACAGCAGAGAGTTTCTATCATATGATCAGTATGATGGGCGGAGAGATCGTTTTCAATCATGCAGATTATCGTCTCATGAGCAAACGTGCGCTGGAAGAGATGGCGAAGTATAAAGAAGTAAACCTGTTCCTCCGCGGTATCGTTCCCATGATCGGATTCAAGACGGATGTGGTGACTTATGAGCGCCATGAGCGTATGGCAGGAGAGTCCAAGTATCCGCTGAAGAAGATGCTGGCACTGGCTATCGACGGTATTACATCCCTGTCCACGAAGCCGATCCGGTTTATTGTATTTCTGGGATTGTTTATCTTCCTGTGCAGCATCGGTATGCTGATCTATTCTCTGGTACAGCATTTTCTTGGACATACCAGTATCGGATGGACGTCCCTCATTGTATCCATCTGGGCCATCGGAGGCCTGCAGCTTCTGGCCATCGGTGTGATTGGTGAGTATATCGGCAAGATCTACCTGGAGACCAAAGCGCGTCCGAGATATATTATTGAAAAAGTACTGAATTAGTAAATGGTCGCCGGCAGGCGGAAAGAGGATTGCGTCTTTCGTCTGCCGGCTTTGTATACAGGAGTTTATTTTATGAATCAGGAGAAAAAAACAAAAAAATCGGACCTTTTGTTTCTGGTACTGATTACCATACTGGCAGTGGCAGTCCGGCTGGCGGTCCGCACCTTTGTGGCGGAAGACTGGAGCGTCTACTGGAGTGACTGGCTGACCCGGCTTTCCGAAGGGGGATTCAGGGCACTGGCAGATGATTTTTACGACTACGCGCCGCCGGTTATGTATATTTTGTATTTCATTACACTGCTCCCGGTCAATGCCATGACTGCTTTTAAAGGACTCTGCTGTCTGCTGGATTTTGCAGGGGCGGCCCTTATCGGACGGATGGTGACAGAGTGCAGCGGCAGCAGAAAGCGGGGATATCTGGCTTATGGCGTGTTCCTGTTCCTTCCAACGGTGATTTTAAATGCAGCAGTCTGGTCCCAGTGCGATATTATTTACACGCTGCTTATTCTGGCCAGTGTATATTATCTCATGAATAACCGGACCTGGATGGGGATGTGGTTCTACGGAGCGGCTTTTGCGGTAAAATTACAGACGCTGTTTATTTTTCCGTTTCTGGTGATTCTCTGGGTGAGGAAAAAGGTGGATCTAAAACATTTTATCACGATTCCGGTTATGTATTTTGTGGGCATTCTTCCGGCATGGATTGCCGGACGTCCTTTTAAGGAACTGATCGGCATTTATGCATTTCAGGGGGGAAAGGACCGATGGTCTCTGTCCATCAAGTTCCCGAACATTTATCAGATCATAGGAAATAATTTCTTCCTGGATGAGTATGTGAAAGCAGGTATGCTGCTGATCCTTGGAATTCTCATGATGGTCATGTTCTATCTGGCCTATCAGAAGGTGCAGGTCACAAGGGAATATGTGATTTTGATGGTTATCTTTTTCGGTATGCTGACTACGTATTTCCTTCCCCATATGCATGAGCGGTATCTTTATGTGACGGATGCATTTTTACTGATCTATACGCTGCTACGACCGAAGCGTTTTCCACTGTTTGTCACGGCCTCCTTTCTGACGGTAGTGGGCTATGCCCAGTATCTGACCAAACAGCCGCCCCTGGTATCCTACGGAGCGCTGGCATTTATCCAGCTGTTTCTTCTGGTGCGGATCGGTCTTGATCTTTGGGAATATATCCACGACCCGGGGAATATTCTTGCAGACAATGTGGAAGAAGGGAGGGAGATTCTTCGATGAAGGTGGATAACTTCTTAAGAGAGCTGCTATTTCGGAAATTCCGGATTGCAGGAATGACCTTTGATTTTCTGGAAGCATTATTGGCGGTCTGCATCACGGGCGTGGGACTGGTGCTTCGCACTTCGTTCCCGGACAGCGGTATGCCGCATCCCCTTTATCTGCTGGCAGAATGGTATCTGGCGGTGGCAGGTGCCGTGCTTGTCCATCAGATCACTGGAAATGGACGAAAGAGTCTTCTGACCTACAGTGTGTTACTGATTCTTCCGACGGTGATTGCGGATGGAACGATTTTAAGAAATAATGCCTGTGTTGGAGCCCTGCTTATAGTAAGTGCGCTTCTTTTTCTGGAAAATGGCTGTGGATGGCTGTTTTCGGTGGTATTGTCAGCGGCACTGCTTCTGCATGTGCGGTATGTGGGATTCCTTGCAGTCTGTATGCTGCTGTGGCAGATGAGAAAACTGAACAATCTGCAACTGGTGCTGCCGATTATGGCGGCTGCAGCCCGTGCTGTATACAGTTACCGGGCATGGATGGGAGCTGGATATACGCTGACGACCTTCCACTGGCCCAATATCTATGAGATCATTGGAAATACGTCCATGCAGGGGCAGTCCTTCGAACCGCTTGCCACGGTAGGCCTTTTCCTGACTTTGGGACTTCTGGTGATCGGTGTGTGGGTATTTTCCCAAAGCAAATGGGAAGAACAGAAGTCTCCCATGATTCTGGAACTGATGTTGTTCTTTGGCCTTGCTGCCGCATATTTCCTGCCCTATATGGATCAGACCGCAGGTTATCTGTTCTGTGTGCTGGCGGTGATTTTTGTATTTACAGAGCCGAAATGGTTCCTGGTGCCGGTATTTTTACAGATCGTAACCTTTGCCGGATACCAGGAGGCGGTGAATGGGGAATCCATGATGCCTATGTGGGTATTTGCAGTGATTCAGCTTGGAATTCTGGTAGTGTTCGCAGCACACCTTCTGAAAAAAGCGAAAGTGGTGGATCTATGCAGCAGAATAAATTAGTCTACCTGGACGGATTGAAGGGGTTTGGATGTGTGTGCGTGTTCCTGACCCATTTTGTCTTTGCCTTTTATTATGGCATGTATCATTATCAACTGGAAGCCTGTCATTTGCCGGACAATCTGGATATTGTCATTGGAAAATCACCGCTCAATCTTCTCTTTAACGGAAATACAGCGGTACGGCTGTTTCTTGTGATCAGTGGCTTTGTATTGTGCAGAAGTTTTTTCGCGACCGGGGATAAGAGCCGCCTGAAGAAAAGTGCGGCCAAACGGTATTTCCGGCTGATGCCGACGGTACTGGTGGTAAATATGGTCATCTGGTTTGCCATGGTGCTGGGGCTCTATCAAAATGGTTCTGTGGCAGCACTGGCCGGTTCTGAAGAGTGGTTTGCCGGGTTCAATGCCTTTGCACCGTCTTTTGTGGAAATGCTTAAGGAATCCCTGTATGGCTGCTTTTTATTCGGAACAAACAAATATAATGGAGTGCTGTGGACCCTGCAGATGCTGTTTCTTGGTGCTTACCTTGATTATGGATGCGCGGCATTGCTAAGTGGGAAAAAATGGCGCTGGATTGTTTACGGAGTGCTGGCAGTGGCGCTGCTCAGAACAGATTTTATCGGTATTTTCCTCGGATATGTGCTTTGTGATTTTATGTATACAAACTGGAAAGTGAAAGAAAATATATGCAGTAGTAAAGTGCTGAACTGGGTGTTTTTTGCAGTAGGACTTTACTTCATGTGCTACCCTTCTGCAGGATTTGGCTATGAGGGAACGATCTGGGGAATTCTGCCTTTTGTATTTGTCAATTACTATCACCTGTTTGGGGTATTGTTGTTTGTGTTTTCTGTGCTTAATCTGGAGCCGGTGCAGCAGTTTTTCTCCTTGGGAGTATTTCAGTATCTGGGACGAATTTCCTATTCCCTGTATCTGATTCATTTTCTGGTCATTGCCACATTGGGGTCCTGGTTTTTCCTGATGGCCGAGCCGCTGTATGGTTATAATCTGACCTGTTTCCTGAATCTGATTCTGATCAGTGCAGTTACCGGGCTGCTATCGGAATTATCTGTACGATATGTAGAACCGTTGGGAAAGAAAGGAGAAGCCTTCATTGAAAAACGGATGTTTAGAAAACACGAATAATGCCCATCCTAAGAACTTTGGGCTGAATTCTTCCGGACGGCTGGAATGGCTGGATTTTGGAAAAGCTATGGGCATCCTGGTGGTGCTGCTGGTGCATGCTGGCTGCAGACTTGGACTTGTCACTTACTATGGCGGCATGTTCTATATGCCCATTTTCTTTGTGGCAGCCGGTTATACCTTTCGGGTAAAAGAAGGAGAATCCTATGGAACGTTTCTTCTGAAAAAAGCAAAACGCCTCCTCATTCCCTACTTTGGAACCAGTGCCTTTCTCTGGGTGTTTTTCTGGGTAAAGGATTGTGTGCTGGGCGGAATACCGGGAGATTTAAAACTTGCTTCTCTGTTCGGAATCCTCTATTCCCGGAATCAGATGTGGAGAAGTGGTTATGCCGGTTCAAATCCTGTACTCATGGATATTCTTAATTCGCCGCTTTGGTTTCTGACGGCACTATTTCTGGTCTATGCCTGGTACGGACTCATCAGCAGGAGTCAGAAAAAATACTGGCTGCTGGGAGGAGGTCTTGCCGTATCAGTGATCTGGCATTATGCGACGCCGCTGTTATTGCCCTGGAGTCTGGAAGCAGTGCCCTATTTTACCGTGTTCTTTGCGGCAGGGGAGAAATTAAAAGAATGGGGTGGTGTGAAGACGCTGACCAACGATATCCGTCTTGGAATTGCGTGCCTGAATTTCTTTTTACTGCTGGGATTTTTAAGCGGTAGTGTGAATCTGTCCTGTGGAAATTATGGAGTGAGCATGCTTCTCTATCTGGCGGTAGGAATCTTTGGTTCCTACACTATATTCGTCATCGGAGACCGGCTGGAAGTAAGATGTCCGCAAGTGATACGGGCATGTGGTCTGGTGGGCCGGCAGACGTTACCGATTCTGTGCTTTCACATGTTCCTCTATATGTTCCTCCAGACCGGAGCAGGTGTGCTGGGGCTGGGAGACGGACTGACCAAAACAGTGATGGTGGTGGGAAGTCTGGTGGCGCTGACGGTGGCCGGATGGGTGAAAAACACAAAAAGATAGATGAAATAGTAATCAGAAATGCAATCTAAGCAAAGAAATCATTTGTGTTCAATTTTTCTGCTGGAAGTTCTGGGCATATGGCACACTTATTCTGTGTCATACCCAAATATATTATCAGAATCCTTGAAAATTCACTTCAGCTGTCATATATAAAAGACATTTGGAGATACAGACGGCCTCGCTTTTTTCTCTGCCCAGATGTTAGTGTTTTCATGGGTAGAGGATATTACATTTTTCCTATATATCCAATTGACGACTTGAATATAGTTTCTCTGGGGGATTTTCAGATAATTGTGTTGACTCATCGGGCAGAATATAAGGTTTTGTTGCTATCTGCCCGGAAGAATAGAAAGTGACTGTTTGTCAGAACCATAAAAAGGGGCAGCCGCAGAATAGATGATTCATCTGTTCTGCGGCTGCCTCGTACTTTGCATTATTTTAAATTCAAAATATAATCAACTACCGCTTCTGCCGCGTGACCGTCATCGTAATAATCCATTTTTTTCATGAAAGTCTTTCTTTTTTCTTCGTATTCCTCCCATGAGAAATCAAGAATATTTTTGAGCATCTGCCCATTATTAAAGGCGATGGGGGACGGAAGCTCAGAGAGCTCCATATAGTATCCTTTGTCACGCTTCATCTGATCATAGTCCTCTGCATAGAAAAAGGACAGGCGGTCAAGCTGCAGATAATCAAATCCGCAGGAGGAGTAGTCTGTGATGACAGCGTCTCCGGCAGCTAAGAGTTCCTGGCTGTTCGGATACGGAGAAGCATTGATGATCCGGTCCGTGTAGTGAATGTCGAAGTCTGCTGCATTTACATTAGGATGCATGCGGACCAGCATGGCCCATTTGCCGCCGAAGCGTTCCTCGAAGGCTTTGATACATCCATCAAAATCCAGATGATAAGCATTGAGTTTCCGGTTCTCACGCCAGGTCGGTACATAGAGCACCAGATTCATATCCTGAGGAAGATGGTAGTAATCACGGATCATGCTGCGAAGAGGGGTCTGATCCTGGAAATACAGATCATTTTTGGGAAGTCCCTTTTCCATAATCGGACCATCGTACCAGAAGCAGCTCTTAAAACACTGGGTCCAGAATCTGCAGTTGGACAGAAGCAGGTCGATAGCCTTGGAGTCTTTTTTGGCATAGGCAATGTATTCTTTGGAAAGTCCGCTGCCTGCATCACGTTCGATTCGCTTCAGACCGGGACCTGCATGCCAGGTGTGGATGTAAGTCTGACTTTTTTTCTTTTTGAAATAATAAAGCTTTCTCGTATTGTCCACCCAGACACCGGCGGTTACCATGTGATAGACAAAAGCTGCTGTGTTGGGTCGGATGATGGTTAGTTCAGGCGGAAATGTGCAGCCAGGCTTTTCACAGACCCAATACATTTTATAAGGAATCTTCCGGCGGATGCATTCCTCTGCAATATAGCGGGTGTTGTCGCCAAAGCCGCCACCGTTAAAGTTGCTGAAGACGATTTTTTTATGCTCTACCGGAAGCAGGTAACAAATCTGCCATACCAGCCAGATATAGATCTTGTGAATCCGCGGATAGATGCCCGCCAGAATCGGATAGAGCGGTGTTTTCTTAATCTTTTCTATCATAGTGTGTTTTCTCCATGTGAATGTGTATAACTCTAAATAGTCTAACACATTCCTTGCCGGGTGACAATCACTGTGATAAACTGAAATGTAAGATTAATAGTGAAAGTGGCGGGCAAACGGGTATGGGGATATAAGCGTCTGTGAAAGGAACGTCCGCAGTCCCGGCACTTCACGAGAACGAGCAGTATGCGATGTTCGAGTGTTAGTGCCGCTGGATCGAGGACTTAGCGGAAGCGGTTCCGCTCACAGACGCTTATATCCCCATACTCGGGTGCCCGTGGATTGAAGATAATGAGGTATCTACATGAAAGAACGGAACGAATCTCTGGACTGTCTGAAAGGAATTGCCATTTTGCTGGTCATGTTCGGACACGTACAGGTCCATAATCATATGACCGATCCCTATCTCTATGATGTGATCAAATCCATCCAGATGCCATTATTTTTCCTGGTCAGTGGATATCTGGCAGGAAAAGGGACGAAAATACAGAGTGTAGAACAATTCTATGCACGCATGAAAAAGCGGGCAGCAGCTTATCTTCTTCCATTCTTTTCCTGGCTGGTGCTGCAGCATCTGACTTATGTGCCGCGGGCATTGAAGACGGTATTGTTTCAACTGGACTATGGTTTGTGGTTTTTAATGACACTGTTTTTATTTACACTGCTGGCTTATGCAGCACAACTGATTCAGAATCTGTGGGGCAGAGGCAAAGAAATGGTGTTCTGGGTGATCTGGTTCCTGGGATGCGGTGTGATTCTGGCAGCATATCTGGTAGGTGTGACGTTCTTAAGTCCGTCCATACTGGTAATTTATCTCCCCTATTACACCGTGGCATATTTTGTTGGAATGCATGAGGAGTCGGTGGGAAAGTATGTACCGGTGCAGCAGCAGCGGTGGACAGCCTGGATTGGCGGCATTGTATTTCTAATGATGGTCGTGAAACTGGATCTGGTGACGGTGACTGGCATTGTGATGCTTGGGGTACAGACCATTGCTTCCTTCCTTGGATGTTTCTGGCTGATTCGGGCAGTTCTGGATTGGAAAGACTGCCGGGCAAAACAGAAACTTGCACAGCTGGGACTTTATACGCTGGAAATCTATGTCCTTCATTACCAGTTTGCAAAAGTGCTGAATCCGGAGGGGATTATTTATACTTTCTGGAGCATGGAAGGACTGCTCTATGCAGGCGCAGCATTTGTAGTCATGAGCGCTATCACGGCAGTACTTATCTATATCATTGACCATGCGGGAATATTACGATTGTTTTTGTTTGGAAAATATAAAAAATAAGGATTATGAAAATATCAGGGGCTGTAGTTTCACAGATCAGTTTGTCAGTGAAACTACAGCCTCTGTTTTTTAACTTTATGCAAAAAGAAATGAAAACGTTTGTGTAACTAAAATATTGTTGAATATTTGTGAAAAATGGAATAAACAGGAAAATAAATGGTAAAAATATGCAAAAAATTAAAAAAATATAAAGTATTTTCGTACATCATACACAAACGTTTGCGTAAATACGAATTGAATATAATAAAATTGTAAGATAACATGAAATCATCAACAACGAGCTTTCTTGGAAGAAGGGAAGAAAGAAAATTTTATCAAAGGAGGAATTTTTTAATGAAAAACAAAAAACTGGTCGCTACACTTCTGGTCGCAACAATGGCTTTATCCATGATTGGATGCGGATCATCAACACAGGAAACAACATCGGATAAAACGGAGCAGACAGAAACGACAGCAGCTTCAGATGCAAATGCAGGGGATGCATCTGCAGATATTGATTTTCCGACAAGAGGATTTAATATTATCTGTCCGTGGGCAGCTGGTGGCAGTTCGGATCTGATTTGCCGGACATTTGCAGAAATGATACCAGATTATATGGGACAGTCCTGTACTGTAACGAATCAGGAAGGTGCAGGTGGAACAATTGCGGCAACAGATTTCCTGACAGCAGATGCAGACGGATATAATATTATTCAGTTTGCAAGTGGTGTTTTTGAAGCACAGCCTCTGATGAGAGATGTAACTTATAAAATTGAAGATTATACAGCAATCGCATGTGTAACATATGAGCCGTTAATTCTCTGGGTTAATAAGGATCTTGGCGTAACCAATGCAGAAGAAATGGTTGCGTATGGCCAGACAAATGATGTAAATATTGGACAGTCAGGAGCAGGAGGACTTCCAGATTTTGCAGCGCAGGGTATTTTGAAACAGATGGGAATCAATGGAGTATCTACACCGTTTGATGGTGAGTCGGAAGCAATTGCACAGCTTCTTGGCGGGCATGTGCAGGCAGCAGTTACGCATCCGACAGCAGCTCTTCAGTATTATAAAGACGGTACATTTGTTCCGATTATGATTTTTGCAGAAGAAAGAGATGAGAGAGAAGAACTGAAAGATATCCCGTGTTCCGGTGAACTTGGATATAATGTGAATTTCTCTGTATGGAAATGGCTTGCTGTACCGAAGGATACACCGGATGAAATTGTAAGTTATTTAAGAGAAAAATTTGATGAAATGCAAAAAGATGACAGATGGAATGAGTTCCTTGAAAATAGTCAGCTTGCTGGAATCGATATGGACCCGAATGATGTGACAGACAGAATTAATACAGAATTTGGCGAGATTAAAGAGATTATGGGGATGTAGTAAATAATCACGGCAATGACAGTCCGAGCCGTACAGTTATGTACGGCTCAAACTGTCTCCAGAGAATGGAGAAGAAAATGAAAAATAAAAGAAATGATTTGATTTCAGGCATTTTTCTGGCGATATTTGGAATCGCAATATATATCTGTACACCGATGCTTGTAAAAACAAAAGGACTTGGAGATGTAAGTGGTGCCATTTTATTTCCGAGATTTCTTGGAGTTGCACTGATAATTGTGAGTGCTGCATTGATTATTGAATCTGCAATTGCTCTTTCAGGGTTAAAGAAACAGAATATAAGCGAAACAGCAGAAAAAATTTCTTTTCAGGAAGCGATAAAGAAAGAATGGAAAGTGGCAGTTCTGATGGGGCTTATGATTCTGTATCTGCTGGCTTTTAAGACGATAGGCTTTATGATTTCCAGCTGTGTGATCACAGCATTGGTACTGTTTTTACTGGGAGAGAGGAAAATAAAAAACTATATCATCTGCTTTATTGTAATTTTCCTGATTTATTTAGGATTTACAAAAATTTTAATGGTACGTCTGCCATAAAAAGGAGGGACAGATATGAAAGAAATGGGGGAAGTATTTTTCAGCCTGCTTACTCTGAATAATCTGCTTTATATGAATATTGGACTTTTGGGCGGAATTGTGGTCGGAGCGCTTCCCGGATTAACGGCAACAATGGCGGTCGCTTTGCTTGTTCCAATGACATATGGACTGGACGCTACGACAGGAATTTTAATGCTGCTTGGTGTGTACTGTGGAGGCACTTATGGAGGAAGTATTACTGCAATTCTGATTAATACGCCGGGAACACCGGCAGCGGCGGCAACTGCATGGGATGGCCACGTGCTGGCTAAGAAAGGACGGGCCGGAGAAGCACTTGAAATGGCACTGGTGGCATCGGTATTCGGAGGACTTTTTTCTACATTGGTGCTTATGTTTGTGGCACCACAAATTGCAAAACTCGCTTTAAAATTTGGCCCGGCGGAATATTTTGCTCTGGCAGTATTTGGACTTACAATCATTGCCAGTGTAAGCAAGTCACTGGTAAAAGGACTGATAATGGGAATTCTGGGAATTCTCGCAACATGTATCGGTGTTGATCCGGTGTCCGGTATTGAACGTCTTACTTTTGGTAATTTGCGGCTTACGTCAGGAATTCAGTTGATCCCGGCCCTGATTGGCCTGTTTGCAATTACTGAAATTCTGAATAAGGCAAAGAATTCACAGGAAGCGGCGGGAACACTGGAAGCATATAAAAAAGTAACTTTAAAACTGAAAACGATCCTGCAGTACTGGAAAATACTTATAAAATCTTCCTGTATTGGAACATTTATCGGAGCAGTACCCGGAACGGGAGCGGCAATTGCATCTTTTATCAGTTATAACGAAGCCAAAAGAGCATCAAAAGAGCCGGAGTTATTTGGAAATGGATCTCTTGAAGGCGTTTGTGCATCTGAATGTGGAAATAATGCAGTTACAGGAGCAACTCTTATTCCGCTTCTGACACTCGGAATTCCGGGAGATGCCATTACGGCAGTGCTGATTGGAGCACTTACTATGCAGGGACTGGCTCCGGGACCGCAGCTGTTTGTGGATCACAAAGAATATGTGTATGGAATTATGCTTGGGTTAATTCTGGTGAATATATTTATGTATTTCCAGGGACATTTTCTTCTCAAATTCTTTGTTAATATTACAAAAGTACCGGAAGTAGTTATGGTACCGATCTTATTAGTACTTTGTACAGTGGGTGCTTACGCTGCTAAAAATGCAGTGTTTGATGCATGTGTTATGGTGATTTTTGGAATTATGGGATATTTTCTGAAAAAACTGGATTTTCCATTAACTCCTATGGTAATCGGAATTGTACTGGGAAGCATGGCAGAAAAAAATTATCGTCGTGCACTGATGATTTCTAATGGAAGCGCTTCTATTTTCCTTCAGAAACCGATTGCATTATTTTTCCTTATTCTGGCAGCAGCCATGCTGCTGATGCCAATTATCAGAAACAGAAAGGTGAAAAAAGTATGAAAGTATTAGTAACATCTGCAGCGTTTGGTCAGCCTGCAATGCAGGAAAATATTAAATATTTGAATTCTGTTGCGGATACGGTTGTTATGAAACCAAGTCAGAAACCGCTTACTGCGAAAGAAATTGCAACATGTTGGGATGGCGTTGACGGAATTATTGCAGGAATGGAACCGTATACAAAAGAAATACTAGCTCAGGCTCCGGAAAATCTGAAAGTGATTTCACGATATGGAGTTGGATATGACAGGATTGATACGGAAGCGGCAAAAGAAAAAGGAATTTCCGTCTGCATTACACCCGGAGCAAACAGTAAAGCGGTTGCAGAACTGACGATGGCGATGATGCTCGCATTATCGAGAGGAATTGTAAATCATGATAAAAATGTAAAAGAAGGAAAATGGATTCGTCCTATCGGATTTGGCCTGGAAGGAAGAACGCTGGGAATTCTTGGATTTGGAGCAATTGGAAGAGAAGTTTCGCTGATGGCGAAAGTGATGGGCATGACTGTGATTGCATACGATCCATTTTTTAATGAGGCATTTGCAAAAGAAAATGGAATTTTAAAAGGTACATTGGATGAAGTTTATGAAAAGTCTGATTTTATTACCTTACATATGCCTGTAACTACAGATACAAAATACATGATCAATAAGGAATCTATTGCCAGAATGAAAGATGGAGTATATTTGGTCAACTGTGCCAGAGGTGAGCTTGTAGATTGTGAAGCTGTATATGAAGCATTGAAGAATGGAAAAATTGCCGGTTTTGGTGTTGATGCATATGAGCAGGAGCCCCCGGTGATTACGGATCTGTACAAACATCCGAATGTAATTGCAACACCTCATGTGGGCGGACATTCTGTAAAGGCAGCAGAAAGAATGGGGCGTATGGCGATTGATAATATGCTTGAAGTGCTGGAAAAAGGCGAATGCAGATTTTGCGTAAATAAATAGAAACCGGAGGGACAGATAATGGAATATTTGGGAAAACTTCATGAGACAGTGGTTAAATTTCCACAGACAGATATCTGGATGGATTCCTGTGGAGCAGAGGAACTTGATTTTGGAATGCAGAGGGGAATTTCCGGAGCAACAAGCAATCCGGTGATTATCGGCGGAGTGATAAAGAAAGAATTGCCGGAGTGCGAAAAACGAATCTGCAGACTGATTGAAACGATGCCGAATGCATCAGAAGATGATATTGCTTGGGCATTGATGTATGAGATTTCAGGAGAAAGATCAGCAAAATTGCTCCCGGTTTTTGAAAAGCATGCAGGAAAAAAAGGAAGGCTCTCTCTTCAGACAAATGCAAAAAATTACAGAAACAGTGAGAGAATGCTGGAGCAGGCGAAAGTAATTCATGCACTTGCACCGAATATGCAGGTGAAGATTCCGGCAACGGCAGCAGGAATCAGAGCAATGGAAGAAGCAACCTATGCAGGAATCAGTATTAATGCAACAGTTTCTTATACTGTTCCGCAGTATGTGGCAGTTGCAGAGGCCGTAGAAAGAGGTTTAAAGAGAAGAAAAGAAGAAGGTCTTGATACGGACAAAATGTCACCGGTGTGTACTTTGATGCTTGGCCGGCTGGATGACTGGGTAAAAGCAGACAGCTCCAGCAAAGGAATGGTTCTGAATGCAGATGCTGCAAACTGGGGTGGCGTAGCTGTCTGCAAGGAGGCATACAGACTGTATAAAGAAAGACATTATACGACACGTATTCTGACAGCGGCAGTCAGAAATTCCTATCACTGGTCAGAGTTTATCGGCGGAGATATTTGTCAGACGATTAATTATTCCTGGTATAAAAAGCTGAATAACAGTGATGTGAGCGTGGAAGAACGGATGAGTATTCCGGTAAAAGAAGAATACCTTACGGAACTGATGAAATCAGAGGAATTCAGAAAATCTTTTAAGGAAGATGGAATGACAGTGCAGGAATTTGATAAATATGGGGCAGTCAGAGATACGCTGTCCGGGTTTATTGCCGGCTATGATGAACTTTGCGCACTGATCAGAAAATATATGATCTAAAGCTATGACATTGAAAGAGATTGCTGCACTTGCGAATGTTTCTCCGTCTACAGTATCTCGGGTTTTACGAAAGGATGGAGAGAAATACGCAAGTAAAGAGGTACGGGACAGAATTTGGAAAATTGTGCAGGAAACCCAGTATTCCCCGAATGTAAATGCGCAGAAACTGAAGATGAACAGCAAAGAAGAGACAGAGCAGAAAAAATATAAAATTGCATGCATTTATGGAAGAGGAAAAGAGTTTTTCGATGATCAGTTTTTCTATGAGATTTTTAAAGGAATTGAGCAGGAAATTTATAAAAATGGAGGCGTGATCTGCAGTTCTTTTGCATTATCACCGCATAATCAGACGATGACATTCGAAGCATTGAAAAATGAAAATGTAGATGGTGTGATTGTTCTGGGGCGATGTGGCAGAGAAATACAGAATCAGCTGGTGAAAAAACTGAAAAATATCGTATTTGTATCCTTGAATCCATCTGATGTGGAAGCTGATCAGATTTTCTGTGATGGTAAAAGATCTGCAGAGACTGTTGTGGAATTCCTGTATCAGCAGAATCATAAAAAAATTGCATATATCGGAGAACTGGACAATGAACAGAGATATCTTGGATATTGCAATAAGATGAAAGAATTAAAGCTTCCGTTGAAGCGGGAATGGATTCAAAAGACAGAATTGACGATTTCTTCGGCATATGAGAATGCAAAACAGATGTTGGAAAATGACTCATCCATGTCAGCTATCTTTTGCTGTAATGATAATGTTGCAATTGGAACTTTTAAGGCAGTAACAGAAAGAAAGCTGAAAATTCCGGAAGATATTTCGATTATTGGAATTGATGATACGGAGATGTCACAGTTTACAACTCCTATGCTTACAAGTATCCGTATTCCTAAAAATGAAATGGGAGTAGTCGCTGCACAGACTTTATTAAACAGAATTGAAAAAAGACATAAACTTCCCATGAAAATAGAACTGCCATTTCGGCTGACAATCAGGGACAGTTGCTGCCGATATTCTGACAGAAAGGAAAAATAAAATGAAGATGCAGGATGTGTACCAAAAACTGGAAGAAGCAGCATTGGTCCCGGTTCTCGTGATTGATCAGGAAGATAAAGCAATTCCTGTTTGCGAAGCTCTGATAAAAGGCGGCATCCGCTGTGTGGAAATTACTTATCGAACGGCAGCAGCATCGAAAGCCATGAGGCTGGTTCGAAAAAATTTTCCTGAGATACTGTTGGGAGCAGGGACTGTTTTGAACAGAGGACAAATAGATGATGCAGTGGATGCCGGGGCAGATTTTATTGTATCACCTGGATTTGTAAAGGAAAATGTGGTCTATGGCATGAAAAAAGGGGCAACGATGATTCCTGGTTGTGCTACACCGGGAGAAATGGAACAGGCAATGCAGTTGGGTGTTAAAGTTGTGAAATTTTTTCCGGCAGTGTCTTTTGGCGGAGTTGAAGCTTTAAATTTAATCGGTAATGTATATGGAGATCTTAAATTTATGCCGACCGGCGGGATCAATTATTCCAATATGAAAGAATTCTTAAGCTGTCCTTATGTAATTGCAACAGGAGGAATCTGGATGGCAACCAGACAGATGATCAACGAAGGAGCCTACGAAGAAATTACTGAAAATGCCAATTTGGCTGTGACCAGAAAGAGTGAAATCCGATGAAGCATATTTATCTGAATTTGAAGCGGTTTGAAATTCCCAGAGAATTTGGAGGTGTAAATGGTATTGCCAGGCCTGCAGAATGGGCCGGTAAAATATATGAGGAGACAGACAGGGCAATTTGTCAATATTGTGAAGATGACATTGATTTTGCAATGTATCTTCCGGAAGCGCATATATTACAGGCAATTCAGAAGAAAGAAACAGAATCCATGATGCGAATCGGCTGTCAGGGAGTAGGCATTGAGGATGTAGAAGCGGGAAAGAATTTTGGAGCTTTCACATCAGTCCGTACGGCAAAAGCAATGAAAGTTATCGGGTGCACAGATGTGATTATCGGTCACTGCGAAGAAAGAAAGGCAAAGCGTCAGATACTGGAAGAAGCCGGAGTGGAGGACGAGTCTGCTGTTACGCGGGTGTTAAATGCGGAAATTCTGCGTGCGCAAGAAGCCGGATTAAAAGTCTTGTACTGTATTGGGGAATCGGATAAACAGAGAGACAGCTGGCGTCAGGTATTAAGTGAACAGCTGATGGCTGGGTTAAACAATACAGATTTATCTGAAATCATTGTTGCATATGAACCTGTTTGGGCAATTGGACCAGGAAAAGTACCTCCGGACAGGGAACAGATCAGGGAGAGAGTATCTTTTATTAAAGAATGTGTACCGGGAATTGAAGTTTTATATGGAGGCGGATTGAAAAAAGAAAATGCTGCGATGATTGCAGAAATTGAAGAACTGGATGGGGGACTGATTGCACTTACAAGATTTACAGGAGATTTTGGTTTTTATCCGGATGAATATCTGGAAATTGTAAGAAATTATATGTCAGTCAGGAGGAATAGAAAATGAAGAAAAATAAACTGAGAGAACATTTGAACAGCGGTAAACCATTACTGTCTACCAGAATGTGGAGTACAAATCCTTTATTCTGGGAAATTGTCGGACAGACCGGGAATTTTGACTATGTAGAATTCCTTGCAGAGTATGCACCGTTTGATTTTACCGATCTTCCGAATATGGCAAGAGCTGCAGAATTAAATGATATGGGAACAATGATAAAACTTGATTTTCAGGGGCGGGGATATGTGGCACAGAAAGCTGTTCAGAGTGGATTCCAGAGTATTTTATTCGTAGATCATGTAAATCCGGATCAGGTAAGAGAAAGTGTCAGCCTGATAAAACCGAAAACAGCGGGCAGTGTGGGAAAATTCGGATATCCAAATGGAAGATATATAGGAAATCAGTCACATATTCCGCCGCTTGAGCATGTAGATAGGCTGAATGAGGTGGTTCTCTGCTTTATGATTGAAAAAGAAGAAGCGGTTATGAATATTGAAGAGATTTGCTCCATTCCGGGTGTGGATATGATTCAGTTTGGACCGAATGACTATTGTATGAGCAAAGGATGGAATCGTCTGGATCATGTGCGTGAATTTAAAGAAGCTGAACGAAAATGTATTCAGGCAGCACTTGACCATGGAGTACGGCCAAGATGTGAAATTGCAACGCCTGCAGATGCAGAATATTACATCAAACTTGGTGTGAAAGATTTCTCACTGGGGGATCAGGTTGCAAAGTATAAAGCATTTCTGAATGGAGAAGGAAAAGAAATGCGGGATATGGTAAATGACATAAGATAGGACAGGCGGAAAATGGAAAAAGGAAAAGTATTGCCTTTATTGATTCTGCCGGTAATCTGGGGAAGTTACTATGTGGCCAGTCAGAAAATTATTGGATATACATCCGCATTTACAGCCGGAGTCGGAATTCGTTTTATCACAATGATTTTTCTGACAGTTATCATGTACAGACGAAGTGAATTGCAAAAATTAACGAATACAAAAGGAGTTCTTATACGTCTGTTATTGATTGGAACACTGGGCTTTTTGCTTGACATTACGGCATTTATCGGCCTTTCACTTTCTTCAGCAGCAAGCGGAACGGCACTGCTGAAATGTGATGTCCTGATGGTAAATATTTTGTCCATGATCATCTATAAGCAAAGATTTACATGGAAAGCATGGGCCTGTACAGGAGTGATGCTGTTGGGTGTATTTATGGTCATGGGAATTGATTTTACGACTTTCAGAGTATCGGATCCTGGAAATATATTTTTTCTCTTAAGCGCTTTCTTTGTATCCTGTAATGCATTTGTAATTAAAAGTGTGCAGCTGGATAAAAAGAACCCTGTCTGTGATGACGTGGTTGCATACTACAATAATTTTGTGACTCTGTTATATTTTCTGATCACTTCAGTTATCATGCGGACACTTCCGCAGGCAGCTATAGTTTTTACAGACAGGAATGCTGCACTGGCACTCATTTTTGCAGCATTGGGACAGACTCTGATTTATGTTGTGTATTATCATAATCTCAGACATTATCCAGTATGGCTTGTGAAAACATTTTTACTTTTAATGCCAATTGTATCAACCATTATAACTTTTCTGGTGTTTCATGAAAAAATGGTACGGCTGCAATATCTTGGAATGGGAATAGTTATTGTGGGTGCTTTGGGAATTTTACTGGAACAGAATAAGGAGAAGAAAAGATGAAAATAGTAATCGGTTCTGATAAATCAGGATTTTCTTTAAAAGAAGCAGTAAAAAAACATCTTATAGATGCAGGACATATGGTGGAAGACTGTGGAACTGCAGATCTGGATCATGTAAAACCTTTTTTTGAAACAGCACCAATTCTTGCAGAAAAGATGCAGACAGGAGAATTTGACAGAGGAGTACTGATCTGTGGTACAGGTGCAGGAATGGCAATTGTGGCAAACAAATACCAGGGTGTTTATGCCATGCCATGTTCGGATATCTATGATGCAAGAATGTGCCGCGCAATTAATGATGCTAATGTAATTACGATGGGAGGATGGAAGACAGCCCCGGAGGTTGGATGTGAAATGGTCGATGTATTCCTTGCCACAGAATTTACACAGGGACTGGAACCTTGGCGTCAGGAGTTTTTAAAAGGTGGCAAAGAAAAAGTAAAAGAAATTGAAAAAGCGATTTATGAGAAATGAACTGAGGAAGAAAGGTAAGAAATGAACAATTCAGTAAATTTGAAAGAATTTGCAATTGAGATTCGAAAAGAAACGATAAAAAGCATTGGGAATTTAGGAGTTGGACATATTGGCGGTTCTCTTTCTATTGTTGACTTGCTGGCAGTGTTGTATGGAAAAGAAATGAATATAGATCCCCAAAATCCGAAAAAAGATGACCGAGACATGCTGGTAGTATCCAAAGGACACTCAGGACCTGCTGTGTACGCAACGCTGGCTTTAAAAGGATTTTTCCCAAAAGAGATGCTGTTGAATCTTAATAAACCGGGAACTAATCTTCCCAGCCACTGCGATATGAATCGAACTCCGGGAATTGATATGACGACAGGTTCACTTGGTCAGGGGGCCAGCACTGCAATGGGAATTGCATGTGGAAATCGATTGAAGGGTTATGAAAATTACACATATTTGATTCTCGGAGATGGTGAAATTGAAGAGGGACAGGTATGGGAAGCTGCGATGTTTGCAGGAGCGAAGCAACTGAGACATGTGATTGCATTTGTGGATTATAATAAATGCCAGATTGATGACTATGTAGAAAATCTGTGTGCATTGGGGGATGTGTCAAAGAAATTTGAACAGTTCGGATGGTATGCACAGAATGTAGAAGACGGAAATAATGTGGATCAAATTGAGGATGCCATAAGGAAGGCGAAATCTCAGCATGAGAAACCATCAGTCATTATCCTTAATACGAAAAAAGGAAAGGGATACAGCAAAATAGAAGGCAAATTAAGCTGCCATAATATGCCGGTGACACAGGACATGGTAATAGAAGCATGTAGGGAGCTGGATGAAGAATTACGGAAGCTGAAAATTCAGGAGGGACAGTAGATGAATGAACTCAGTAAAAGGGAAATGAGAACGGTTTTCTGCGAAACCTTAATGAATATGGCTGAAAATGACCAAAAAGTAATTGTGCTGGATGCGGATCTGATGCTGGCGATGGGAACAATTCCATTCAGAGAAAAATATCCGGAGAGAACGTTTGACTGTGGAGTTCAGGAAGCAAATATGATTGGTGTTGCAGCCGGACTTTCAGCAACAGGATTTATTCCATTTGCCCATACATTTGCTCCGTTTGCTAGCAGGCGTGCATGCGACCAGATATTCATGTCTTGCGCGTACGCAAAACAAAACGTAAAAATTGTGGGTTCTGATCCGGGAATTACAGCGGCTTTAAATGGGGGAACGCATATGCCATTTGAAGATCTTGGAATTATGTCAACAATTCCGGAGATTACTGTGGTGGAACCATGTGATGAGATTTCTCTTGAGAGAGTCCTACAGTTGGCAAAGGAAACTTACGGAACATGGTATATCCGGCTCAGAAGGAGACAGGCTCCAATCATATATGGTACCGGGGCTAAATTTGAGGTTGGAAAATCTTGCATGTTAAAAGACGGGACGGATGTGACAATTATTGCAATGGGATATATGGTGGACAAGGCATTGGAGGCAGCAGATATTCTGGAAAAACAGGGAATTCATGCCAGAGTCATTGATATGTGGTGTCTGAAACCGATTGATGAAAATGCAATTATCAAGGCGGCAGAGGAGACAGGCGCAATTGTTACTGCGGAAAACCATAATATAAGAAATGGGCTTGGCTCTGCTGTAGCTTCGGTTCTGGCATTGAAATATCCGGTTCCGTTGGAGATGACGGGGGTACAGGATGAATTTGGTGAAGTTGGTCAGGAAGCTTACCTGGAGGAAAGATTTGGCCTGACTTCGGAAAATATTGTTCATAAAGTTAACATGGTTCTTAAGAGAAAGTAGAAGGGGGAAAAGGACATGGCATGGGAATATTTACAGCCGGTAACGATCAGATTTGGCGAAGGTTCTGTAGGAGAACTGGAGAAAGTAGCCAGTGAATTGAACTGTAAAAGAGGCTTACTTGTGAGTGATCCGTTTTTTGTTAAAAGTGGACTTGCACAGAAAATAGTAGCCGGAAGCAATGGAGTACTGGTGGATATTTACAGTGAAATTTCTCCGAATCCTGAAGTGAGGGAAGTGGATGCATGCGCAAAACTGATCAAAGAGAAAAAGGTTGATTTTCTGGTAGCACTGGGAGGCGGAAGTGCATTAGATTGCGCAAAGGCTTCAGGGACGATCTGTTTTACGGAGGATTCCATTTGTAAATATCATGGAACAGGAGAAGTCTTACCGAAGCAGCATTTACCGTTGATTGCAATTCCGACGACTGCAGGAACAGGAAGTGAAGTTACCTGTGTTGCTGTACTCAGTAATAAAGAGTTGGGGAAAAAGGGACCGATTAACTGTAATAATTTCTATCCTGCGGTTGCATTAATTGATCCGGAACTGACCTATACACTTCCGCCATATATGACGGCAAGCACGGGTATTGATGTATTATGCCATGCGCTGGAAGGCTTCTGGAGCAAAGGCCATCAGCCAGTTTGTGATGCACTGGCACTCCATGCAAGTCATATTGTATTCCAGTATCTCAGAATTGTCTGCAAAGACCCTTCTAATAGGGAAGCACGTGCAAAGATGGCAGAAGCGTCAGTGATTGCAGGAATGGCATTTACACTGCCGAAGACAACCAGTTCACATGCGTGCTCATTCCCGTTGACCAATATGCTGCATATTCCTCATGGAGAAGCATGCGGTTTGACTCTGGATTATTTTGCGAGAATTAATGCGGATGCACAAAATGGAAGAATTCATGAATTTGCAAAGAAACTTGGCTTTAAAGATATGTATGAAATGGCGGATGCAATTTATGATCTCAAAAAAGAAATTGGACTTCGTACTGATCTGAAAGAGTATCATCTTACCGATGAACAGATTCAAGATCTTGTTGATGGAAGCACGCATCCGAATCTTTATAATAATCCGGTTGAAATTACGAAAGAAATGCTGCAGGAAATGTATCAGTCTATGAGATAACAGGGAATATGATATGAAATTAAATTTTGAATATGGACATGGATTGATGGAGGCAGAACTTCCGGAAAATACAGATGTGTTTATACCAGGGGAAACAATACCTGATCCGCCTTGTCTGCCTCAGGATATGGATTCTCTTATGAATATTACCAGAGAATCGGTTCAAAATCCCATTGGAATGCTTCCGATTTCGAAACTGGTACATAAAGGAAGCAAAATAACCATTGTCATTCCGGACATTGTAAAGGGAGGCTGTCAGCCAACATCGCATCGAAAAGTAGCAATAAAGGTGATCCTGGAAGAGCTTTATGCAGCAGGCGTTGAGAAAAAAGATATTCTGCTGCTGTTTTCCAATGGACTTCATCCGCGGACGACCGTTCCGGAAGCAAAGAAAATTCTGGGAAAAGAAATTTTTGAGGAATTTTATTCATGCGGTCAGATTACCAGTCATGATTCAGAAGATTATGAACATTTGGTAGATCTGGGATGTACAGAACGTGGCGATCGGGTGATTATGAATAAATATGTGTATGACTCAGATCTGGCAATATTGATAGGGCATACGCAGGGAAATCCATATGGGGGATATTCTGGCGGATATAAGCATTGTGCGACAGGAATTACACACTGGAGATCAATTGCAACACACCATGTTCCGGAGGTTATGCACAGAAAAGATTTTACACCGGTATCTGGACACAGCCTGATGCGCACGAAGTTTGATGAAATCGGTATGTATATGGAAGCGTGTATGGGGAAAAAGTTTTTCTGCTGTGATGCAGTTCTAGATACGTATTCCCGCCAGATTGCCGTATTTTCCGGATATGCAAAAGAAATGATGCCGCAGTCCTGGAAGATTGCGGACAAAAGGACATATGTACCATGGGCAGAAAAGAAATATGATGTACTTATTTTCGGAATGCCGCAAGATTTCCATTATGGAGACGGAATGGGAACCAATCCAATTCAGATGATGCAGGCATTGTCGGCACAGGTAATCCGACATAAAAGAATTATGAGTGATCGCTGCGTGATCATTTGTGCATCCGTCTGCAATGGATATTTTCATGATGAAAGATGGCCGTATTTAAGAGAACTGTATGAAATGTTCCAGCATGACCATATGCAGATTCTTCCGGATATGAACCGTTATGGGGAATACTTTGCAACAAACGAAGAATATATTCGAAAATATAGGTTTGCCAATGCATTTCACCCGTTTCATGGTTTTTCTATGATGTCATGCGGACATATTGCAGAAATGAA
Source organism: Hominiventricola filiformis (assembly GCF_020686965.1). NCBI lineage: Bacteria > Bacillati > Bacillota > Clostridia > Lachnospirales > Lachnospiraceae > Hominiventricola > Hominiventricola filiformis. The sequence goes on along the minus strand of NZ_JAJEPS010000010.1, from coordinate 56,098 downwards.
TACATCGGCAATTTATATTGTCGGGGCGCAGGAACCGGGGATTGCCAGAAGTATGGGATTAAAAACCAGGGAAACAGTGGAAGAAGCACTGGAAGATGCAAAGAAAAAATATGTGGGAGATCATCCGAACATTCTGGCATTGCCAAAAACATTTAAAACCGCAGCAGTTCATCTTTGTATGAAATAAAAAGAAAAACTATTGTTTCAGAAATTGGAGCAATAGTTTTTTTATGTCTTGTTATTTTGAAAAAAATGTGGAAAACTAGTAAAAAAGGGGGTACACACATGCTGAGAGAATGGAAAGCTACAGAGAAACCAGAGGAAGGGGAGCTGAAAAAACGTCTTATTGCAGCGAGGGATAAGCTGGCGCGGCAGCAGATGCTCATTAAAGAAAAGAAGGTTCCGGTACTGGTACTTATGGAGGGTTGGGGAACGGCTGGAAAGGGAAGCTGCATCGGAGAGATTATCCAAAACATTGATCCGCGGTTCTTTAAAGTGGAATCTATGGAGAAGAAAACTGAGGAAGAGGAGCGGCGGCCGTTTCTGTACCGGCATTTTGCAAAGATTCCGGAAGCGGGAAAATTTGTATTTCTGGATTCTGGCTGGATGGGTGAAACGGTAGGCGATTACCTGCGCGGCGAACTGAAGGAATCAGAATATACGAAACGGATCGAGAGCATTCGCCGGTTTGAGCGTCAGCTGACGGATAATGGATATCTGGTTATGAAATTTTTCCTGCATATTTCAGAAAAAGAGCAGAAGAAACGAATCAAACATCTGGCAGAGGAAAAAGACACTATGTGGCGTGTCAATAGAAATGACATGTGGCAGAATCACCATTATGAAAAATGTGTGGATGCATTTTCTTCCTATATGAAAGATACCAGTATGCCGTCGGCACCCTGGTACATCATTGATGCCAAATCAAAGAAATGGACGGAACTGCAGGTGTTGGAGACACTGACCCAGGGAATTGACATTGCATTTAATAACCGGGATATGGCGGTGCCGCTTCTGCAAAATGTTTTTCCATTGGAAAAGATGCCGCTGCTCTCCGAGATCCCGCTGGACAAAGAGCTGGCAGATGAAGAATATCAGGAAGAGTTAAAGCAGCTGCAGACCCGTCTTGGAGAGCTTCACAATCGTCTGTACCGGAAGAAAGTGCCGGTAATCATTGCTTATGAAGGCTGGGATGCAGCAGGAAAAGGTGGTAATATTAAACGAATTACAGGAGCGCTGGATCCGAGAGGCTACGAAGTACATCCCATTGCCAGCCCGGAGCCTCATGAGAAGGCAAGGCATTATCTGTGGCGGTTCTGGACAAGACTTCCTAAGACCGGGCATATAGCCATCTTTGACCGGACCTGGTATGGCAGAGTCATGGTGGAGCGTCTGGAAGGCTTCTGCAGTGAAAATGACTGGAAACGTGCTTACAATGAGATCAATGAATTTGAAAAGGAACTCTATGACTGGGGTGCCGTGATTATCAAGTTCTGGGTACAGATCGACAAAGTGACCCAGCTGCGCCGTTTTACAGACCGACAGAATACGCCGGAAAAACAGTGGAAAATTACCGATGAGGACTGGCGTAACCGTGAAAAATGGGATCAGTATGAGGATGCGGTCAACGAAATGATTGCAAAGACTAGTACCACTTATGCACCATGGCATGTGCTGGAGTCCGTAGATAAGAAATATGCCCGGATCAAGGCACTGAAAATCGTGATTGAGGAACTGGAAAAGGTGCTGGATACGCATTGAAATCACGGAACAGTTATGCTACACTAGAACGCAGTAGAAATTTTTAAGACCAAAGAAGGAGATTTCCATGATTAACAAACTGATCAACAAGATTCAGAAAACAAAGGCACCTATCGTGGTAGGACTTGACCCGATGCTTTCTTATGTACCGGAGCATATTCAGAAAAAAGCGTTTGACGAGTTTGGAGAAACTCTGGAGGGAGCGGCAGAAGCAATCTGGCAGTTCAACAAAGAGATCGTAGACAAAACCTATGACCTGATTCCGGCAGTCAAACCGCAGATTGCCATGTACGAGCAGTTTGGCATCGAGGGCCTGAAAGCATATAAGAAAACTGTAGACTACTGTAAATCCAAAGATCTGGTAGTAATCGGTGATATTAAACGTGGTGACATCGGTTCCACTTCTGCAGCTTATGCAACCGGCCATCTTGGAAAGGTGCAGGTAGGAAGCAAAACCTATGCAGGCTTTGACGAGGATTTTGCCACGGTTAATCCATATCTGGGATCTGACGGTGTGAAACCGTTCATTGATGTCTGCAAACAGGAGAAGAAAGGTCTCTTCATCCTTGTAAAGACTTCCAACCCATCCAGCGGTGAGTTTCAGGATCAGCTGATCAATGGAAAACCGCTGTATGAGATGGTAGGTGAGAAGGTTGCTCAGTGGGGCGAAGACCACATGGGTGACAGTTACAGTTATATCGGAGCTGTAGTAGGTGCCACCTATCCGGAACAGGGCGAGATTCTTCGTAAAGTAATGCCGAAGTCCTTCATTCTGGTACCTGGGTACGGTGCGCAGGGCGGAAAAGGAAAAGACCTGGTTCATTTCTTCAATGAAGACGGTCTGGGTGCAATTGTCAATTCTTCCAGAGGTATCATTGCCGCTTACAAACAGGAAGCATATGCAAAATTCGGAGCAGAGAATTTTGGAGATGCATCCCGTGCGGCCGTAGAGGCTATGATTGCAGATATTCAGGGAGCTTTGGACGCAGCACTTTAATAGATGATAATACGGGCGGAATGCGTAGGACGTGTTCCGCCTGCGTCGAAGAATGGAGAAAATAAAGACATGAAGAACAGAGAATTTGCCACCGTTCTGGAGCAGAAAGAGATTGCTTCCGGAATTTTCAGCCTGTGGCTTCAGACCGAGCAGATTGCAAAAGACGCAGTTCCGGGACAGTTTGTATCTGTATACTGCAGTGACGGAAGTCATATGCTGCCGCGTCCTATCAGTATCTGCGAAATCAATGCAGAGGAAGGAAAACTTCGCCTTGTATATCGGGTAGTCGGAGAAGGAACTGCAGAATTTTCCGGACGGAAAGCCGGAGATAAACTGGAGATCTTAGGACCTCTGGGAAATGGATTCCCGTTAAAAGGAAAGAAGCCGCTTCTGATGGGCGGAGGTATCGGCGTGCCGCCGATGGTACAGCTGGGAGCTGCATTGAAGGCACAGGGCTGTACGGGAGTGCAGACAGTAGCCGGATACCGGGATGAACTGTTCCTGACAGAAGAACTGTCCGCATCCGGAGACTTCTATATCGCAACGGAAGATGGAAGTGCAGGAACGAAGGGAAATGTCATGGATGCTGTCCGTGAGCATGGAATTGAAGCAGATGTCATCTATGCCTGCGGTCCGAAACCGATGCTCCGTGCCATCAAGGCTTATGCGGAGGAAAAAGGCATCGAGTGTTACATTTCCATGGAAGAGCGTATGGCCTGCGGCATCGGAGCCTGTCTTGCCTGTGTCTGCCAGTCAAAAGAGATGGACGGACACTCCCATGTGCACAATAAGAGAGTCTGCAAAGATGGACCGGTATTTTTAAGTACGGAGGTGGAACTGTAATGAATACAAAAGTAACCATCGCAGGTGTGGAGCTTAAAAATCCAGTCATGACTGCATCCGGAACCTTTGGATCCGGTGCTGAGTACAGTGAATTTTATGACCTGGGGGCATTGGGTGCCGTAGTGACCAAGGGCGTGGCAAATGTGCCGTGGCCGGGCAATCCGACACCTCGAATTGCAGAGACCAGAAGCGGCATGCTCAATGCCATTGGTCTGCAGAACCCGGGGATTGATGTATTTGTAAAAAGAGATATCCCGTTCCTGAAGCAGTACGATACGAAGATTATTGTCAATGTTTGCGGAAAGAGTGAAGAAGATTACTGTGAGGTGGTAGAACGTCTGGCGGAGGAGCCGGTGGATCTGTTGGAGATCAATGTTTCCTGCCCAAATGTAAAGGAAGGCGGCATTGCCTTCGGGCAGGATCCGAAAGCACTGCAGCATATTACTGAGCAGGTAAAAAAACGGGCAAAGCAGCCGGTCATCATGAAATTAAGTCCCAATGTGACGGACATTACCGTCATGGCAAAGGCTGCAGAGGCAGGAGGAGCAGATGCCCTGTCTATGATCAACACTCTGACCGGTATGAAGATTGATATCAACAGAAGAACCTTTGCTCTGGCAAATAAGACCGGCGGTATGTCCGGTCCGGCTGTGAAACCGGTGGCAGTCCGGATGGTTTATCAGGCAGCTAATGCAGTGAAGATTCCGATCATCGGTATGGGCGGTATCACGAACGCAGATGATGCACTGGAATTTATCCTGGCAGGAGCAACCGCGGTTTCTGTGGGGACTGCTAATTTTGCCAATCCCTATGCCGCAAAGGAAGTGGCAGAAGGCATTGAAGCTTATATGAAAAAATATCAGGTAGAAGATATCAAAGATCTGGTCGGCGCAGTGCGCTAAAGGACACGGACATAACACAGGAGGATGAAAGGATGGAACAGTATAAACAGGAATTTATAGAATTTATGGTAGATTGTGACGTGCTGAAATTCGGCGAGTTCACATTAAAGAGCGGAAGAAAATCCCCGTTTTTCATGAATGCAGGTGCATATGTAACGGGTTCCCAGTTAAAGAAGCTGGGTGAGTATTATGCAAAAGCCATTCATGATAAATATGGTGATGATTTTGATGTGCTTTTCGGACCGGCATACAAGGGCATTCCGCTGAGTGTAGTCACTGCGATTGCATACAGTGAACTGTTTGGCAAAGAGATTCGTTACTGCTCCGATCGGAAAGAGGAGAAGGATCATGGCGCTGACAAGGGAAGTTTTCTGGGAAGCAAATTAAAAGACGGTGACCGCGTTGTCATGATCGAGGATGTTACCACTTCCGGAAAATCCATGGAGGAGACCGTGCCAAAGGTAAAAGGAGCAGCCGATGTAGAAATCGTGGGACTCATGGTATCCCTGGACCGTATGGAAGTTGGAAAGGGCGGCGTAAAATGTGCCCTTGATGAGGTAAAAGATCTCTACGGATTCCCAACCAATGCTATCGTAACCATGGCAGATGTGGTAGAATATCTGTATAACCGTCCGTACAAGGGCAAAGTCATCATCGACGACACATTAAAAGCTGCCATTGATGCATACTATGAACAGTACGGAGCAAAATAAGGGAGGTAACTTCTGCATGAACAATGAGAAAACCTATAAATTAATGGGACGTGTAGGCGGCGGTACGCTGGCGCTCGGCATTATTGTGCTGGTAACAGGTGTGGTCACCGGAATTCTGATGATTGTAAATGGCGCACGTCTTTTAAAAGGAAAATCTGATTTGATGTTTTAGGCTGGGAGGGGCATGATGCGCCCCTCCCTTTGACGCCTTGTAAAGGAGATTTGGTGAAAGAAAAAACGGAGAAAAAAATCCGGTTCTGGTGCAGAATTTTTCTCGGTGTCTATCTGGTTTTACTGGTCTATTTTCTCATTTTTTCAGAAGAATGGGGGCGGACATTTCTGGAAGGAGAATATCGGTACAATCTGGTCCCGCTTCAGGAAATCGGCCGATATCTTCGCTATCGGGAACAGATCGGAATTGGATATGTATGTTTGAATCTGGGTGGAAACGTCATTGGGTTTATCCCCTTTGGCGCATTACTGCCGTCGATCAGTCGGAAGCCGTCCGGATTTTTCAGAACGACGTTTATCGGATTTGAACTAAGTCTGATGATAGAATTATCACAGCTGGTATTGAAAGTGGGCAGCTGCGATGTGGACGATGTCCTGTTAAATACATTGGGATGCTGTCTGGGATACGGATTGTACCGTCTGCTAAAATGGCATCGGAGGGTAGAGAAACATGTGGAATAAGAAAAAAATCCGGTTCACGGATAAAAAGCATTCCCGTCAGGGAATCATATCCAGTGGACTAGGTGGGGCTGCGCTGCTGCTCTTTGCGGCATCTGTTGCGGCAGCTTATATACGAAGCGGCCAGGCAGGAAGAATCATTGCAGTGACCGGATTTCTGGCCATGCTGTGTGCCTGTGCCGGATTATATTATGGAATTATGGGATACCGGGAGGAAGGAACCTACCGGTTATTTCTGCGGCTTGGCTGCGGGTTGAATTTTCTGCTGCTGGCAGGTTTTGTATCAATTTATATACTCGGATGGTGAGAAGATGGAAGAAAGAGAAGATTTAAAGGAACGCATGGATCTGGCGGTGGAGCGTATCCACCAGATCGCCGCAAATCCGGAAGTGGAAGGTCCCGCAGGGGATTATTTTAAAAGAACGGCACAGTTTATGGAACTGTTACTGGAGAAAAAAGACTGGAAACATGCCTCTCTTACAGAACTTCAGAAATGGAACAAGGAGCTGTATGGAGATATTGAGGGCGAGGCATATGAAAAGAGCTTTGCTAATCCGGCCTATGCAGCAAAAATGCTGGGAGAAGGTGTGGGACAGATTTTATCCTTTATCTATACCGAGATTCGCGGTATGATCGTCTATGCATTTGAGGGAAGAGAAGAGGAACTCCTCATTCATATGGAACTGTTCCTGCAGATTCACAGTGAATATGCGGACGGTGAGCAGCCGGAAGAGGAACGTCTCCGTCAGGATGCTTACTGGTTTATCAGCGACTACAGCGATGTGATGGCGGCATACCGGGTTCGTGAGCAGGTAGATCCATCCCTGTCTTTTGCAAGAGACATTATCATGGAAGCGGATTTATCAGATCCGCGCTATCTCTATCAGTTTGGCGAGTACATCAGTGAGACAGAACTGAAGACCAGCACCTTTTTAAATACCCTCCCGGAGGAGGAGATCCGGAAGCTGGCATCTGTATTCACAGAAGGTTATCGGATTGGATTTGTGGCCAACGGCAAAGACTTGTCAAAGAAAAAGACCGTGAACATCCGTTATTGCCTAGGATTTGAACGTATCATCCGTCAGGCAGTGAAGAATTTTGCGGATATGGGTCTTGAGAGTATTATTTACCGGGCGGCTGTGAGCAGAGTCAATATGCGGGAAAATAACAAGATCGGTTATTATGCAAGTTCTCCTAACCGGCAGTATGATTATGATCATAAAGGTGATGCAGCCCTCTTTATGGACAAGGCTTTCGTGGAGCGGAAGCTGGGAGTAATGAAGACTACCTTTGAAGAATATAAAGAACTGTCCAAAGGTCATGCAGGTCCTGCTGTTATGGAGATTTTCGGAGAGAAAACCTTTGAGCCGAAAGGAAAGGAAGAAGCACTGAAGCTGAACGAAAAACAGCAGAAAAATCAGGTGCTCTTAAACAGTAAGGCAGGCCAGATGACCAATGAATATATTCCGGGTGAGGAGCGGAGCTTTACCATTATTGCCTTCCCGGTACCGGATATTGGCGAACATTTTGAAGAGATCTTTACGGAGACTGTGAAGATCAATACATTGGACTATCACACCTATCAGAGAATCCAGCAGACGATCATCGATGCGCTGGATAAAGGAACTTCTGTCCACATTCAGGGAGCTGGTGCCAACCGGACTGATCTGACTGTGGCGTTGGCAGAGAAGCAGGATGCAGAGAAGGAGACTGCCTTTGAAAACTGTGTGGCAGACGTTAATATTCCGGTAGGAGAAGTATTTACCTCTCCGAAACTGACCGGAACGGAAGGACTTCTCCATGTGACAGGGGTCTATCTCAACGAATTATTTTACCGGGATCTGACCCTCACCTTCAGGGATGGCATGATCCGGGATTACACCTGCGGCAACTATGAGAAGGAAGAGGAGAACCGCCGTTATATTCATGAAAATGTGCTGTTCCATCATGATACCCTCCCGATTGGAGAATTTGCCATCGGAACCAACACCACGGCTTATGTCATGGCAAGAAAATACGGCATCGAGGCATGCATGCCGATTCTCATTGCAGAGAAGACCGGACCCCATTTTGCAGTGGGTGACACCTGCTACTCCTGGGAGGAAGATACAGATACCTTCAACCCGGATGGCAAACGGATTGTGGCAAAGGAAAATGAGTGCTCTGTGCTTCGAAAGGAAGATCCGGGCAAGGCATATTTTAACTGCCACACGGACATTACTATTCCTTATGATGAACTGGAGTCCATCGCGGTTATCCACGCTGATGGAAGCACTGAGGATATCATCCGTGACGGAAGATTCGTCCTGCCGGGAACGGAGGAATTAAATGTGCCGTTGGATGCGTACAAGTCTTGACAATTATAGAAAGTCCTTGTAATATAACTTATAAGTAGAGACAATATTATTAATATGACTTATAAAAGAAACTAATAAAAGTTCCACGAGTCCACGGGACGGAAGTGGGAAATGTTTCATTACATGGAGGAGATTTACGATGGCAAAAGTAGGAATTGTCATGGGCAGCGATTCAGATATGCCCATCATGAGCAAAGCAGCAGATGTACTTGCAAAACTGGGTGTGGAGTTTGAGATGACGATCATCTCCGCTCACAGAGAGCCGGACGTATTCTTTGAATATGCGAAAAGCGCAGAGAGCAAAGGCTTCAAGGTGATTATCGCAGGCGCTGGAAAAGCGGCTCACCTTCCGGGTATGTGTGCGGCAATTTTCCCGCTTCCGGTTATCGGAATTCCAATGAAGACTTCTGACCTGGGCGGTGTGGATTCTCTTTATTCCATCGTGCAGATGCCGACCGGTATTCCGGTAGCAACCGTAGCCATTAACGGCGGAGCCAATGCAGGTATTCTGGCAGCAAAGATTCTGGCAGCTTCTGATCCGGAGCTTCTGGAGCGTCTGAAAAAATATTCAGAAGATATGAAAGAAGAAGTAGAAGGTAAGGCAAAGAAACTGGACGAGATCGGATATAAAGAATATCTGAAACAGATGTAGAACGTGTACAGGGAAAAGGAGGACTACAGAATGGATTACAAAAACGCAGGTGTGGATATTGAGGCTGGTTACAAATCAGTAGAGCTTATGAAAGAGCATGTAAAGGCAACCATGAGACCGGAAGTCCTTGGCGGACTGGGAGGCTTCTCCGGTGCATTTTCCTTAAATGCCATCAAAGACATGGAAGACCCGGTGCTACTGTCCGGAACCGACGGATGCGGAACCAAAGTAAAGCTGGCATTTCTCATGGACAAACATGATACCATCGGTATCGATGCAGTTGCCATGTGCGTCAACGATGTGGCATGTGCAGGCGGTGAGCCGCTGTTCTTCCTCGACTATATTGCCTGCGGCAAGAACTATCCGGAGAAAATCGCAGAGATCGTAAAAGGTGTGGCAGAGGGCTGCAAACAGGCTGGCGCTGCATTGATCGGCGGTGAGACTGCAGAGCATCCGGGACTGATGCCGGAAGACGAGTACGACCTGGCAGGATTTGCAGTTGGCGTTGTTGATAAAAAAGATCTGATCACCGGAGAGACCATCAAACCGGGCGATACCCTCATCGGTATTGCATCTTCCGGAATCCACAGCAACGGATTCTCTTTGGTAAGAAAAGTGTTTCGTATGAATGAAGAAGCACTGAATACATATTATGACAATCTGGGCGCTACCTTGGGTGAGACGCTGATCACTCCGACCAGAATCTATGTGAAAGCATTAAAGAGTGTCAAAGAAGCAGGCGTGACTGTGAAAGGCTGCAGCCATATCACCGGCGGCGGATTCTATGAGAACATTCCGAGAATGCTTCCGGACGGCGTGCGTGCGGTTGTGAAGAAAGACAGTTATCCGGTACTTCCGATCTTCAAGATGCTGCAGGAAGAGGGAAATATTACCGAAGAAATGATGTACAACACCTTCAACATGGGACTTGGCATGGTATTGGCCGTTGATCCGGCAGATGTGGACAAGACGATGGAGGCACTGAAGGCAGCAGGCGAGACCCCGTATGTGGTTGGTTCTGTAGAAGCAGGCGAGAAGGGTGTGACCTTATGTTAAAACTGGCAGTTCTGGTATCCGGCGGAGGAACCAATCTGCAGTCGATTATCGATTCCATTGCAGACGGACGGATTACCAATGCGGAGATCAAAGTGGTCATCAGCAATAATAAAAATGCCTATGCGCTGGAGCGGGCTGCCAAAGCAGAGATTCCGGCAAAGGCATTAAGCCCGAAGGATTTTACGGACAGGGAAGCTTTTAACGATGCGCTTCTTCAGGCACTCATTGATTCAGAAGCAGATCTTGTAGTGCTGGCAGGCTGTCTGGTTGTCATTCCGCCAAAGATTGTGGAACATTTTAAAAACAGGATCATTAACATTCATCCGTCTTTGATTCCTTCTTTCTGCGGAAAAGATTATTACGGACTGAAGGTACATGAAGGCGTATTGAACCGAGGCGTGAAAGTGACCGGAGCCACCGTACATTTTGTGGACGACGGAACCGATACAGGACCAATCATTCTGCAGAAAGCAGTGGAGGTGCATCAGGATGATACACCGAAGTCCCTGCAGCTGCGGGTAATGGAAGAGGCAGAATGGGTGATCATGCCCAGAGCCATTGATCTGATAGCAAACGGTAAAGTGAAAGTAGAGGGCGGCAAAGCTCTGATTGAACAATAAGAGAGGCATTCATATGAAAATTTTGATTGTTGGAAGCGGCGGAAGAGAACATGCACTGGCATGGAAGATTGCACAGAGCCCGAAGGTAGAGAAGATCTACTGTGCACCGGGAAATGCAGGAATCGCAGAGTATGCGGAGTGCGTGGATATCACTGCCATGGAGTTCGATAAACTGGCAGCATTTGCAAAAGAAAAAGAGATCGACCTGACGGTCATCGGTATGGATGACCCGCTGGTAGGCGGTATCGTGGATGTGTTTGAGGCACAGGGACTGCGCGTCTTTGGACCGCGGAAAAATGCGGCAATTCTGGAAGGTTCCAAAGCATTTTCCAAAGATCTCATGAAGAAATATGACATTCCGACCGCAGCTTATGAGAATTTTGATGATCCGGAGAAAGCCCTTGCTTATCTGGAACATGCAGATTTCCCGATTGTTCTGAAAGCCGATGGACTGGCACTTGGAAAAGGCGTACTCATCTGCAATACGCTGGAAGAGGCAAAAGATGGAGTGAAATCCATCATGTTGGATAAGAAATTCGGCAGCGCCGGCAATCAGATGGTCATCGAAGAGTTCATGACCGGACGCGAGGTGTCCGTGCTCAGCTTTGTAGACGGCAAGACCATCCGTATCATGACCTCCGCGCAGGATCACAAACGCGCACTGGACGGCGATCAGGGTCTCAATACCGGTGGTATGGGAACCTTCTCCCCGAGTCCGTTCTATACAGAAGAAGTAGATGCATTCTGCAGGAAATATATTTATCAGAAGACGGTAGATGCCATGGCAGCAGAGGGAAGAGAATTCAAAGGTATCATTTTCTTTGGCCTTATGCTTACCCCGAAGGGACCGAAGGTTCTGGAGTACAACGCCAGATTCGGTGATCCGGAGGCACAGGTTGTCCTGCCTCGCATGAAAAATGATATCATCGATGTCTTTGAGGCATGTGTAGATGGTACACTTGACCAGATTGAGCTGGAGTTCGAGGACAATGCAGCAGTCTGTGTAGTACTGGCATCCGACGGCTATCCGGTGAAATACGACAAAGGTCTGGAGATCAGAGGTCTTGAGAATTTCAAGGACAAGGAAGGCTATTATGTATTCCATGCCGGAACAAAGTTCAAAGACGGCAAGATCGTTACCAACGGCGGCCGCGTCCTTGGCGTGGTAGCAACCGGAGACGACCTCAAAAAGGCTCGCGCCAATGCCTATGAGGCAGTCAAACTGGTAGACTTCGATAATAAATACTGCAGAAGTGATATCGGAAAAGCTATTGATGAAGCATAAATGAAAATGGTGGGAGCCGCTGCTTATGGGCAGCGGCTTCTTTTAAATCTGGAAAGGACGAAGAAAAGATGACTTATGTAATGCTTATACTGGGGTTTGTGCTGCTCATCAAAGGCGCAGATTTCTTTGTGGAAGGAAGTTCCGCAGTGGCGCGGAAACTTCACATCCCTGCCATGGTGATCGGAATGACCATTGTGGCCATGGGTACATCCCTGCCGGAATGCGCGGTCAGTGTGACGGCATCCATTGCCGGAAGCAATGAACTGGCAGTCAGCAATGTGGTGGGATCCAATATTTTTAACCTGATGGTCGTATGCGGGGCATGCGCTCTGTGGACGCCCATGGCGGTGAGCCAGAGTACGTTGAAGCAGGAACTGCCCTTTTCTATAGCCATGGGACTGATCCTTCTGATCCTCGGCTATTCCGGTATGGAGATCAGCCGGGCTGATGGATTGATTTTCATTGTGATTTTTGTCTGTTTTCTCATGTGGATGGTGCGTGCAGCAAAGGTGAATCCAGTACAACAGGAAGAAGAGGAGGCAAAGATGCTTTCTGGCTGGAAATGTGTGCTTTACATTCTCCTGGGCGGAGCTGCCATCATGTGGGGCGGTGATCTGGTCGTGGATTCTGCTTCCGCCATTGCAGCAAACTTCGGATTAAGTCAGAATCTTATCGGCCTGACAATTGTAGCCATGGGAACTTCCCTGCCGGAGTTAGTTACTTCCGTGGTCGCTTCCAGAAAAGGTGAGGTAGACATGGCTCTTGGAAATGTGCTGGGATCCAATGTGTTTAACATTCTGATGGTGCTCGGTGCGGCTGCGGCCATCAGTCCTATTACATTTGTGCAGGAAAATATGATGGACATCATTCTGCTGACCGGCATGAGCCTTATTGTGTGGGTATTTGCATGGACCAAAAAACAGGTGCGCCGCAGTGAAGGAATCATCATGCTGCTGGTGTATGCAGCATATATGGTGTACATCTGTGTCAGAAATTGATAAAACTACCGGTTGAGTTTTTCGAGAGAATCTAGTATGCTTATATCCAGCAGACAAGGAGGAGCAGATTTGAAACTTCAGGTACTTTTTCTTGATATTGATAATACATTGCTGGATTTTGATGCAGGTGCGGAGCAGTCCATGAAACACTGCTTTCAGATGTTTGGCCTGGAATATCAGCCGGAGATGTTTTCGGTATTCAATGAAGAAAATCATAAGCTATGGAGAAAGATTGAAAGACGGGAACTCAATGTAGCGGATCTTCGGACGGTTCGCTGGCAGACAGTTCTTAAACGTCTTGATCTGGAAGCTGACGGCGCAGCTATGGAAGATGAATTTAAGAGATGTCTTCACACCAGTGCGGTTCCGGTGGAAGGAGCTGTGGAGATACTGCCGTATCTTCATGAAAGATATTGTCTGTGTGCAGCAAGCAATGGACCGTATGAACAGCAGATCAATCGATTGAAAAAAGCGGATATGCTGAAATATTTTACACATTGTTTTGTATCGGAACGGATGGGCATGGAGAAACCGGCCCGTGAGTTTTTTGAAGGATGCTTTGCAGCACTTCCGGGTATTTTGCCGGAAGAGACCATGATCATCGGAGATTCCCTGACGGCGGACATCGCAGGTGGACGGAAGATGGGCATGAGAACCTGCTGGTATGACCGGGAGAAAACAGGACGTTCTGATGAGGCTGACGTTACCATTCAGAATTTGTGTATACTAAAGAAAATTTTATAAGGGAGAGAAGACATGAGAAAAGGATTTGATAATGACAAATATCTGGCGATGCAGTCAGAACACATCAGAGAGCGGATCCAGCAGTTTGACAACAAACTGTATCTGGAATTCGGCGGAAAACTGTATGACGATTACCATGCATCCCGCGTACTTCCAGGATTTGAACCGGACAGCAAACTGCGGATGCTGATGCAGCTGGCAGATCAGGTGGAGATCGTGATCGTCATCAGCGCAGAAGATATCGAGAAAAATAAAGTACGGGGTGACCTGGGCATCACTTATGATTCCGATCTGCTTCGTCTGAAAGCAATTTTTGAATCCAAGAATCTGTATGTAGGAAGTGTCTGCATCACCCATTATGCCGGACAGTACAGCGCACAGATGTTCCAGACCCGTCTGGAGAAAATGGGTGTGAAAGTATACCGCCATTATCTGATTCCGGGTTATCCGAACAACATTCCACTGATCGTCAGCGAGGAAGGTTACGGACATAACGACTATATTGAAACCACCAAACCGCTGGTAGTTGTGACAGCTCCGGGACCGGGAAGCGGAAAGATGGCAACCTGCCTGTCTCAGCTCTATCATGAGCACAAGAGAGGCGTGCGGGCAGGCTATGCAAAATATGAGACCTTCCCGATCTGGAATCTGCCGTTAAGCCATCCGGTAAATCTGGCATATGAGGCAGCAACCGCAGACCTGAACGATGTCAATATGATTGACCCGTATCATCTGGAAGCATATGGGAAAACAACTGTAAACTATAACCGCGACGTGGAGATTTTCCCGGTGCTGCGTGCTATGTTCATGGAGATCTACGGCGACTGTCCGTATAAATCCCCGACCGATATGGGTGTCAATATGGCCGGCAACTGTATCATAGATGACGAGGCATGCTGTGAGGCATCCGGTCAGGAGATTATCCGCCGTTACTATCAGACACTGGTCAACATCGCCAGAGGAAAATCGAAAGAAGAAGAAGCTTATAAGATCGAGCTTCTTATGAATAATGCAGGTGTTAGTGTGAAAGACCGAAAGGTAGTGGATGCAGCTAACAAGCGTGCGGAGGAGACCGGACATACGGCAGCAGCCATCGAACTTCCGGATGGGACCATCCTCACCGGCAAGACAAGTGATCTTATGGGAGCATGCTCTGCGCTGCTCATTAAGGCACTGAAACATCTGGCAGGCATTGACGAGGATGTGCTTCTGATCACCCCCAATGTGATCAGGCCGATCCAGAAACTGAAAGTTGATTATCTTGGCAGCCGCAACCCGCGGCTTCATATGGAAGAGGTGCTCATTGCCCTTTCATCCAGTTCTGAGAGCAATCCGCTGGCAGATCTGGCACTCCGCCAACTCCCGCATCTGAGTGGAAGCCAGGTGCATACTTCCCGTATGTTGAGCGCGGCAGATGAGAAGACCTTCCAGAAGCTGGGCGTGATGCTGACCTCCGAGGCAAAATAAATGAAAGCAATTATATTTGATATGGACGGGGTTCTGGTAAATACAGAACCTCTTCATTATGAATGTTGGAAAGCAGCGCTGGCTGACGAAGGGGTGGATATGTCCTATGAGGTCTACAAACCCTGCATCGGTTCTACAGTCGGTTATCTGATGAAACTCTTAAAAGCGGCATACGGAGAAAATATTTCCGATGCGGAGACGCTTCGGGCACGGATGTATGCGAAGAAAGAAGAGATCGTGCAAAAGGATGGATTTCCACAGATTCCAGGTGTGAAAGAAGCTATAAAACGTCTTCATGACGAAGGTTTCCGTCTGGAAGTAGCGTCATCCTCCGCAGGATACTATATTGGCCGGGTACTCGATGCGCTGGAGATTCGCCAGTACTTTGAGTGCTATACCAGCGGTGAAGAAGTGGAACATCCCAAGCCTGCCCCCGATACCTTCCTGCGCGCGATGGAAAAACTGAACCTGAAGCCGGAAGACTGTATCATCGTGGAAGATTCTACGAACGGCGGAAAAGCAGCAGCAGCGGCCGGTGCAAAGTGCGTCTGGTTCCATAATCCCGATTCAGGAGATCAGCAGATTCCCCATGCGGTGCTCACCATTACTTCCTGGAGTCCGGAGAATGTTGATAAACTGATAGATCTGATGCATGCATGATGATAGAAGTAAAAATTGGAACTTTACATAAGAACATATGTTTGCTATAATAAATGCAAACATATGTTCTTTTTGCGCATGTAAGGAGATATTTTCATGAATTATCAGATTGAAAAACCGATGACACTTTTTCAGAAGTTAGAGATTCTTGCCGATGCGGCAAAATATGATGTGGCATGTACATCCAGCGGTGTAGACCGCAGGAATGACGGGCAGGGGATCGGCAACTGCATCAAAGCCGGCATCTGTCACAGCTTCAGTGCGGATGGACGCTGTATTTCGCTTTTGAAAATCCTGATGACCAACGAATGCATCTATGACTGCAAATACTGCATCAACCGCAGGAGCAATGACGTTCCGCGGACTACCTTTACTCCGCAGGAGATCTGTGATCTGACCATCGGATTTTATCGGCGCAATTATATCGAGGGACTGTTTTTGAGTTCTGGAATTGTGGTCAGTCCGGATGTTACCATGGAGCTTCTGTATCAGACTTTGTATAAACTGCGGACAGAATATCATTTTCAGGGTTATATTCATGTGAAAGCCATTCCGGGCGCGTCACCGGAGCTGATAGAGAAGACCGGTTATCTGGCGGATCGTATGAGTGTAAATCTGGAATTGCCGACTGCAGAAGGACTGAAGGTGCTGGCTCCGCAGAAGAAACGGGAACGGATGCTCGCGCCGATTCAACAGGTGCAGACCATGCGGCGTTCCAATAAAGAAGAGCTGATACTTTACCGCCATGCACCAAAGTTTGTTCCGGCCGGACAGTCTACCCAGATGATCATAGGAGCTACTGGGGAGAGCGACTATCAGATCATGAAAGTAGCGGAGCATATGTATCAGAAGTATGATATGAAGAGAGTCTTTTTCTCAGCATTTGTGCGGGTGAATGATGATCAGCTTCTGCCTGCGATTCCTGGCGGACCGCCGCTTCTCCGGGAGCACCGGCTTTATCAGGCGGACTGGCTGCTGCGTTTTTATGGATTCGGGACGGAAGAGCTGTTGTCCGCGGAGAAGCCGGACTTCAATCTGCTGCTGGATCCCAAGTGTGACTGGGCGCTCCGGCATCTGGACCAGTTTCCGGTGGAAGTGATGAAAGCAGACTATGATACCCTTCTGCGGGTGCCGGGGATCGGTTATAAATCTGCACAGAGGATTGTAAAGGCGAGACGTCTTGGATCACTGGACTATGGGATGCTGAAGAAGATGGGAGTTGTGCTGAAGCGTGCCATCTACTTTATTACCTGTCAGGGAAAGCAGATGTATCCGGTGAAACTGCAGGAAGACTTTATCTTAAGAAACATTCTGGATGGAAAGGAGAAGCTGCCGATGGGACTGACCGGAGAACCGGAATTTCGGCAGCTGTCATTGTTCGATGATCCACGTTTTTCAGTGTGAGGATAATCTGACCGGGATTTTGACGGGAGTCTATGATGCCTGGCAGGGGGGAAAAGGGTATGACGGAGTGCGCCTGACGGCCGGCCAGGAAGATCCGTCATTATTCTGCTGCTATGAGGAGGTGGCATCAGATGTGGAGAAGGCACAGAAAGTATGGAATACGGTCCACAGAAGGATGGGAGAAGAATCGCAGGAGATGATTGCCCGTGCGGCATCCTGTCCGAATCCGGAAAAAGCAGATGCGATATTCCGGATGATTGTGCTGGGACTCCATCTGCCGGACGGAAGGGAAACTCCCCGTTATTTAAGCCGGCCGGAGATTATGAAAATGATGGAGCTGGGGCGGAAAGCCGGAAATATTGCCATGCGCTATATGGAGATCCTTCGATTTGAAGAACTGGAGAATGGAGTTCTCCTTGGAAAAGTAGATCCGGAAGCGGATGTACTGACACTGATGGCTCCTCACTTTGCCGACCGGTTTCCGATGGAGAACTGGATGATCTATGATCGCAGGCGGAAGAAGGCGGTGGTCCATCCCAAAAGAAAGAGCTGGTATCTGGTGGAGGAGATTCCGGAAGAAGTTCTCGACAGCCAGCAGCGATCTGCGGCAGAACAGGAGATGGATACTCTGTGGAAGTGTTTCCATCAGGCTGTCGCTATTCCGGAGCGGGCAAACGAAAAACTTCAAAATTCACTGATTCCACTGAAATTCCGGGAATTTATGAATGAATTTCAAAAAATATGATTTTGTAAAAAGTGCAAAAAAACAAGAGAGAATACGTATTCTTATTAAAATTGTTAAAAGAATACAGAGGAGAATTTTGGTCATACCATTTTCAAATTATGCAAAACCAGTAAAAGAAAGCTATGGTTTTCAACAACATGCACAACAAAACAGAGACTGGCGCATCTTGTCGGAATTTGACAGATGAAATCAAAACTGTATAATAAAGCACCAGAAAGAGAAAGGAAGGCTGTGAAACGATGAAAGTAACAAAAATCAAATTAGGTCTTGATGATGTGAATGCTTTTGTAAATGCCGCCACCGAATGTGACTTTGATATAGATGTAAATTATAACCGTGTGATCATTGATGCAAAATCAATTCTCGGTGTACTTGGACTGGATCTGGGAAGAGTGCTGACAGTTACCTGTCATGGGGAAAGCCAGAAATTTGACAACTTTCTGCAGCAGTATGCAGTCGCTTAAAATTGGAATATAATCTTATTATTTGTTTTTATACCCCCCTTTTTTTGAGGACAGTTTCCGAAAGAAACTGTCTTTTTTTGACTGTTCGGAACTATGCAGAAATACAGATGAAAGAGGCTCATTTTTGTGGTACAATGGATGAAAATGAGGTGTAAATATGAAGCAGCAACTTCGGATCTCTGTGCGGGATCTGGTTGAGTTTTTAGAGCGGAGCGGTGATCTGGACAGCCGGAGCGGCCGCGGAGGAGATGCAAAAATCATGCAGGCAGGAAGCCGTCTGCACCGGAAGATTCAGGGACGGATGGGAAGTGGTTACCATGCGGAAGTCCCTTTAAAATACCGGAAAGAGTGGGAACGGTTTTCCTTACTGATCGAGGGAAGAGCCGATGGGATCTGGACGGAAGAAGCCTTTACCACGATTGACGAGATCAAGGGCACTTTCCGGGAAGTAGACCGGATGACGGAGCCGATGCGGGTTCATCTGGCGCAGGCAAGATGCTATGCGTATATCTACAGCGAACAGAATCAGCTGGATAAGGCAGGAGTACGGATGGTCTATGCAAATCTGGAAACGGAGGACGTTCGCTATTTTACAGAAAACTGGGAATGGCCGGTCTTGAAAGCATGGTTTGATGACTTGATGGAACGCTATTATCGGTGGCTTTCCTTTCAGGCAGACTGGACGGAACAAAGAGAAGCATCCCTTAAGAAACTTGTTTTTCCTTATGAATACCGGGAAGGACAGCGGGAACTGGCAGCCGGGGTATATCGAAGTATTTTGAGAAAGAAGCGTCTGTTTATCCAGGCACCAACCGGAGTCGGAAAGACCCTTTCAGCCCTGTTTCCGGCGCTGAAAGCCGTGGGAGAAGGACTTGGGGATAAGATCTTCTATCTGACAGCCCGGACGATTACCAGAATGGTGGCAGCAGACACACTGGATCTTCTGCGGGAACAAAAGATGCGGGTGAAATCCCTGGTGTTGACGGCGAAAGAAAAGCTCTGCATTTGTCAGGAAGTACAGTGTGACCCGGATCACTGCCCAAGGGCGAAAGGACATTATGACCGGATCAATGATGCTGTCTATGACCTGTGGACGAAGGGACCAGATTCATGTACCAGAGAAGTGATTCTTACACAGGCGGAGAAGTATCAGGTCTGTCCCTTTGAACTGAGCCTTGACCTTTCCTTGTGGATGGATGTGATCATCTGTGACTATAATTACGTCTTTGATCTGAATGTCTATCTGAAGCGCTTTTTCGGGGAAGGAGTGAAAGGAGAATATTTATTTCTGGTAGATGAGGCTCATAATCTTGTGGAACGTGGCAGGGATATGTACAGTGCGGCGGTCTGCAAGGAGGAGATTCTGGAGATCAGGAAACTGATCAGGGGAAAAGATCCAGTACTGGTAAAGGCACTTGACAGGTGTAACAAATATCTTCTGACACTGAAACGGGAATGTGAAAGTGGGTATCGGAGGCTGGAACAGGCGGGCGGATTTGTGCTGCCTATGCAGCAGCTGTCAGGAGAACTGGACAGGTATCTGGAACAACCCATGGAAGAAGAACAGAAGAAAAAATTGCTGGAATTCTATTTTCAGGTACAGAATTTCCTGAATGTCAGTGATCTGGTGGATGAAAATTATGAAGTTTATACGGAACTGGCAGCGGACGGCAGGTTCTTCCTGCGTCTGTACTGTGTCCGCCCGGCGGAAAATCTGAAGCTTCGGCTGGAACGGGGCAACAGTACGATTTTCTTCTCTGCGACACTGCTTCCGGTTAATTATTATAAGGATCTCCTTACAGGCGAACCGGATGACTACGCAGTTTATGCACAGTCGCCCTTCGATGTGGAGAAGCGGGCCCTGCTCATCGGGACGGATGTGAGCAGCCGATATACGCGAAGAGGAGAGCAGGAATATGCGAAGATGGCAGAATCTATTTCCCTCACAGTGACGGCCAGAAAGGGAAATTATCTGATCTTTTTTCCGTCCTATCAGCTGATGTGGGATGTGTATGAACGGTGTGAGCAGATGAAGGGGTTTACCTGTGTCTGCCAGAATCCGGATATGAAAGAACAGGAACGGGAAGAATTCCTGAAACAGTTTCAGGAGGAACGCGGGACAAGCCTTGCGGCATTCTGTGTGATGGGAGGAATCTTTTCAGAAGGAATCGACCTGACTGGAGAACAGCTGATCGGAGCAGTGATCGTGGGAACCGGTCTGCCGCAGGTCTGTCTGGAGCGGCAGGTGCTGAAAGAATATTTTGACAGGAAAGGAATGGATGGGTTTGCCTATGCCTATCTCTATCCGGGAATGAATAAGGTGCTGCAGGCGGCCGGAAGAGTCATTCGAACGACAGAAGACCGGGGCGTCATCGTCCTTCTGGACGAGCGCTTCCGGTCTCCGGCATATCAGAATCTGTTTCCGAGAGAATGGTATCCGCATACATTGTGCAGAGTCAGCGAACTCTCAGGTTATCTTGAAAGCTTCTGGAAAGAAACTTCCTAGAAGTAGCTCATGAACTGTCTGGCTGCATTGCTGACTGGCATCTGCTCACTGTGGATGATGGCCAGCTGTCTGCCGGGCAGTTCGTTTTTCAATGGAATCTGGAACAGGTCTCCGCTGGTACGTGAGACGCAGAAATCAGGTACAAAGGCAATGCCAAGGCCGATGCTCGCCAGATCGATGAGCAGGTCATTGGAACTCAGTTCGATCTCCGGCACCAGATCCAGCTGATTTTGCTGGAACAGGGAATGCAGGAACTCGCTGGTTGTACTGTTACGGTTCAGCATCAGGATCGGGTAGTTCAGAAGATCTTTAAAAGAAAGGGGCTGATGCTCCAGTTCCCCATAGTATTTCCGGCTGGCGATGAAGCAGTCCTTGAAATCCTTGATAAAACGGATGTGGGTGCCGTGTCCCAGACGGGAATTGGGATAGTTGGTGAAGATCAGATCCACTGTACCGCTCTCCAGCAGGTCCACACATCCGATGGAAGTCTGGTTGGTGACCTTGATATGGATGTTCGGGTATTCCTTGTGGAAACGGCTCAGGTACGGGACCAGAAAATACCGGCAGATGGTATCACTGGCGCCGATACGGAGTTGTCCTCCGCCGAGAGAACCGGTCTCCATAATCTGCATCTCTCCGCGTTTGATGAGATTCATGGCAGGTTCAATGTGACGCAGAAGAATCTCCCCCTCCGGTGTCAGCTGTACCTTTTTTGTGCTGCGGATGAAAAGGGGCTGGTTCAGTTTCTTCTCCAGTACCTTGATGGACTGGCTGACCGCTGACTGGGAGATAAAAAGTTTCCGTGACGCTTCGGAGAAGCTTAAGGAAATTGCCACATAGTAGAACACTTTATAAAGTTCGTAGTTAATATCCATATTATTAGTACCTCTTATGAACCAAGACTATTTATAATGATAATAATAGATGCAAATATATTTTTCAAGAGAAAACTGTTATCTCGTGGAAAACCAGTACCAGAGACCGACCTGAATAAAAAGAATCAGCGGCATGCCGAAGACAAAATACCAGTGTTTCGTCTTGTGGCGAAACAGGTTCATACCGAAGATGGCACCCGCAGAACCACCGATGATGGCAGAAAGAAAGAGGGTTTTCTCCGGAATTCTCCACAGGTGATGCTGCGCCTTGTATTTATCAATACCCATCAGTGCAAATGCCAGTATATTGACAGCAATCAGATAATAGTAAAACACTATGAAATCCTCCTTTTTGTGTCTGTGATTTCTTTATCATACTCCATTCTCGGGAAAAAAAGCAAGTAGGATGAAATATCGCTTTGCATGTAAATCTGAATGCGTTATAATAAAAATTCAGGAGGCAGTTATGGGAGAAACAAGAGAAGAATTTATAAACGGCTTCTGCCGGACCACCAATGAGTCAAGAACCGTCTGTTGCGAGTATGAAAGGCAGCCGGATGGTGAATGGACACTGACAGATTATGAGTGCAATGTGGATAAATGTCCAAACAGCGCAGCCTGTCAGATCTATAAAGAAGCGAGAGAAAAGGGGAATACTTATGAAAAACTTTTTCAATGAGTTTAAGAAATTTATTTCCAGAGGAAATGTTATTGATCTGGCAGTTGGTGTTATCATCGGCAGTGCGTTCACGGCATTTGTTGTGTTCTGCATGGTCAAAGCCATTAACACTGTACAGGATAAAATGACAAAGAAACCGGAGAAGGAAGAGACTCCGGCAGAACCGACGAAAAAGACCTGTCCCTTCTGCCTGTCCGAGATCGATATCAGAGCCATCCGCTGTCCCTTCTGTACTTCCGAACTCGACAAATAAAACGTTCCGCCTGCTTGCAGGTGGAAGAAGATAAGCTATAATGGCTTACAAATACAAAATCAACAGAATTGAGGATATTTCATGAGTTACGCAGATACCCTGTTTAAAAATATGTGCCGTGATATTCTGGAAAATGGCACAAGCACCGAAGGAGAAAAGGTGCGCCCCCACTGGGAGGACGGAACCTCCGCCTATACCATCAAACGGTTCGGTGTGGTGAACCGGTATGATCTGAGAAAGGAATTTCCGGCACTGACCCTTAGAAAGACAGCCTTAAAAAGCTGTATGGATGAGATTCTGTGGATCTATCAGCGGAAATCCGCCAATATCCATGATCTGAACAGCCATGTCTGGGATGAATGGGCAGATGAGACCGGTTCCATCGGAAAAGCCTACGGCTATCAGATCGGTGTGAAGAGTCAATATAAAGAAGGCATGATGGATCAGATGGACCGGGTGCTGTATGACCTGAAGAACAACCCCTTCAGCCGCAGAATCATTACCAATACTTATGTCCATGAGGATTTAAGCGAGATGCATCTTTATCCCTGTGCTTACAGCACCACCTGGAATGTGACCGAGGAGAAAGGGTCTGACAAACTGGTGCTCAACATGGTATTAAACCAGCGGTCCCAGGACGTGCTGGCGGCCAACAACTGGAATGTGTGTCAGTATGCCATTCTTCTCATGATGGTGGCGCAGGTCTGCGACATGGTTCCGGGAGAACTTCTGCATGTCATCGCGGATGCCCATATTTATGACCGGCATGTGGATGCAATCAGAAAACTGATTGGCAGAGAAGAATATCCGGCTCCGAAGGTACATTTAAATCCTGAGGTAAAGGATTTCTACCAGTTCACAACCGCGGACCTTCTGGTGGAGGATTATCAGGCAGGACCGCAGATTAAAAATATTCCCATCGCTGTATAGGAAAAGCAGGAGGACGAACAACATGAATTTAATAGTGAATGTGGACAGTAACTGGGCGATCGGCCATCAGGGAAAACTTCTGGTGACCATCCCGGAAGATATGAAATTTTTCCGTTCCGAGACCAGCGGAAAAGTCGTAGTTCTCGGCAGAAAGACGCTGGATACCTTTCCGGGCGGACAGCCGTTAAAGAACCGGACCAATATTATATTAAGCCACAATCCGGATTATAAGGTTAAAGGTGCGATTGTCTGCCACAGTGTGGAGGAAGTGCTGGAAGAACTGAAAAAATATAACAGCGAAGATGTCTATATCATCGGTGGAGATTCCATCTACAAGGCATTTCTGCCCTACTGTGATGTGGCCCATGTGACGAGAACAGACCATGTCTATGATGCAGATGCATGGTTCCCGAATCTGGAAGAGGATCCGGAATGGGTGCTGACTGGCGAGAGCGAGGAGAAGACTTATTTCGACCTGGAGTTCAGATTCTGCCGATATGAGAGACGGGAGGCCTAGGATGTCCAAAAGACAGAGGCTGTTCCAGCCGGGGACACGCGGGCTGGATACCAATCTTCTGGTAGTGCTGATCTTTATCATGGTGTTCGGATTTGTCATGATCTACAGTGCCAGCTATTATACGGCAGGCATGAGCAAGGCTTACAATAATGATCCCATGTATCTTCTGAAAAATCAGATCATCTATTCGATGCTTGGAATTATAGCAATGCTGGTGGTGGCTTCCATCAATTACCATTTCTGGTGCCGGTTTGCGACCATTGGTTATATTGCCTGTATCGGACTGATCTTTCTTCTGAAGACGCCTCTGGGTGTCACGGTAAAAGGTGCGACCCGCTGGATTCGAATTGCGGGTGTGCAGTTTCAGGTGGCGGAGCCAGTGAAGCTCATTATGATTGTCTTCATGGCAACGCTGATTGCGGCGAAGGGACGGCACCTGAAAGGCTGGATTCCCATGTTCCGCCTTCTGATTCCGAGCGGCATTATCGCAGTGATGCTCTGGAAGATCAGTGACAACATGAGTACGGCGACCATTCTTCTGGGAACAGCGGTATTCATGATCTACGTAGTGCATCCGGATCAATGGAAATTTATTTTATGTGCGCTCGGCGTCGCCATTTTCGTAGGACTGGTGATCCACTATGTGCAGAGCCTGGATCCGGCGACCATGGATGAGATCAACTTCCGTTTTGCCCGTATCCGTGCATGGCTGGATCCTTATGAATATGAAGACGGAAAAGCATATCAGTCCCTGCAGGGACTTTATGCCATCGGTTCCGGCGGACTGTGGGGCAAGGGGCTCGGCAACAGTATCCAGAAGCTGGGTAAGATCCCGGAGCCTTATAATGACTATATTTTTGCAATCATCTGTGAAGAGCTGGGAATTTTCGGCGCAGGACTGATTGTGCTGTTGTTTATCTACCTGCTGTACCGGATCTATATTATCTCCCAGACTGCGGAGGATCTGCTGGGAAGAATGATTTCCATCGGAGTCTTCTCGCATATTGCGCTGCAGGTAATCTTAAATCTGCTGGTCGTGACAGGACTGTTCCCGACGACCGGTGTGACTCTGCCGTTCTTCAGTTACGGAGGTACCGCTACGGTATTTCTGCTCATGGAGATCGGTCTGGTGCTCAATGTGAATAAATACAGTGTGAAGAAGCGTCTGGATGCGCTCCGGGACGCAAGGTTATAACAGGAGGATGTTATGTATCGAGATCATACAAAAGTAGTAAAAATCGGTGATCGGGTCATCGGTGGGGGAAATCCCATTCTGATCCAGTCCATGACCAATACAAGAACGGAGGATGTGGAGGCGACCGTTTCACAGATTCGTCGTCTTACCGCAGCCGGATGTGAAATTATTCGCTGTACGGTTCCTACGATGGAAGCGGCGCTGGCGTTAAAAGAGATCAAGAAGCAGATCTCTATTCCGCTGGTGGCAGATATTCATTTTGACTATAAGATGGCCATTGCAGCCATGGAAAACGGCGCAGACAAGATCCGTATCAATCCGGGAAATATCGGAAGCTATGAGCGCATCAAAGCGGTTGTAGACACGGCAAAAGAAAGAAATATTCCCATTCGTGTGGGGGTGAACAGCGGTTCCCTGGAAAAAGAACTGGTGGAAAAATACCACGGCGTCACCGCAGAGGGAATTGTGGAGAGTGCCCTTGATAAAGTAAAAATCATTGAGGATATGGGATATGACAATCTGGTCATCAGTATTAAATCTTCCAATGTACTTATGTGTGCAAAAGCCCATGAGCTGATTGCTCAGAAGACGGATCATCCGCTGCACGTGGGAATTACAGAGGCAGGCACACTGTATTCCGGAAATATCAAATCCGCAGTCGGCCTTGGCGTGATCCTCTATCAGGGCATCGGTGATACGATCCGTGTCTCTCTGACCGGGGATCCGGCAGAGGAAGTAAAATCTGCGCGTCTGATCTTAAAGACCCTGGGACTCAGAAAAGGCGGTGTGGAAGTTGTTTCCTGCCCGACCTGCGGAAGAACCAAGATTGACCTTATCGGTCTGGCAAATAAAGTAGAAGCCATGGTGGCCAACTATCCGCTGGACATCCGCGTAGCTGTTATGGGCTGCGTGGTGAACGGACCTGGTGAGGCAAGAGAGGCGGACATCGGAATTGCAGGCGGCGACGGCATCGGTCTTCTGATCAAACATGGTGAGATTGTTCAGAAGCTTCCGGAGGATCAGCTTCTGGATGCTCTTCGTACAGAACTGGAGAACTGGAATGAATGAAAAACCGTTTTTTGAAGTGTTTCGCACACTGCAGGTAGACGGACAACTGCATAGTCTCTTTGAGCAAGTCATGGTAACCAGGGTATCAACAAACCCTGGGCATGATGTGCTCAGAGTGTACATTGTGAGCAAAAAGCTGATTGCAAAAGATCAGCTTTTTCATATTGCAAAACAGATTCAGCGTCAGGTCTTTGGCACCAGGAAGACGCAGGTCTATCTCTTTGAAAAATTCCAGCTGTCAGAGCAGTACACGCCGGAGAAATTATGGGATCTCTATGAGGACAGTGTGCTCACAGAACTGGAAGCTTACAGCCCCTACAAAAGAAGCATTATGAAAAATGCGAAGGTGGAGTTTCCGGATGAACACAACATGCGGGTGACGGTTTCTGATCAAGTCTATGACAAGGAAGCAGTGGATGATATTTTACGGATTCTGGACCGGGTGTTTAATGAGCGTTGTGGCTTTCAGGTGAAGGTGGATGTGAACTATGTCGATCTGAAAGAACACAAGAGCCTGGAGAAGAGCGAGGCGCAGATGCGCCAGCGGATCAGCTTTCTGACGGAAAGTCTTATGAAGGAAAAGGAAGCCAAAGCTGAGGCGAAGGCGGAGCGGAAAGCAGCCAGGGAAGAGGCAAAGGCAGCAGGCGCTTCCGGTGGGAAATCATCGGGAAATAGTGCCGGAGCAGCATCCAGTGCTGGTGGAAGTGCACCAACCGAAAAAGATGCAGGCAGCTTTGGAGGTAAGAAATCTTTCGGCGGCGGACGGTTCGGCGGAGAAGGCCGCAGCGGCAGTATCCGGAGAAGTGATAACCCGGATGTGCTTTATGGACGTGATTTTGAGGATGAGCCGATTCCGTTGGAGCAGATCGTCGAGGAGATGGGAGAGGTAACCGTCCGCGGCAAGATCCTCAATATGGAGGAGCGGGAGATCCGTGGAGAACGTACCATTGTCACCCTGACAGTGTCGGATTTTACAGATACCATTCATATTAAGATGTTTACCAGAAATGAGCAGCTGGAAGAACTGCGGAGTAAGATTTCAGCAGGCGGTTTTGTAAAGCTCAAAGGTATGACGACGCTGGACCGGTTTGATCACGAGCTGACTATCAGTTCCGTGGTGGGTATTAAGAAGATTGCAGACTTTACCACTTCCCGTATGGATTATTCCTACAAGAAGCGTGTGGAGTTGCACTGCCATACGAAGATGAGCGACATGGACGGCGTTACCGATGCATCGGTTCTTCTGAAGCGTGCCAAAGCATGGGGAATGCCGGCCCTTGCCATTACGGATCATGGCTGCGTGCAGGCATTTACGGAGGCTAGCCATACGATTTCCAAGGATGAAGACTTTAAGGTCATTTACGGAGTGGAAGGTTATCTGGTGGATGACCTGAAGGAATTGGTAGAAAATTCCAAGGGGCAAAGTCTCGATGATCCCTATGTAGTATTTGACCTTGAGACCACCGGACTTTCCGCGGTCAACAATAAGATCATTGAGATCGGTGCGGTCAAGGTGGAAAATGGAAAGATCACCGACCGGTTCAGCACTTTTGTCAATCCGAAGGAGCCCATTCCCTTTGAAATCGAAGAACTGACCAGTATCAGTGATGAGATGGTCATCGGCGCACCGGCCATCGAAGAAATTTTACCGGATTTCCTGAAGTTTTGTGAAGGCTGTGGGCTGATTGCCCACAATGCTTCTTTCGATGTGGGATTTATCGAGGAAAACTGTCGCCGTATGAATATTCCTACAGATTTTACGGTAGGAGATACAGTGGCTATGGCAAGACTTCTTCTTCCGGCCCTTAATAAATTTAAGCTGGATACAGTAGCCAAGGCACTGAATGTGTCTCTTGACCATCATCACCGTGCGGTGGATGATGCGGCCTGCACGGCGGAGATTTTTGTAAAATTTATCGAGATGTTCAAGGCAAGGGACGCTTATAATCTCGATCAGGTCAACGAGATGGGACGAACCAATGAGGATGCCATCCGAAAGCTTCCGACTTACCATGTTATTATCCTGGCAAAAAATGACATCGGGAGGGTGAATCTTTATCGTCTGGTATCCTGGTCACATCTTAAATATTTTGCCAGAAGACCGCGGATTCCCAAGAGTCTTCTGAATGAATACCGGGAAGGTCTGATCGTAGGCTCTGCCTGCGAGGCAGGAGAACTGTACCAGGCAATTCTTAGAGGAGCGCCCAGCCAGGAAGTGGCGCGAATCGTGAATTTCTACGATTACCTGGAGATTCAGCCACTGGGCAACAACGGTTTTATGCTGCGGGATTCCAAGAATCCGGTAAACTCGGAGGAAGATCTCCGGGAAAATGTCCGGAAGATCGTGCGCCTTGGTGAAGAATTTAAAAAGCCGGTCGTTGCCACCTGTGATGTACATTTTATCGATCCGGAGGATGAAGTATACCGACGGATTATCATGGCAGGAAAAGGCTTTAGCGATGCCGATGAGCAGGCGCCTTTATATCTTCGTACTACGGAGGAGATGCTGGCAGAATTTGAATTCCTCGGTGCGGAGAAGGCAGAAGAGGTGGTCATCACCAACACAAATAAGATTTCCGATATGTGCGAGCATCTGTCACCGGTGCGTCCGGATAAGTGCCCGCCGGTCATTCCAAATTCAGACAAGACGCTGCGTGAGATCTGTTACAACAAAGCCCACGAGATTTACGGAGATGATCTGCCGGAAGTGGTAACGGAGCGTCTGGAGAGGGAACTGAAGTCCATCATCGGAAATGGATTCGCCGTGATGTACATCATTGCCCAGAAGCTGGTGTGGAAATCCAATGATGACGGCTATCTGGTAGGCTCCCGTGGATCTGTAGGTTCCTCGTTCGTTGCTACCATGGCGGGAATTACGGAAGTAAATCCGCTGCGTCCTCACTATATCTGTCCCCAGTGTCATTATAGTGACTTTGACTCGGATGATGTGAAAGCTTATGCAGGAATGGCGGGCTGCGATATGCCGGACAAGGACTGCCCGGTGTGCGGTCATAAGCTATTAAAAGAGGGATTTGATATTCCCTTCGAGACCTTCCTTGGATTTAAGGGAAATAAAGAGCCGGATATCGACCTGAACTTCTCCGGTGATTACCAGTCCAAGGCGCACAAATATACGGAGGTTATCTTCGGTGCAGGACAGACTTTCCGTGCAGGAACCATCGGTACGCTGGCAGATAAGACGGCATTTGGCTATGTAAAAAAATACTATGAAGAGCGTGGCACCAGCAAGCGGAACTGTGAGATCGACCGGATCGTGCAGGGATGTACAGGTGTCCGCCGAACCACAGGACAGCACCCGGGAGGTATCATTGTACTTCCCTTGGGCGAAACGATCTATTCCTTTACTCCGGTGCAGCATCCGGCCAACGATATGACGACGGATACGGTAACGACTCATTTCGATTACCATTCCATCGACCATAACCTGTTGAAGCTGGATATTCTGGGACATGATGATCCGACGATGATCCGTATGCTGGAAGACTTGACCGGCGTGGATGCAAAGACGATCCCGCTGGATGATCCGGAAGTTATGTCCCTCTTCCAGAGTACGGAAGCCCTGGGCGTGAAGCCGGAGGATATCGGGGGTACCCGTTTAGGTTCTCTTGGAATTCCGGAGTTTGGTACGGAATTTGCCATGCAGATGTTGATTGATACCCACCCGACCCATTTTTCCGATCTGGTCCGCATTGCCGGACTGGCCCATGGAACGGACGTATGGCTGGGCAATGCCCAGACGCTGATTCAGGAAGGAAAGGCGACCATTTCTACGGCCATCTGTACGCGAGACGATATTATGACGTATCTCATTGGTATGGGACTGGACAGTGAGATGTCCTTCAAGATCATGGAGGCTGTCCGGAAAGGAACCGTTGCAAAAGGAAAATGTGACAACTGGCCGAAATGGAAGGAAGAGATGATTGCCCACAACGTACCGGACTGGTACATCTGGTCCTGTGAGAAGATCAAGTATATGTTCCCCAAAGCCCATGCGGCGGCTTACGTTATGATGGCATGGCGAATCGCCTGGTGTAAGATCAATTATCCGCTGGCTTACTATGCGGCATATTTCAGTATCCGTGCGGATGCATTTAATTATGAGATCATGTGCCAGGGCCGGGATCGACTGGAATACTATATGGCAGATTATAAGAGAAGAAGTGATTCCTTATCCCAGAAAGAACAGGAGACGCTGAAGGATATGAAGAGTGTACAGGAAATGTATGCCCGCGGCTTTGAGTTTATGAAGATCGACGTCTACCGGGCCAATGCCCATGAGTTCCAGATCATTGACGGAAAACTCATGCCCTCCCTGTCCACCATTGACGGACTGGGTGATAAGGCGGCGGATGCCTTCGTGGAAGCCGCGGCGCAGGGACCGTTCCTTTCCAAAGATGATCTCCGTCAGCGAAGTAAGCTCAGTAAGACGGTGATTGATCTGATGGCGGATCTGGGTCTTCTGGAAGGATTGCCAGAATCCAACCAGCTTTCGCTGTTTGATTTTGGCTGATTTAACAGGAATAAGTGCTTTACTTATTAAGGTTAATAAGATATACTAAGCTGTGTGTGCGGTCAATTTTAATAACCTGGGACCGCAGTTGTTTATATAGGACAGGCAAGAGAGCCTGTGAAATGGAGGAAGTTATCTATGGTAAGAGCAGTTGTAGGAGCAAACTGGGGTGACGAAGGAAAAGGAAAGATCACCGATATGCTCGGCCAGGAGTCTGATATTATTGTAAGATTCCAGGGAGGAGCCAATGCGGGACACACAATCGTCAATGATTATGGAAAGTTTGCATTACACACCCTGCCGTCCGGAATTTTTTATGGTCATACGACCAGTATTATCGGAAACGGTGTGGCACTGAATATCCCGGTATTTTTCAAAGAGCTTCAGAGCGTTGTGGATCAGGGCGTGCCGATGCCGAAGATTCTGGTATCTGACCGTGCGCAGATGGTAATGTCTTATCATATTCTTTTTGATAAACTGGAAGAGGAGCGTCTGGCAGGAAAGTCCTTTGGATCTACCAAATCCGGTATCGCACCGTTCTATTCAGACAAATATGCAAAGATCGGTTTCCAGGTCAGCGACCTGTTTGCCGATGAGAAAGAATTAAGAGAAAGAATTGCTAATGTAATTCTGAAGAAAAATGTTCTCCTTGAGAATCTGTATCATGCAGAACCCCTCAAAGAGGACGATATCTACGAAGAGCTGATGGGCTACAAGAAGATGGTAGAGCCGTATGTGTGCGACGTATCCGCATATCTGTGGGAAGCTATCAAAGAAGGAAAGAACATCCTGCTGGAAGGTCAGCTGGGAACCCTGAAGGATCCGGATCATGGAATTTACCCGATGGTTACCTCTTCTTCCACACTGGCAGCTTACGGTGCCATCGGAGCAGGTATTCCGCCTTATGAGATCAAACAGGTTATCACTGTATGTAAGGCATACTCCAGTGCAGTAGGAGCAGGTGCATTTGTCAGCGAGATTTTCGGTGAGGAAGCAGACGAGCTCAGAAGACGCGGCGGAGACGGCGGAGAGTATGGTGCAACTACCGGACGTCCGAGAAGAATGGGATGGTTCGACTGTGTGGCTTCCAAATACGGATGCCGTCTGCAGGGTGCTACTGATGTGGCGTTTACCGTACTTGACGTACTTGGCTATCTGGATGAGATTCCGGTATGCGTAGGTTATGATATTGACGGAAAAGTAACGACTGATTTCCCGACCACTCATCTGCTGGAGAAAGCAAAACCGGTATACGAGGTTCTTCCGGGATGGAAATGTGATATCCGCGGTATCAAGAATTACGAAGAGCTGCCGGAGAACTGCCGCAAATACATCGAGTTCATTGAGAAACAGATTGGATTCCCGATTACTATGATTTCCAATGGACCGGGAAGAAACGACATCATCCACAGAAATGTGAAATAAGAAAATCATGATCAGAAATATTGTATTTGACATCGGAAATGTGCTGGCAGAGTTCAGCTGGCGGGAACACCTTGCCCGTTTCGGATTTACCGGAGAAAAGGCAGAGCGCATCGGAAAAGCCATGATGCTGAATCCTACCTGGAACGAACTGGACCGCGGTGTGTGGAGCAGGGAAAAACTGCTGCAGTCCTTTATCAAGGAGGCACCGGATCTGGAACAGGAGATTCGTCTCGTATTTTCAGATCTGTCCACGATTGTGCGGAAATTTCCAAAGTCCGACAGCTGGGTGCAGAGTTTAAAAGACAGAGGATATCATGTATACTATCTGTCTAATTACAGCAGCCATGTCCGAAAAGATACGGAAAAAGAGCTTACTTTTATGAAGCTGATGGATGGCGGAATTATGTCCTATGAAGTGCAGCTGATTAAACCGGATCTGGCAATCTATCAGACACTGATGGAACGTTATGACCTGCAGCCGGAAGAATGTGTATTTCTGGATGATACAAAAGCCAATATTGACGGGGCACTGCGTGCAGGCATGCAGGGAATTCTCGTTAAAACACAGGAGCAGGCCATGCAGGATCTGGATGAGCTGTTGAAGACAAACTGATAATAAAAGGGAGCAGGAGGGGAGACTTTTCTGCTCCTTGTCTTATCCAATGAAGATGACGAAAGGACAAACGGAAGATGAGAGATATACTGGATGTGCACACCCATACAGTTGCCAGCGGCCATGCATATAACAGCATGATGGAAATGATCCATGCAGCGCAGGAGAAGGAACTGGAAGTGTATGGAATTACGGAGCATGCGCCGAAAATGCCGGGAACATGCGGTGAGTTTTACTTTCATAATCTGAAAGTGGTGCCGCGTAAGCACGGAGATCTGGAGCTGCTGCTCGGCGTGGAACTAAATATTCTGGATGAAAAGGGAACAGTAGATCTGGAAGAGCCCAATCTGGGAAGAATGGATGTGGCGATCGCGAGCCTTCATACACCCTGCATCAAACCTGGCAGCCGGGAGTGGAATACGGAATGTCTGATTCAGGCTATGAAAAATCCACATATTAATATCATCGGCCATCCGGATGACGGACGTTATCCGCTGGATTATGAGGCAGTGGTGCAGGCAGCAAAAGAAACTCATACATTGCTGGAGATTAATAATAACTCTCTGAATCCCCGCTGTTTCCGTCAGAATGCCAGGGAAAATGACCTGACCGTGCTCCGGCTCTGCAAGCAGTACGGCGTATCCATCATCATGGGAAGTGACGCTCACTGGATGGATGATATTCTGGATCACGGACGTGCCATGGAGCTTCT
The DNA here is from genome assembly GCF_020686965.1 of Hominiventricola filiformis. Lineage (NCBI taxonomy): Bacteria > Bacillati > Bacillota > Clostridia > Lachnospirales > Lachnospiraceae > Hominiventricola > Hominiventricola filiformis. Next base: position 22,436 of record NZ_JAJEPS010000010.1, on the reverse strand, counting down.
GGTGGAGACAGATTTTCCGGAAGAACTGGTGGTTAATACGCAGAAAGAGCGTTTATTCAAGTTTATCAATAAGTACCTGTAGAAGACTGGACTTTATAGTTTTACTGTGTTAAAATTATAAAGCATAAGGGTTTTAGAAAATCATGATGTAGAACAGGGGAAATGCATGATGAACAAGAAGATCAGAAATGAAGCGACAGACGGTTTGTTTCGTGCCATACTGAATCTGAACAGTCTGGAAGAGTGCTATACATTTTTTGAGGACGTATGTACGATCAATGAGATCCAGTCATTGTCCCAGCGGTTTGAAGTAGCCAAGCTTCTCAGAGAGAAGCGGACGTATCTCGAGATCGCAGAGCAGACAGGCGCATCTACAGCGACTATCAGCCGCGTGAACCGGTCCCTGAATTATGGTAACGACGGATATGACATGGTATTCCGACGGATGGAGCAGGAAGATCAGGAAAACAAATAAGAAACAAAAGAATCTCCGGCAGGGCATTTGGCTTTGCCGGAGATTTTACATGTATCAGTCTTTGCGTTTTTTTGCCGGTTCCTTTTTCGAAAGGCCGTCGATCAGTTTTTCAATCACCTGTTTTTTGACATAGACATCAAAGCTTAATAGGCAGATAAAGGAGAAGGTCTGAAGGAACTGCCGGTCTTCCTCAGCTGCATCAGGGAAAATATCGGAAGCAATGTGGTATTTGTCGATCACATCCTGCTTCATCTTTTCCACCTGGCTCTTTTCCAGACTGAATACTTCCTCATAGATGGACTGCATGTTGAATTCGCCCTCATTGTGAAAATAGCGGTCGGTCAACGGTTCCAGCAGACTCTGGATATCGCCGATAGAGAGAATGGACTTGTAATAGTAAATATAAATCAGGAGCAGCATGTGCTCTTTGGAATATTTCTTCTTCTCCGGGGAGGGAAGAAGACGGTTCTTTGCATAATTGTTGATCATGGTTTTAGTGAGGATCTTGTCCTCCGGATAACGCTTGGAGGCGTTTAAATGCTCTTCCATAAACGTCGTCACCTGATCCATATAGAGATCAATGTTCGGAATCTCCTTTGGCTTGATGTAATCAATCCGGTCAAGGCTTTCCAGAATACTGTTAAGGATGTCCTGCTGGTTAATTGTCATAAGTAATCACCTCGTCTGTCTATTATATAGTATTTAAAACTACATAACAAGTCTTTTTGCACAAAAAAATCGGGAGGATTTACGTATAAGAAAGAGATTGCAGGGTATACTGTAAGTGTACGGAAGATAAATTGAATACTTATCCTCCCCTTTGAAGGTCCGTCTGCTGTGGAACACCATGGCAGGCGGATTTTTATTCATACAGATGGATTTTACGAATAAAATTGTTGACATTTTTATCAATATCGAATACTATTCTACATAGTGATATTGGCACAGGAACGAAAGGCAGTGACGTCAAGAAACGAAAGGCATCTTGACATTACTGCCTTATTTTTATGCGTTCCTGTGTACAAATCTGTAATTCATTTTTCACGAAGGAAAGGAGCTGGGAGCCGTACCATGTCAGTTGAACATATTATTGAACTGAAAGGAATTAAAAAGCGCTTCGAGGATAATTTTGAAGCGGTGAAGGATTTTGATCTCCAGGTTAAAAAAGGAGAATTTGTGACGTTCCTGGGGCCGTCAGGCTGTGGCAAGACCACGACTTTGCGTATGATAGCCGGATTTGACATCCCAACAGAAGGACAGATTTTGTTAAATGGGGAGGACATCAGTAAACTTCCTCCTAATAAGCGACCGATTAATACGGTATTTCAGAGATATGCGTTATTTCCGCATCTGAATATTTTTGATAACATTGCTTTCGGCCTGAAGCTGAAAACAAAAAATGTAACTTATAAAAATGCGGCAGGAGAGACCGTCACCCGTCAGGAAAAACTGACGAAGGAGGAGATCCGTGCCAAAGTAAGCCGTGCGCTGGAAATTGTAGACCTGGAAGGCTTTGAGAAGAGAAGTATTTCCACCCTGTCCGGCGGTCAGCAGCAGCGTATTGCCATCGCCAGAGCCATTGTCAATGAGCCGGAGATTCTGCTTCTTGATGAGCCGCTGGGGGCGCTGGATTTAAAGATGCGGAAAGAGATGCAGCTGGAGCTGATGGCCATGCACAAAGAGCTGGGTATCACCTTCATCTACGTTACCCATGACCAGGAAGAAGCCCTGACCATGTCTGATAAGGTTGTTGTTATGTCTGACGGTAAGATTCAGCAGATCGGTACGCCGGAGGAGATTTATAATGAGCCGCATACAGTATTTGTTGCGGACTTTATCGGTGAGAGCAACATTTACACCGGTCATATGTGCGGTATCCGCGAAGTGGATTTCTGTGGTGCGAAGTTTGCATGTCTTGATGATCTTCCGGTGGGAGCAAAAGTCGATGTCATCGTGCGCCCGGAGGATGTGATCATGACGGCACCGGAAGACGGTACGATTACGGGTGTGGTACAGTCCGTGATTTTCAAGGGTATGCACTATGAGATTATCGTGGAGTCAGGAGATAACGAGGTTGTGATCCAGAGTACCAGAAGTGCAAAAGAGGGCGATACCATTGGTATGTGTCTGGAGCCGGACGGCATCCATGTAATTCTGGCCGATACCAACCAGAATATTTTCGAGGGCGAGCTGACGAAACATTATACTGTGGAATTTGCAGGAGGCGAGTATGCCTGTGATGTGACGCAGCTGTATGCGGGATCTTCCTTCAATGGAGACGGCGTCCTGGTGGATGCAGAGGGGCAGGAGATCGAGACTGCAGGCGTGAAGGTCAAAGTCAAGGTTCCGGTAGAATCCATCGACATGAGCGACGATACAGAAAATGGAGATGGGGTCTGCGGTCATATCATTTCTCTTATTTACAAAGGTGACCATTACCATTACGTGGTCAGAACGAAGGACGATTATGACTTCCATCTTCATGACGAATATCTGTGGAATGAGAACGACTATGTACGTCTTATCATTCCGAAGGAGAGCATTGAGATGTCCCTGTTGGGAGAAAACTGAAAGGAGACCGAAGAATGAACCTGCGTTTTTCAAGAAAACAGCTGGGTATCCCCTATGCGGTATTTTTGATCTGCTTTGTTGTTGCTCCGCTTCTGGTGGTACTCTACTATGCATTTACTAACGGCTCCGGACAGTTTACTGCCGGTAATTTCATCAATTTCTTTACCGATGAAAATACCATCGGAACCTTGTGCTACAGTCTGGTGGTAGCGGTAACCGTCACAGTATGCTGCACGCTGGTGGCTTATCCGGTGGCCTATATTCTGGCGCGGAGTGATATTAAGAAAAAAAATGTTCTGCTGGTGCTCTTTATTGCACCCATGTGGATTAACTTTACGCTTCGTGTGGTAGCTTTAAAAGAAGTGCTGACCATGATAGAAGGCAATCTGGCCTATCATCCGTTCCTCAACACGGTGATCGGTATGACCTATGATTTCCTGCCTTTTATGATTCTGCCCCTTTATACAACCCTTGGAAAGCTGGATAATTCCTTCCTGGAGGCAGCGGCTGACCTGGGAGCAGATCCGGTGCGGACTTTCCTGAAGGTAACACTTCCTTTAAGTGTACCGGGACTGATCAGCGGTGTAACCATGGTATTCCTGCCCTCCATGACGAACTATGTCATTCTGGATATGCTCTATAACAGCACTTACATCATGGGAAGTCTGATCGGAAGTTACTTTAATGCCTATGACTGGCACAGTGGTTCCATGATATCTATCGTGCTGCTGGCAATTATCTTCCTTGTGACCTGGGCAACCAATGGCTTCAGTGAAGAGGAGACAGGACGGGGGACAATCTTATGATAAAAAAGACGATGAGATCTGCCTGGCTTGGCATTGTATTATTATTTATGTATCTTCCGGTAATGATTCTGGCTGTATACAGCTTTACGGATACGGCAACCATCGGAACCCATGGAAATTTTTCTCTGCAGAATTATAAAACCCTGTTTACGACAGGCGAGCTGCTGGGAATGATTGGCGGCACCTTTGCGCTGGCTATTGGGTCTGCCTGCATTGCGACGATTCTGGGAACCATCGGAGCCATCGGAGCCTTTTACAGTAAAAAAGGAACCAGAGGAGCCATTGATTTTGTCAATCAGGTTCCGGTAGTGAATGCGGAAGTGGTAACCGGATTTTCTATCTGTGTCCTGCTCATTGTAGTTCTGGGACTCAGCAAGGATTCCTTTTTCCCGTTGATCGTGGGGCATGTGGTACTGGAAGCGCCCTTTGTGTATCTGTCTGTTCTGCCAAAATTAAAACAGATGGATAACAGCATTTATGAGGCAGCGCTGGACCTGGGAGCAAATGCCAGTGTGGCATTGCGGAAGGTAGTTATTCCCCAGTTGATTCCGGGCATTGTATCCGGTTTTATGCTGTCCGTGACTCTGTCACTGGATGATTATTTTATTACGACTTATACGAAACCGGCCACCTTTGATACCATCAGTACTTATGTGGTCAATGCCACCAAGGGGTCCCATACGGAGATCAAGACCGCACTCTGGGCGCTGTCGACTCTGATTTTTGTGATTATCGTGGCAGGTGTGCTGGTATGGAACCTTCTTAGTGAGAAAAAAGGAGGTGCGGATAATGAATAAAAGAATTTCAGCAGCAGCTATGGCAGCAGTCATGGGCGCGTCTGTCGTGTCCGCCATTCCGGTACAGGCAACAGGCGGTCAGACGGAAAATGACACCATTGTCCTGCGGGTCTGCAACTGGGAGGAATATATCGACGAAGGCGGCTGGGAGGATGACGAGGTCATCGATCTGGACAGCGGCGATATCTTTGGAGAGAATTCCATGATTCAGGATTTTGAACAATGGTATCAGGATACTTATGGAAAAAAAGTGAGAGTGGAATATTCCACTTTTGGAACCAACGAGGAACTGTACAGCCAGCTGAATCTGGGAAATGTCTATGACCTGGTGTGTCCTTCTGACTACATGATCATGAAGCTCCTGAAAGAAAATAAACTGGAGCCTCTGTCTAAAGAGTTTTTTGATGCGGAAAATGAGAACAACTACTACGTAAAGGGAGTATCTCCTTATATCAACGGCGTATTTGAAGAAAATCAGATTGACGGAAAACCATGGGTGGATTATGCAGCAGGTTATATGTGGGGCATTACCGGTATGGTCTACAATCCGGAAGAGGTAACAGAGGAAGAAGCTTCCACCTGGACGATCCTGGAAAATCCGAAATTCTACCGTCAGGTTACCATTAAGGACAATGTGCGTGATGCTTATTTTCCGACACTGGCGATTCTGAACCGGGATCAGCTTCTGGATCCTTCTTTTAGAAACAGTGCAAATTATGAAGCTCAGCTCTCTGCCATCATGAATGATACAAGAAAAGAGACCATTGATGAGGCAGAAGAAAAATTAAAAGAGATCCGTGCCAATGTCTACTCCTTTGAGACGGACAGCGGTAAAGCAGATATGGTCAGTGGAAAGGTAGTTGCCAATCTGCAGTGGTCCGGAGATGGTGTCTATGCACTGGATCAGGCAGAGGAGGATGATTTTTATCTGAATTGGGCGGTGCCGGAAGAATGTACTAACCTGTGGTTTGACGGGTGGGTTATGTTAAAGAGCGGCATCGGTCAGGATGCAGCAAAGAAACAGGCTGCTGAGGCATTTATCAACTTCCTGTCAAGACCGGATAATGCTGTCCGCAATATGTACTATATCGGATACACTTCTGCCATTGCAGGCGGTGACAGCAGCGTAATTTTTGACTATCTGGACTGGACTTACGGTGCGGAAGAAGATGAGGAAGATACCATCGAATATCCGGTAGGATATTTCTTCTCCGGTGACAACAGTGATGAGGACTATGTCATCACCGCACCGGCTGAGCAGGCGCACCGCCAGCTTTCTGCCCAGTATCCCAGTGAGGAAGAGATCAGCCGGAGTGCGGTCATGCTGTATTTTGACGACGAGGGTAATAAGAACATCAATCAGATGTGGATCAATGTGAGATGCTTTAATTTAAGCATGTTGAGCATAGCACAGTGGATTACGATTGCAGTGATCGTGCTTGCAGCAGCACTTCTGGTACTGTTTGTGAAGTTTGGCGATGATATTTTCCGCAGAAAACCGCCGAAAGGTTACAACTAAAAAAGTTTACCGGAAATCCCGGTAAAAATCAATTCGCCATGCGCTTTTACGCTATGTTAAGTAAGAGGTGTAAGAGCGTGTACAGGCGGATAAGAGATCTGAGAGAAGATCGTGACTTAAAACAGAGACAACTGGCAGAACAGCTTGGCTGCAGCCAGAAGACATATGGTGATTATGAGACGGGTAAAACGCATGTACCGGTAGAAATTCTGATGGGACTGTCAGAAATATATGGGACAAGTGTGGATTATCTGGTTGAACTGACTGACGAGAAAAAACCATATCCAAGACAGAACCGGCATGAAAGGTTGTTTTAGAATATATGGCAGAACTTAGTCGCAGTGAACAGAGATTTCTTGATTCATACTGGAATAACAGGCAATACGAAGGAGGGAGAATGTACCGTTGTTCCTTCGCAAATGCCAGATTGTCCAATATCGGACTGAAGAAAGAGATCGATATTCAGTCCAGCGTCTGGTTCTGGAGCAAGCTGACCAATATCCGGTGCAGCGGTCTTCGAATGGTAGTTGGGCACTGTGAAGAGTGCACATTCTGGAGCGTGATTCTGGATGATACGGTAATGGCAGGATTCCGCTTCGTGAAATCTGTCATACTGGGATGTCAGTTCACCGATACTGCTCTGAGCAATCTGAGATTGAAGAAATGTGAAATGTCACATCTGAAGCTTTCCAATGTGATGCTGACAGATGTGGTATTCGACCGGTGTATATTCAAAGAACTGGATCTGGAGCATATTACCTTTGAAAAAGTAAAGTTTAAGAACTGCTACTTTGACAAACTGCCGGAAACCATTCCCGAAGGCTGCAAATTTAAACACTGTATGGAAATTCCTGAATAAAGAACAGGCATAAACAGACGCCGGACAGAACTGCCGAGAGACAGTTTTGTTTGGTGTCTGCTTTTTTGGGAGAAGTGGCTTGTGATATCCGTTACGCGAGCAGAACATCCGGGCGGTTGGGCAGATAGGCTTGTCGAGGCCTGTGATACCCGTTTCACGAGCAGAACATTCGGGGATTTACCCCATTGGGAGCGAAGTGCGCCCGGGCGGTTGGGCAGATGGAGATGCCATGAGCTGTGCTGCCCGGATGTGCTGCAAATTCGACGGATTTCTGTGCCTGGAGTGGGTGTTTTGGCTATACGGAGTCAGCAGAGACCCTGGCACCCATATAGAGAAAGCAAGTTGGGTGCTAGGGAAACTTCTACGGCCATCTGCCCACAACCCTGGCAAAAATCGCAAAAAAGCCTTGTAATAGCTCTTTACAAGCGCTTTAGAGCGTTTGGTTGGGCAGAGAAGATTAGTTCAGATCTATCTGCCCGGGCGGGGGGACAGAGCTTTCATGCCAGCACTTTGGAAGAGAGGATAGATAAGAAAGCAAGACGCGGAGGAGTGTGTGTCCGGGGAAAACGATCTCCGCGTGAAATATTATTTGTGTTTACAAGCAGTTGCAGATATGATTTAATAGATGTATAAAACAGAATAACTCATTGTACAATTGAGAGGAGGGTATATGACTCAATTAGTTCAACAAGTTCTCGACAGACGAAAAGAACTTGACGAGAAAACATCCGCTATTCGCCGGAAGCTTCAGACCTATCCGGACGGCAAACTTATCTGTACACGCAATGGCAGGTATATCAAATGGTATCACAGTGATGGTCGCATTCAGACCTACATCCCCAAGAAGAAAAGAGAATATGCAGAGCAGCTTGCGGAAAAGAAATACTGGACATTGCGTCTCAATGAGCTTGTTCGGGAGCAAAAAGCAACAGAAGCTTATCTGCGGCACTATGAGGTGGAACTTTTATCGTCCACTGCTGATCCATCAGAATTATTTTTGACAGATTCTCCGGCATCAGGAGAACTTCTTACAGGCATTCAGTCAGACAATTCACAGACTATTCAGGAATGGTTAAACTCCCCTTATCAACAAAATGAAAAATATCCGGAACAGCTGATTCACAAGACAGCAGGAGGAATCTACGTACGGTCAAAATCAGAATCATTAATTGCATTGCTGCTGCATATGCATGGAATCCCATTTCGGTATGAATGTGAACTGCAGCTGGGAGAGATTGCAGTTTATCCTGATTTTACAATTATGCATCCCAAAACAGAAAAAATTTATTACTGGGAGCATTTTGGATTAATAGATGACAGCTCCTATGTCCGAAGTGCCATGGCCAAGCAGCAGAATTATATTGCAAATGGAATCATCCCCACAATTCAATTGATTACAACTTATGAGACAAAGGCAAATCCGCTGGATACAGAGACTGTGGAAAAGACAATTGAGCGGTATTTTAAGTAGAATGAACAGACCATCCGGGTGGTCGTGACTTTTGGCCTCCATTTCGCGAACAAATATCCAGGGCGGTTGGGCAGATAAGCTTGTCGAGGCCTGTGATACCCGTTTTACGAGCAGAACATTCGGGCGGTTGGGCAGATAGGCTTGTCGAGGCCTGTGATACCCGTTACGCGAGCAGACATCCGGGGCGGTTGGGCAGATAGAGATGCCATGAGCTGTGCTGCCCGGATGTGCTGCGAATTCGACGGATTTCTGTGACTGGAGAAGGTGTTTTGGCTATATGGAGTCAGCAGAGGCCCTGGCACCCATATAGAGAAAGCAAGTTGGGTGCTAGGGAAACTTCTGCGGCTATCTGCCCACAACCCTGGCAAAAATCGCAAAAAAGCCTTGCAATAAGCTCTTTACAAGCGCTTTAGAGCGTTTGGTTGGGCAGAGAAGATTAGTTCAGATCTATCTGCCCGGGCGCGGGGGGACAGAGCTTTCATGCCAGCACTTTGGAAGAGAGGATAGGTAAGAAAGCAAGACGCGGAAGAGTGTGTGTCCGGGGAAAACGATCTCCGCGTGAAACTTTTGAAAGACGGACAATAATAAAAATTCCCTGCCAGCTAAAAATGGCAGGGAGTTTTTTATGGACTTATGGATTGCATACACTACAGGGTGTATAACCTTGGGCAACGGCATCATCTTTATCAATAGCAATCTGACTTTTCTTCAGATAACGGCAGCCATCGCGATGATACTTTTCCCCTGTCTTGGTGATGTATACCGTATAGCTGGTACTGGGAGCAGACTCCTGCACAGTTGCTGAACTGGAAACCGCGGTTGATGAAGAAGAACTGCTTTTTTCGGAAGAAGTTGAAGAAGAACTATTCTTGACGGAAGAAGCTTTGGCTGTATTTAACTGCGTTTGCAGATCGGCAATTTCAGATTCTTTTTCAGCAGCCTGCTCATTCAATTCCTGAATCTGGCTGTTCAGATCATCAATGACGGATTGCTGATTTTCCAGTGAAGACAGTTCTGCGATCTGAGCATTCGCACTATCCAGATCATCCTGAAGCTGTTCATTCTTTTCCGTCAGCTCATCTACAGTGGAAGTGAGATCCTGGATTTGTTGTGACAACTCATCATTCTGACTGGATGAGGCATTCAGTTGCTCGGTAGCCTGAGTAAGCTGGTCTTTTAATTCCTGATTGTCAGAACCTGATGCACCGCCAATGCCAAGAAGCAGAACACATACAGCAATGGCAATCAGGGCCGGTTTGGATTTTAGTATTTTTTTCATAACATACCCTCCTTTGTGTGATACATGTATTTTATATCGGTGAAATAAATTTGAACGGTTTTGGAAGGAAAACTACTAAGAATTTATGTATCCGGGCGGGCGTGACTTGTGGCTCCTCGTTTCGCGATCAGACATTCGGGTGATTGGGCATATAGAGCTGCTGTAATCCGTGATGCCTGGATGTAGTGCAAATTCGACGGATTTTTGCGCCTGGAGTAGGTGTTTTGGCTATATGGATGCAGTAGAGGGCCTGGCACCCATATAGAGAAAGCAAGTTAGGTGCGAGGGAAACTTCTACGGCTATCTGCCCACAACTCCGGTAAAAACCACGAAAAAGCCTTGTAATAAGCTCTTTGCCAGCGTTTTAAAGCGTTTGGTTGGGCAGAGAAGATAGCAATGATTCTATTTGCCCAGGAGAAGAGCCTTTTGTTTGGCTTTGTGTGGTGACTGAACTGCGAGTCCGGGGAAAGAGTCTTTTGCCTTGTTTTGTATTGCGGAGGAGACATACAGGAAAGCAAGACGCGGAGCAGTGCGTGTCCAGGGAAAACGATCTCCGCGTGAAATTTTGTGTTGCACTACGTACAAATGTTCGATACAATAAAATAATAGTAAATGCTTTGAACAGCTGGGGGAAAACATGATTACACGGGATGAATATAAAACAATACGGCAGGAAAGACATCTGATTGTGCTGGATACCAATATTTTGCTGGAATTATACAGCCAGCAAATGTCAGCCGGGACATTATTGCCGGATTTCAGAAGATTGCAGATAAGGTGTATATTCCACATCGGGTATATGAGGAATATCTGGAAAATCGGCAGAAAATCTGCGGGGATGAGCAGAAAAAGTACAAGATCATGAAGCATGAACTGGACGATTCGACAAGCAGGTTTAAAGAAAGTATTCGGAAAAAGACAAATGAATATCGGAAACATAATTACAGCGGTATTACAAAACTGCAGAGAGACATTGAAAGAAAACTGGACGAGATCAAAGAAACGATAGTAGCGTACGAAGATGCACATGAAGAACAGTTTCAGTCAGATCTGGATTTTCTGAAAAATGATGAAGTATATCAATTTGTACAGTCATTAAAGGAGCAATCAAGAGTCGGGAGCGAAATCCCTTTTTCCGAGAAACTGAAAATCATTCAGGAAGGGGAACTCCGGTATAGAAATGAAATCCCACCGGGATATAAAGATATTGAAAAAGCCGGTACGGAAAAGTATGGTGATCTGATCATCTGGAAAGATATCATAAAAACAGCTTACAAAGAGCGGGCACACATTTTATTTATCAGCAATGATACCAAGGAGGACTGGTGGAAATCAGAAAAGAATGAGCCTGATGATCTGCGAGAGGAACTGCAGGAAGAATTTCTGGAAACCAATCCATTTTGGCAGATACATTTTCTGACATTATCTAAATTTTTCGGCTACCTTTCTGATGAGCTCGAAATCGGAGAATCTTTAAGTGCACTGCAGCTGACTGCACAGGGAGATGCAGCGGATCTCCTGAAAAAACTGGATGAAAAAATTAGAAAACAGATTTGTGAGCAGCTTGCTACAAAAGTAGATCAGACCGTTTCGACGCCGGAAAATATATATTTGCAAACGATCAGCGCATTTGTGGAAAAAGAAGAAAAGATGAATGTCTATCATGTACAGATGGTTTGTGTTTTTATGAAAGAAAAAAGAGGAATCCATTTTTTGTTGGAGGCAGAGATTGAAAAAGAAGAGTATGACACAGAGTGTGAGCTAAGAAAAATAGAAATCCATAACGTAACAACAACTGCTTTCAGTGATGAAGCATGGGAAGGTATGATAAAGGCAAAGAATAAACATCTGGCATGGAGAAAATATGCACAGAGCATTCGGCATGAAATTGATTGCCCGATTGAATATAGCAAAGATGATAAAAATGTTTATGAGATATTGATAGAGGCCTTGAGAAATGATTTCAAAATAGAGCGTTTCAATGCGAATCATAGAGCAGAACAGTGCAGGTGGCTGTATGATTATCTCATGCATTTTTATGATGAAGACAATAATGAATCGTCTTCAGAAAATGAGAAAGAATGAATTTGAACAAATGGGCAGATAGAATCTTTAATCCCTGCGCTGCCCGGCTGTAGTGCAAATTCGACTGATTTCTGTGCCTGGAGCGGGTGTTTTAGCGATATGGGGTCAGCAGCGGCGCTGGCACCCACAAAGAATAAGCAAGTTGGGTGTGAGGGGAACTTCTGTGGCTATCTGCCCGTCGTCCCGGAAAAATCCACAGAAAAACAGCCTAAAAAGCTTAAAAACAGTATCAGAAAGCCAGCCACTGGACAGAGCTGGCAAAGACAAACCTATCTGCCCAACCGGGCAGCATATGTGGCAATTGACATTTTAGAGAACTTTACATATGAAAAATGGGTATCTCTGCCGAACCGGCTTGTCATTCAAATCGTTCAATGTTAGAATCAAAATTAGTAAATACGCCAATTTCGAAAAGAGTCCGTGAATTTGGGGATATACAGAACTATGAGATAAGGGAGCGGCATCATCAATGAAGAAGTGCAAAGTGAAATTAGAAGACATCATAAATGAGTATCCGGAGCTGGACTATCCGGAGCTTTGCGCGCAAGTGGCACAGCTTATTGATAGTGGAGCACTTCTGCCTGTAAAGTGTGCAAAGAACAATGGAAGAAAGCCGGCACTGCCGCTCCGTTTCTGGAAGCTGGAAGAAGAGCCGGATTTCACAGAAATATATGAAGAACTGAAGTACAAATATCATCCACTGATCAATACTTCCTATTACAGAACTCATCCGGAGCTTTATGAAGCAGACCGGTCAAAACTTCAACTCCTGAGCAATTATCTGAAAGATCATTCTGATCTGCTGGCAGTGGAAGAGACTATGAATGAGCGAAGCTTTGAGATTTTTCACCGGGAAAAGTTTTTCCAGAGGGAAGGCGGTCTTGAGTTTTGCAGAAAAGCAGGAATTGAGGCGGAAAAACTTTCTTTTTATGAGACATCAGAGCCTCTTTCTTATTATTCCTGTTCCAAACAATCCCCTCAGAATATTTTAATCATAGAAAATAAAGATACTTTTTTTGATATCCGGCAATGTATGAATAAAGGAAGCAACCGGATACTTGGCACAGAATTTGGTACGGTGATCTATGGAGCAGGAAAAGGCATTTGGAAGACATTTGCGGATTATGTCAATGGCGCGGAAAATTATTTTCTGGAAGATAACACCTTGTTTTATTTCGGAGATCTTGATTATGAAGGAATCCTGATCTATGAGCATCTGATTGCTCAGAACTGGAATCCACGAACTGACAGAGCGGGGGAGAAAAGATCGGATATGGCGTGGACAGTCGATATTCAGCTTTTTATGTCAGCTTATGAGAAAATGCTGGACAAGGCATTGAAAATAGGCTTCAACAATCTTCCTGATATGAAAGAAAAGCAGAACGCAAATATCGGAACAGCATTCCTGAAGACTTTCAATACAGTCTGCAGATCGCAGATAGAAGAAATCCTGAATTCCGGAAAATATATTCCACAGGAAATTTTGAACGAACATGACTGGTGACTGTGCAGGCGGCGCAGCCTATATAAAACATGACTGGTGATGGGTGAAAAATAGTGAACGAGACAGATTTTCTGAAAAATTTTGAGCAGCGTATGAAATGTGTCGGACGATATACGGTGCTCTGTAGCAACAGTTTTGATAAAAAGTTATGGAAAGAATATGGAATCGAGACGCGGGATGAGCAGATGAATATGCTGTTCACACTGCTTCTTTTTATTATGGAATACTCGCTCAGGGAAGAAAACTGTACCATGGATGAGATCGCAGCGTTTGTGGGAGATATCAGTTATGAATATTTTGCCCACAGGCTGAATTTTGAGCAGAGCAGGGATTTCGCAAGATTTATGGTGGAAGACATCCTTGGAAATGGCGGTTCCTCCATGTATTTTAAGGCTTTTGATTATGAAGAACGGACATACAAAGACATCAATATCCGGTATATTGACAACAAAGTGGTGTACCTGGACAGCGGTGTTCGAAGGACTTCGTACTATCTGACAGATGAAGGATATAATATGGTGCTGGCAACCATGGAGATGGAAAATAATCTGAAGTTGTCCATTCATGAAATGCTGTTCAAACTCCATCTGGAAAAGGCAGATTATAACCGGGCAGTGGACGATATTAAAAATATTTTCGGTCAGCTCAGAAAACAGAGCCAGAAGATTGAGGAAGCGATTCTGTCAGTCCGGAGAAATGCACTGTCCTACTCGGTGGAAGAATACGGGCAGCTGGTGGAGGATAATATCAGTACTGTCGTAGAAACAAGGGAAAAATTTCGACTGCATCGGCAGTTTATTGATGAAAAAATTGGTGAGTTTGAAGAAAAGCAGATGAATGCGGAAGATTTTACTGCAAAAGAAAAGGATAATCTCAATAATCTCCGTACCATTGGCAGATATCTGACGAGAACTCTGGACGAGCATCAACGGATTCTCGGACAGCATTTTGATCTGAAGAAACTGTATGACGAGGAACTGGAAAATTACTCCAATATGACGCTTGTACAGCGTTTTCCGTTTCGGAGTGATGTCTATGATGTGATTTTGAAGGATGTATCCCTACTGCAGAATATTGATAAAGTGTTTAATCCACTGTTCATCGGACAGGTAAATAAAATCTTTAATCCTGAGAAAATGCTGGAATATCAGAAAAAGCTTAAAAAATCCGGAACGGAGGATGAAGATCTGGAGCTGGATTTTGATGAAGAAGCATATAGCCGGGAAAAAGAACAGCGCAGATTAGAGCGAATGAAGAAATACGAAGGCTGCGTAAGTACAATTCTTGAGCAGCTTTTAAAGCACAGAGAGCTGACGCTGGAGACGCTCAATACCGGGTGTGATGAGGAGGCGTGGAACCGGCTGCTCCCGACAGCTGAGATTTTCCGGGAAGTGATGATTGAATTTCTGACAGCCGGAACCATTGATATTCAGGCACTTCAGAGAGAGCAGACAGACTATCTTATGGATGCATCGAATGGATTTGTACTCAATGAAACGCTGCTCAGTCTGATGGAAGACCGGAAGTTCCGGAAGATTGGGAAAATTCTGATCTTCCCAATCGAAGATGGTGGGCATGTACATTTTAAAAATGTGATGGATGAATTCGGAAACCGCAGGAATTTTAAATGTTCCAATATAGGATTCCGGTACGAGGAGAGATAAGGATGGCATACGAAGCAGAGATAATTGCGTACAGTCAGAAAATATTTTATTACCTGCTGTGTCATGGGGCATTGAGCGATCTGGATACAGGAGTAAATGACCTGTACCGTGCTTATGTGGAACATGAGGAAGTCATGAATCTGGTGAAAAATCAGGCGGAGATTGCGGATTGCAAAATTGAACGGTATGGTACGACGATCTATCTGATGCCGGATATTGACAATAAATATCTGGGATTTACCAAAGCGGATCTGAAGAAAGAACTTTGCAAATCCAATGCCACTGACAGGGATTATTATCTGGCACAGTTTGTGATCCTGACCCTGCTGGTGGAATTTTATGACGGACAGGGAAGTACGGCAAAGTCGAGAGAATTTCTGAAGCTGGGAGAGCAGCAGAATATCGTGTCTGAGCGGCTAAAAACGGGACTTTCATTTGAGCAGGAACGTGAGCAGGACGACACCAACCTCTATACAGAAATGTATGAAAATGTTCTGGATTATAAGAGCATGAGCGAGGCATATGAGTCGCTCCGAAGTGTGGAGGCAGGAAGCCGGTCGAAATACACGAAGGAAGGCTATGTGAGTATTATCTGTAATTTTCTGGACCGGCAGGGATTGATTATTTTTATCCCGGAGGATGAGATGATCAAGACGACTGCGAAGCTTGACAATATTATGGAATACAAGATCCTCAATAAAGAAAATTACGCAAGAATCATGGAGGCACTGGGAGCAGCACATGAGTAAGATATCGAGAATTCGTATTTTAAATCTGAATTACAACAATAATACGATCAAAATTGATGACGAAACGTTCGATCTCGGAGGACAAAATACGCTCATTTCTCTGCGAAACGGCGGTGGAAAAAGTGTGCTGGTGCAGATGATTGTGAGTCTTTTTGTCAACCGTACTTTCCGTGATTTCGGAGACAGGCCGTTTAAAAGCTATTTTACAACAAACCGACCGACATTTCTTATGACGGAATGGCAGCTTGACAATGGTAGAGACCGGTTTCTGGCCGGCATGATGGTACGGAAAAATCAGAAAGAAGATAATGATGCGGAAGCGCTGGAAATGTATACCTTTACCGGCAGTTATTCCCATGCCTGCAAATATGATCTTGATAATATCCCGGTGGTCCGGCAGGATGGAAACAGGAAGATTCTGAAAGGTTTCAGCGAGTGCAAAACGCTCATGGAGGATCTCTGTAAAAAAGAAACAGGAGATTTCCGTCTGTATGATATGACGAGCCAGTACGGAAGACGCCAGTATTTCGCCACGCTCCGGCAGTATCAGATTAACAACAAAGAATGGGAGAGTATTATCCGGAAGGTGAATCAGAAAGAGTCCGGCCTTTCCGAACTGTTTCAGAATGCCAAAGATGAAAAAGACCTGGTGGAGAACTGGTTTTTGCGTCCCATTGAGGAAAAGTTGAATCAGGAAAAAAATAAGATTGACGAATTTAGAAAGCTCTCTTTTCAGTTTGTGGAGCAGTACCGGAGCAATCAGACAAAAATTCAGCGAAAAGGAATGATTGAGCGGTATTTTGAAGATACAAAACCATTGCAGCAGGAAATAGAGGATTATATGCAGACAGATCAGACGGCTGTCAATCTGAGAACAGAGATGATTCTTTATGTGAAGGCATTGCAGGCAGAGACTGTGGGGCTGGATGAAAAAATCGCAGCTGTGCAGGAAAAGCTGGAGCAGATCAGAAAAGAACAGGAACGGATTGTCTATGAGCAGCTTTCCTGCAAGATCTATGATTATGAGGATCAGAAAGCAGGGCTGGTAGCAGAGCGGGTAGATCAGGAACAGGAAGTGATCCGCCTAGCAGGGGTGAAAGACAGCCTGCAGAGAAAGCTGCTGACCTGTGAGCTGAACCGGCTGTATCAGGAACTTCGAAAGTTTGAGATGAGAAAAGCAGAGGTGGATGAGAAGATTCAGGCGCTTCTGCAGAAAACGGAAGATTCCAGAGAAGAGATCGAGACCATCGGTCATCAGCTGCATCAATGGTATACGCAGGAAACAGAGCGTTGGAATGTCAAAAGAGCGGCAGAGGAGGAAGCTTATCGAAATGCTTCAGAAAAAGAACAGAACGCAGTCGATGAGCAGAAGAAAAATGAGCAGCAGCTTTTCTCGCTGAGCGGAAAAATCGGCGGTCTTAAAAGTCAGATCAAACATTATGACGAGACGGAGGAGGCGTTTAACAGAG
Source organism: Hominiventricola filiformis (assembly GCF_020686965.1). Taxonomy (NCBI): domain Bacteria; kingdom Bacillati; phylum Bacillota; class Clostridia; order Lachnospirales; family Lachnospiraceae; genus Hominiventricola; species Hominiventricola filiformis. The sequence goes on along the minus strand of NZ_JAJEPS010000010.1, from coordinate 5,188 downwards.
AGTTCGATGCCGGTATCCACAGAAATATACTGGGATTTTATGAAGAAGGATTTTTGGAGATCCGTAAAAAAGAGATGGCAGCAGAGCTTTTGAATCAAAAAAATCAGCTGGCCAGATCCTCCGGTAAGAAGAATGATCTGGAGCAGATTTTAAATAAACTTGCCCAGGAATCATCGGACACGGACCTGAAAATCCATGACAGAACATACCAGATTCAGCAGACACAGCAGAAACTGACAGATCTGGAACAGCAGAAAAATGTTCGTCTAAAAATTATGAAATATGTTGGCATGGAGGAGTCAAAGATCGATCAAAAGGTGCAGATTCTGGATCATCTGGATGGTAAAATCAGGGAACTGGATACAGCCAGAAACGGTCTTCTTCAGAAAATAGCGGAGCAGGACAAACATTTCCGGCAGCTGAAAGAGGGAAAAACTTCCGAACTTCCGGCAAATATCCGCGCGTATATGGAGCAGAACGGAATTGACCTTGTCTATGGTATGGAGTGGCTTGCCAGAAATGAGAGAACGGTACAGGAAAATACGGAGCTGGTGAAGAAAAACCCATTTCTGCCTTATGCAGTCCTTATGGAAAGGGATGTATTTGAGCGATTTCGTAAGAATGAAGAAGAACTGTACACCAGCTTTCCAATCCCTATTATGATCAAAGAGGAACTGGAATCCGCGGAAACGACAGGAAATGAAAAGATTGCCACATTTGGAAATGTCCATTTTTATGTGATGTTCAATACTCACCTGCTCGATCCGGATGAACTGGAAGAGATTTTAAAAGAAATTCGTCAGAGTATGGATCTTTTGCGAAAATTCGTAGAAGAGAAAGAGGCTGATCTTAGAACTTACCGGGACTACAGGAGCGTAACGGAGCAGCAGACATTCAGTACAGAACTGTATCAGAAGACGGAAAACGAACTGGAGACTCAGAAAGAACAAAGACTAAAGCTGGAGAAACGGATATCTGAAATTCGACAGGAACGAAAAGATCATGAAGAAGAAAAGAAACAGATTGAAAAACTGCTGGAAACTTTAAAGAAGACCATTCTGCAGATGGAGACAAGAGAACGCCGCTTTGAAATGCTTTGTGAAAAATATGAGCAGTACGAGACAGACCGGGCAAGTCTCTTAAGACTTGAGCAGGATCAGGAACAGCTCACCGGACGTCAGAATACACTGATGGCTTCTATCGAAGAACTGCGAGAGCAGAAAGCCGGGCTTCAGATGCAGATCAGGGATTGTCAGGAGCAGGTAACGAGTTTCCAGAAAAAAGTAGAGAAATTTGCAAATTATGCAGAAACAGATGTGCTGAAACAAGAAGAAATCACAGATCCTGCAAGACTGGAAGCCAGATACCGTGCACTGACAGAAGAAATTTCGAAAAGCATTAAAGAATTTCAGGGTGACCAGGAATGGCTTCAGGATACGATTCATAAGAAAAAGGAAGATTTGGATCGAAAAAATGAAGATGGAAGAATTCCTGCATCTGCATATGAAAATCTGATTTTCTCTGAAGAACAGTATGACAACTGGACACGCCAGAGAAAGCAGGCAGAAAAAGAGTGGAACCGTGCCAGTGAAGCTCATGTGACACTGGAACGTAAGATTGAATCCTGCGAGACCAGTATTCGGTTCTGCATGGAAGATCTGAAAAAACAGACTGGTTTTGAAGAGCCGGCGGAACGGAAGACAATTACAGATACCGAGTTTGAAAAACGCCTGAATCTCAGAAAACATGATTTTAAAGTGCTGGAAAAAGAACAGAATGAGCTGAAGAAGCGGAATGAAAAACTGTCCATACAGGCAGTAGGCGTGGAAGAATATGCGGATGAATCATTGCCGTTGGAAAATGAAGAAGAACTTACGGCCATCGGAGAGCATATTCCGGATATTAGGACGGAAGAAATAGACACGATCAAAGAATACCAGAAAGAAATCCGTAAAAAGATAACCGGGATTTCCAAATCACTGGAAAACTGCAGAATGAATCTGTCAGAATTGATTCGTGATATGGCATCCAGAAAAGAGTATGCGGATGACTATTTCAAAAAGACATTTGACAGCCTGCTCTCCCAGACAGGAAATCCGCAGAATCTTAAGCAGCAATTCGAGATGAACCGGATGGCGTATGAGAACCAGCTGGAAAAACTGAAGATTGATCTGGCACATATTGACGATGAACAGAAGAATCTGGAAATGACGTTTCTGGAATATGTGGAGCAGATCAATGCCAATATCGGCATGATTGACCGGAATTCAACGATTACGGTGCGCGGAAGAAATCTCAAAATGCTTCGTATTCAGGTTCCCGACTGGGAAACCGAGAAAGAACATTTCAGACTGAAACTGCATGACTATTTTGAACATGTGGTAAAGATGGGAATAGAGACGATTGAGAAAAATGGAAACCTGACTGAATTTCTGGGAAGAATGATCACTACAAGAAAACTCTATGACGATATCGTGGGTATTCAGAATGTGAAGATCAAGCTCTATAAGATCGAAGCAGAGCGGGAGGTTCCTATCTCCTGGTCAGAAGTCTCCGCCAACTCCGGCGGTGAAGGTTTTCTGTCTGCATTTGTCATCCTGACTTGTCTCTTAAGCTATATGCGAAGAGATGAGACCGATCTCTTCAGCTCAGGAGAAGAAGGAAAAGTGCTGATCATGGACAACCCGTTTGCTCAGACCAACGCAGAGCATCTGCTGAAACCACTTATGGAGATGGCAAAGAAGACCAATACGCAGCTTATCTGCCTCTCCGGCCTCGGCGGAGATTCCATCTATAACCGCTTCGATAACATCTATGTGGTGAAACTCCTCGAATCCAGCATCCGCAACGGCGTGCAGAGAGTGGAAGCAACCCATATGAAAGGTGAGGAAGTGAAACGACTGGTGCTGTCGGATTTTAAGATGGAACAGGTCAGCCTGTTTGACTTTATGGAAGAATAACGAAATGATATATGCCCGGAGCAGATCCTGAAATGTCTGCTCCGGGTGTTATTATGTGGGGCTGATGTCAGAATAGATTGTGCTTGTCATTTGGAGAGCGGTGCGTCGGGGTGGCTGGGCAGATAGAGCTGTCGGGGATTGTGTTTGTCATTTGGAGAGCGGTGCGTCCGGGTGGCTGGGCAGATGAAGATGCCGGGGATTGTGTTTGCCATTTGGAGCTCGACGCGTCCGGGCGGTTGGGCAGATAGAGATGTTAGAGGTTGCTCTGCCCGGACGCACTGCAAAATCCAGTGAATATCCTGTCCTGAGCAGACGTTTTGGCCAGATAGAGCCAGCAACGGCTCTGGCACCCACAAAGAATAAGCAAGTTGGGTGCCAGGGGAACTTCTGTGGCTATCTGCCCGTCGTCCCGGGAAAATCCACAGAAAAACAGCCTAAAAAGCTTAAAAACAGTATCAGAAAGCCAGCCACTGGGCAGAGCTGGCAAAGACAAACCTATCTGCCCAGGCGGTTAAACGTGAGCGATGGCTGAAAATCCGAACCTGAATACACAGGAGAAGATTGTTAACCATATGAAATCACTTTTAGGTGAGAAACAGCTGAACGGTAAGACACCGGAGAAGCAGAATATGGCAGTTTATGATGTCCTACTTCTTAATAAAGCTGCAAATGGTGTATGGGACAGAGTAACAGATGAGAATTTCCCGGCAGCTGGCGTAACAGTCACTATTCTCTATCCGGAAGATACCAATGCAAGTGATTATGCATTCCTGGCAATGAATATGCTGACCATGAGCCGTACCGGAAGTGATGGAAAACAGTACCGCGCAGGAGACGTGGAGATCCCGTCCCTGACTCTGACTGATGACGGTATTGAGATGACGCTTAACAGTCTCTTTCCGATCGCTCTGTCATGGGCAAAGATTGATAAGTCTGCAGAGAATCCGAATGATCAGAATAAAGATGACCAGAATAAGGATAATCAGAACTTACAGATTACCTCAGGAGATCAGAACAAGAACGATCAGAATTCTCAGAACACAACAATAGATCAGAAGAATACTTCCAAGAAGAAACATAAACATTCCGGAAGTTCTTCTTCGATTTCTGAATCCACAGTAGTTGCTGTTACAGCAGCATCTTCTGATGCAGCGACGGTAACAAGCGCACAGACCAATGACAGCAATGCACTGATATTCTGGGCAATGCTTGCACTGGTAAGTGCCATGGCAGCAGGAGCTGTGATTTACAGAAGAAGAAAAGAAAATATGAGATAAAACAGGGTTGGAAAAGGCCGCGCACGGGAATGTGCACGGCCTTTCTGGCAGCTTGTATGAGTTCAAAAAAGGTAGTAATATATAATTACTGAATCTGGTAAAGGAGACAAAAGCCAGGGTGGTAATAGAAGCGATAGGTGTCGTTTTTAAAGAGTAATTATCTCAAAAATATGGCAAGATGAACAGTGGAATATGGGTGCAACAAATAAAGCATGCAGCACGTTAAAATGTATGCAAAACAGAATGTTGTTATTGTGAAACAGAAAAAGATATGTTATGCTGAAGACAGGAAAACAACCGTGTTACAGGGTGGCTGACCTCTATTCTACATAGGATGGGGGTGGTGCTGATGAAACATTTTGATTTTAAGGATCTCATGGCCTTTGGAATGTTCATTTTGGCATTACTGACATTCGTTTTCACGTTTATCAGATAGTGTTTATGGCATAGAAAAACCACCCCAAAACTTTGGCTGAGTGCGGGGTGGAATTTCTTAAAATTCTTTAACTAATCGAGGCCAACCCCTTGTGGGCGGTTGTTTTTCCTCTTTTATGTTTTCAATATAGCATATCTGACAGCAAGATACAAGGGATTTTACTTATTTTAAATAAAATGGATTCAGCTCAACGGAAAAGATTCTGATACAGACAGCAGAGAATTGATGGAGAGGTAGCCCGAAAGAACCCACAGGATTGTTGTAATCCCTAATTTAATAGGATATAATGATAACAAACAGTTTTGTGGATTATGGGATAGGAAAATAATATGAATTCTTCTATGATAATTAAGGGCAATAAGCTTACGGATTAGGCTTATCGCCCTTGTTTTATATATAACAGTTGCTTACAGGCATGTCAAGGTCAGGCGGTTTCCCGCCTGTCTTTTTAAGCTGTCTTTTGATTATTCAGGTAAGCGTCCTTCGTACATAATACTCAGTTCTCCATAGACCTG